>JAJZZC010000207.1 GCA_021797775.1 Bacillota bacterium
GTTCGCCGCCGCCCGGAAACCGTTGAGCCCCAAGGATCACCCAAATACTGGCAGATTGTGCATCCCGCACGCGGTCTGCCGGATCACCATGCCACCTGCAGTACGTCATCGTCGCGATGGTACCATACCCAGTGGTTCGATCCACCTGCGGACCTCCGGCGTGCACAACGGGTGAGACGCGCCAGAAGCCCAATGCGTCGAAGTCTGAGGCTCTATGGAATGGAATTGCCTCACAGGTCGAAACGGTCGAGGTTCATGACCTTGTTCCACGCCGCCACGAAGTCCTGCACGAACTTTTGCTGTGCGTCGTTGCAGGCGTAAACCTCGGCGATGGCCCGGAGCTGGGAGTTCGAGCCGAAAACGAGGTCCACGGCAGTGCCGGTCCACTTGACTTGCCCGGTTCCGCGGTCACGGCCCTCGTAGACATACTCGGTCGGGCACGGGAGCCACTCGGTGCCCATGTCGAGCAGATTCACGAAGAAGTCGTTGGTCAGTACCCCGGGCCGGTCCGTGAAGACGCCATGTACACTGTGGCCAGTGTTCGCGCCCAGGACACGCAGGCCGCCGACGAGCACCGTCATCTCTGGAGCGGTCAGCGTCAGCAGGCTCGACCGATCAACCAGCAGATCCGTCGGCCGGCGCTTGTCACCGGCTCGAAAGTAGTTGCGGAAGCCGTCAGCCGTCGGCTCGAGCACGGCGAAGCTGGCGACATCCGTCTGCTCAGCCGCCGCGTCCGTGCGTCCCGGTGAGAAGGGAACCTGCACGTCATGCCCGGCAGTCTTGGCCGCCTGCTCGACGGCTGCACAGCCGCCAAGGACGATCAGGTCGGCGAGGGATACCTTCTTCCCACCAGCCTGCGAGCTGTTGAAGTCCGCCTGGATCCCTTCCAGGGTGCGTAGCACCGTTGCCAACTCGGACGGATCGTTGACCGCCCACCCCTTCTGCGGAGCAAGGCGGATGCGAGCCCCGTTGGCGCCGCCGCGCTTGTCACTGTCGCGGAAGGTGGAAGCCGACGCCCACGCGGTCGCGACCAGCCGGGAGACCGACAGCCCGGAGGCGAGGATGCTCCGCTTCAGGGCCGCCATGTCGCCCGCGTTGACCAGCGCGTGGTCGACCGCGGGGAGCGGGTCCTGCCAGATCAGCTGCTCGGACGGGACCTCCGGCCCAAGGTAGCGCGTGATCGGACCCATGTCGCGGTGAGTGAGCTTGTACCACGCCCGGGCAAAGGCGTCGGCGAACTCGTCCGGATGCTGGTGGAAGTGCCGCGAGATCGGCTCGTAGATCGGATCGAACCGCAGCGCCAGGTCCGTGGTGAGCATCATCGGGGCACGCCGCTTTGACGGATCGTGCGGGTCGGGTACGGTGTCGTCCGCTGCCCGGTCGGTGGGACGCCACTGATGAGCGCCGGCCGGGCTCTTCACCAGTTCCCACTCATATCCGAACAGGTTCTCGAAGAAGCCGTTGTCCCATTTCGTCGGCTTGGTGGTCCAGACCACTTCCAGGCCGCTCGTGATCGCGTCGCCGCCCTTGCCGCTGCCAAAGGTGCTCTTCCAGCCCAGACCCTGCTGTTCGATCGGCGCGCCTTCGGGCTCGCGACCGACGTACCGCAAGGGATCGGCGGCCCCGTGGGTCTTGCCGAAGGTGTGCCCGCCGGCGATGAGAGCAACCGTCTCCCTATCGTCCATGGCCATCCGAGCAAACGTCTCCCGGATGTCCCGGGCCGCGGCAACGGGATCGGGTTTGCCGTTGGGACCCTCCGGGTTCACGTAGATCAAGCCCATCTGCACCGCGGCAAGAGGATTCGCCAGCTCGCGATCACCACTGTAACGCTCGTCGCCGAGCCAGGTATCCTCGGGTCCCCAGTAGATGTCCTCCTCGGGCTCCCACACGTCCTCGCGCCCGCCGCCGAAACCGAAGGTCTTGAAGCCCATGGATTCCAGAGCGCAATTCCCGGCGAGGATCATGAGGTCAGCCCAGGAGATCTTCCGGCCGTACTTCCGCTTGACCGGCCAGAGCAGACGGCGCGCCTTGTCGAGGTTCGCGTTGTCGGGCCAGCTGTTGAGCGGCGCAAAACGCTGCGTCCCCGAGGCGGCGCCGCCGCGACCGTCGTGTATGCGGTAGGTCCCGGCGCTGTGCCACGCCATGCGGATGAGCAGCGGGCCGTAGTGGCCATAGTCAGCCGGCCACCAGTCCTGGGACGTCGTCATCACCTTGACGATGTCGGCCTTCACGGCTGCGAAGTCAAGCGTGGCGAACTCGGCGGCGTAGTCGAACTTCCCACCCATGGGGTCGATCAGGGGTGAGTTCCTGGCGAGCGGCCGCAGGTTCAGCTGTTCCGGCCACCAGTGCTGGTTCGCCATCGAACCGGTCGCGGTGTGGGCATGGTGCAGCATCGGGCATTGGGCCGCGGGCGCTACCTCCTCGGGCTGGGTGGCGACTGGGCCGGCGTCGTCGTTGTTCATGGCGACCCCTCTCTGTTGATCTGCGTGACGGTCCCGGTCGCATGTCTTGCTGTCACCGCGCGGCCTGCTGGCAGGTGGGGCAGGAACCCCAGTAGATAACCTCCGCCTGGTCGACGATGAACCCATGGGTATCCGCCACCTGCAGGCAGGGTGCGCTCTCTACCGCGCAGTCGACATCGACCATGACGCCGCATGTGCGGCAAACAAGGTGGTGGTGGTTGTCATCCACCCGGTCCTCGTAACGAGCCGGCGAGCGCGCCGGCTGGATCCGCCGGATGAGGCCCCTGTCGGTCAGTGTGCCGAGGGCGTCGTACACCGCCTGGCGCGAGACGGCACCGATCTCGGCCCGCACCAGATCCTCGATCTCGTCCGCCGTGCCGTGCGGTCGGCGGGACACCGCACGGAGAACGGCCAGACGCTGCGCCGTCACCTGAACACCATGTTGACGCAGCAGGAGTGCTGGGACGGACAGATCTTCCCTCGGCATGACTACAGTGTGAATCCAATGCTGGACTCCGTCAAGGCCTGGCTGTCGACATGGATCCGGTTCTGATGGGGACCCCGCAGTGGCACCGGGTTTCATCGTGGGCCGCCAACTCGCCAGCCGCGCGCGCCAGCGCGTGCAGGGGGCGCCGACCGTTCCCGACACAGACCTCGCACGGCGGCATCCTCATGCCGACTCGCACGGGCGAGGGCGCGGTCGCAGCGGTGCACGTGCTCGGGGAGCGGCCGGCGCCCCTCCGCCCCGCCTTCGTGCGGCGCATCGGCAGTCGCGCGGGCGGGCGCAGCCAGTTGGTGCCCGAGGCTAGCGCGCTTGAGAACTATCAGCTGCTGGCCGGCGTCTATGGGTTGGAACGCAGCGCATGGCGCGGGCGCGTCGCGGACCTCGCGGAGCGGCTCACGGTCGCGACCCGCTCGGGGTACCGCTGCGGCGGCTCTCACTCGGCGAGAGGGCCAAACTCGAACTGATCGCGACAGTTCTCCATCGCCCCGAGGTACTCTTTCTCGATGAGCCGACCCTGGGCCCGGACGCGGCTTCCCGGCGCGAGGTGCGGGCCTTCCTGCGGGAAGAGGCCCTGCGAGGGGGCGCGACCATTCCGTTGACCAGCCGCTAGCTGGAGGACGTGGAGGCGGTGGCGACGCGCGTGCTGGCTCTCGCGGACGGCCGCGCGGTCTTCATGGGGTCGATGCACGCGCTAAGCCAGAGCGTCACCGTCACGCGGCGGGACGGATCCGTGCAGACCATCACGGTGCCTGCGGGAGATGTCGCGAACACCGTCCAGACGCTCCTCGCCCGGGAGGATGTGGCCGACTCTCCGCCGGCGGACCGCTGTTGGAGGGGGCCCTGGCGGGCCTGTACCGGCGTCCCGACGCGCGCGAGGTAGAGGACGGCCGTCGCGCACCCGCGCCCCTCCGACGCCGGGGCCGCGGTGCTCAGCTCGGCTCCGGGGCTCTCGCGCGCCGCCACGCCGCCAGGGCGCGCGTCTCCTGCGCCACGAAGGCCACTGCCGCGAGCAGAACCAGCGCCGCCCCGCTGCGGACCACCGCGGCGCTTCCCACGCCGAGCCCGACGGCCACAGCCACGGTCCCCGGCGCCAGGCCGCAGAGGATGAGGAAGGCCCGCCGCCGTGGGAACAACGCCTCGGTTTTGGGCACCTGACCGCGCCGCTTGGCCGCCTGGGAGACATCCAGCGCCGCGATGAAGGGCAGGATCTTTTGCAGCTGCCCCAGGATCAGCAGGGATGGGCCCGCGACCAGCCCGAGATAGGCGGCCGGCGCCGCGGCGCGACTCACGCCGGCGAGGGCGGCCACAGCCCCCGCCACGGCGAGCCAGAGCGCGGCCACCGCCAGCAGGGTGTAGAGGGTGACCGGCTCGCGCCGCGCCTGCCGGCCATGCCGCGCGAGCCGCGCGATGTCCCCCGCCCAGAGGGTCACGCCGGCCAGGGCGAGGCCGGCCCCCACGGCCGCCGCGGGCGCGGGCAGGGCGACGGATGCCAGCAGCAGCAGGACGCCCGCCCCCACCAGAGCCACCGCCGGCAGGGACCAGCGCGCGCGCACCGACGGCTCGGTGGCCGCGAAGAAGGGCACGAGTTGGTAGCTGGCGCCGATGATCGTCAGGAGCAGCCAGCCGCCGAGCCCGGCGGCGGCGTGGAGCGGGAGCAGGGTCTCTACGGGTGCCGGGGCGTCACCGCCCACGGCGAGGGCCATCCAGGGGCCGAGGACGGCCACGACGGCCAGGAAGGCGAGCCCGCCGGCGAGGCCCAGGGCCGTGGCGCTCGCCTCGCGCAGCCGGCGCAGCGTGAGCGCCGCGTGGACGCAGAACCCCATCAGGGCGATGCCGGCCGCCGTCCCCCCGAGCGCGATCCAGGCAACGTGCCCGAAGGCCCACCCGGAGAGGAAGACGGTCACGCCGACCGTGTAGACGCCGAAGATGGGCGCCGCCCAGGCGGGCGCGACGAGCGACCGGTGCAAGACGACCGGCAAGAGTTGGTAGTCGGCGCCGATCATCACGGGGGTGATCCAGCCGAGGACGGCCAGATGCAGCAGGAAGACGCCGTGGGGTCCAGGCGGCACCGTGAGCGCCGCGGGCAGGAGCAGCACGCCCGCGCAGAGCGCCAGGAAGCCCAGCAGGCCCAGCACGAAGAAGCGGACGGGCACGGCGCTGTCCGGCCGTTGCTTGAACGCGAGTGGCAGCACGGTACGCCCTCCTTGGACTCAGGCGCGGAGGACCTGCCCGAGGTTCCAGGCCAGCACCCCGTAGCCGACAAGCCAGCATACCGCGCCCAGGCGCTGCAACCAGGGGGTCCCCGCCGCCGCTCCGGCCGCCAGCACCAGGCCCGCCGCCGCCAGGCCCCACATCCCCAGCGCCGCCAGCCGCTCGTCGTACATCTCGCGGAGGAGCGGTACCTTCTCTCGGCCCGCGCGCGCCGCGTAGCGGCGGTACCAGACCAGGAAGGGGACGATCTTGTACGTCTGCCCCGCCACCAGGCACCCCAGCCAGCCGAGGAGACCCAGGATGACGACCGCCCCGTGCCCGGGCCGCCAGAGCCCGGCCAAGCCCAGCCACGCCACAGCCGCCGTCGCGGCAAGGTAGAGGGTGGCGGCCATGGTGAGGCGGAGACCCGTGTCCAGGTGGGGCCGCCGACGTGTCCTCAGGAAGGCCCACTGGTCGCGGACGAAGACGGCAATCGCGGCGCAAGGAGGGAGCCCGGCCACGGCCATGACGGCACGCGGCCAGCCGAGCAGCAGCCCGAGCAGCACGACCAACGTGCCCACCGCGACGAGGGGGAGGACCAGCGCCGCGGCGCCGTCCCCGTGGCCGTGGGAGAGCGCGAACATCGGGGTCAGGCGGTAGGCCGCGCCCATGGCCAGGATGGTGGCCCAGCCGAGCAGGGCGGTCACGGCATGCACGGGCAGCAGGTCGGCGTGTACGAGATTCCAGCGGAACGCGGCGATGAGCAGGCCGCCCAGCACGCCGACGAGGACGAGGTACGCCGTCGCTGCGAGGATGAAGCGCTGCGCCACGCGTGCCCGGGGGTGGGCGCCCAGGGCCGTCGCGATGATGTGCCCGGCGTAGACGACGAGGGCGGCGACCGCGCAGGCGCCACCGGCAATCAGCAGAGCCACGCGCGCGGTCCAGAAGCCGGCCACCATCAGCGCGGCGCCAGCCAGCAGCACCGGGTAGCCGGCGCGCGCCAAGCGCTCGCTTCGCAGTTGCACCTCCAGGACGACCGGAACCATCTGGTAGGTGGCGCCGACGATGGTCATCGCGAGCCAGCCCAACGTGAACAGGTGGGTAACTGCGAGCGTGGGGAACGCGCCGACGGGCTGCGCCAGCAGCCGCGGCGCCCAGGCGAGCAGGGCGAGCCCGCCCAGCAGCGCGGCGGCGACGCCGGTCAGGAAGTGCGCGAGCGGGAGCGCGACATCGGGCGCGTGCCGGGTCGCCAGGGAATTCACGTTAAAGCAGTCCTCCATCCCACGCGGCGCGCCGACGCGCACCGTGGACGGTCCCAGCTGGGAGGCTGCGGCGAAAGTCCTCTCTCAGGGCAGCCTCAAGATCCCGGCTCTTGTGGCGCATGGATGGCGGTCGGGCCCGCGGCCGCGGGCGCGTTCGTCGCAGCGCCGTTCCAGCAGGGTAACGCGGCCCGTACGCCGTGGGTGTGACGCCGATCACAGACGCTGCTGGCCGGATGGCCGACGCTGCCGAGGGGAGGTTTTCGAACGATGTCAAGCGAGGTTCAGCACCGTACACTCGTGTTTGAGGTCCACGGGCGCTGGTCCGCGGAATCCCAGACCGGCGAGATGGGGCTCGGGGGAGCGCAGACCGCGGCGATCGCCGTTCCAGAGGCCTTTGGCGGCACGAGGCCGGGCACCAATCCCGAGGAACTGCTGCTGGCGTCGGCCCTGTCTTGCTACCTGATGACGCTGGCGCGGGTATGGACCCGGAGGGGGCTGGGTGCGCCCCGTGTCGAGGCGACCATCGTGGGCGAGGTCAGGCGGACCGCGGAAGGTCTGCACTTTGAACGCATCCGCCTGCGCCCCGTCGTGCACGGCGTCGGCGCGGATCTGGAGGACCGGCGCAGGATGGAGGATGCCCTGCGCGAGGCGGAGGAGACGTGCTTCATCGCGCGGACGTTGCGTCCCGTGATCCCCTATGCGTTGGAGCCCCGCTTCGCGGAGTGAGTATGCGGACAGGGTGGCGTCGCGTCTCCTCGACGGAGGGTGGCCGGCGCGGGCAGACGGAGCCGTCGGCGCACGGTGGTCCGCCATATACGGGCGTTGCCGCACGAGGCGCGGACCGTGCGCCGTGGAGACACGGAACCTGACCTGTGACGCATGTCACCCGTGATGGGTGCGCGGCGACCCGCTTTGCCGCACCTGCTGATGGCAGGATGTGGATAACGGCGTCTCCCGCGCCAACCGGTGCCATCGGCGGTCGTTCCGGGAGTGCCGAGGCATCCTCATCCAACGGGATGCCGGGATCGTTGACCTGGCCAGAGCAGCAACCCCTGCCTGCGCGCCGCCGGGCCACGAGGCGCTGACGGATGTGGGGCGCGGTCGCGGGACGCCGGCTGGCGCGAGCGTGCCGAACGTCGCAGCGGGGAGGCGGTACGGGTGGCCATGACGATGCGGGACCAGGTCGTGCTTGAGCGTGTGCGCGCCCACCACGCGGAGATGGTCGGCGATGTTCAGCGCATGGAGGCGGCCGCGAGGCGGGCAGAGGGTCCAAGCGCGATGGCCTCGGCGCTCTCCTCCCTCGCATGCTATTGGACCGACCAACTGCTTCCCCACGCGGTGGTCGAGGAGCGCACGTTCTACGCGGAGGCGGAGTCCGCCGGCCTGGCCTGGCTGGTGGCGGCTCTTACCCTGGAACACGAGGAACTCCGAGCGCGCGGCCTCGAGTTGCGCCGGATCGGTAAGGAGATAGGCGCGCCGCCGGCGGATCCGGGCAGCACCGCAGTGGCGTGCGCGCGCGCCGCCGCCCTGGCGGCGGGAGCGTCCGCCGTCTTCGCCGTGCCCGCGCGCGTGGAGAACGAGGTGCTGCTGCCCGCGCTGGCGGCGGCCGGCCGGGCGCTTCCGCCGCTCCTGGAACGGATGGAGCGCGCCTTCGCCGGAGCGCGGCGTCGCCGAACGAGGGCCGCGGCGGCCGTTGACGCCCTTCGCCAAGCGCGCGCCTATGGCCTAGCCGCCTAGCCCACGCTGGCGGCGACCGCCTCCGGGGGCGGTGGCCACCGTGCAGAAGGGCGGCGGGTAGACCAAAGGCAGGGCGGGGGTGGGGTGGATGGCCTGCGATCCGGGGTTGCTGGCGGTTGTGCCGCTGTTTGCGACGCTGTCCGCCGAGACCCGTAGGGCGGTTGCGGATGCGGCCACCGTCCGTCCGTATCGCCAGAACATGTACGTATTCGGCGAAGGGGACCCGGCGGAGCGCTTCTTTTTTGCCCTCGATGGGCGGGTACGTGTCTTCCGTGACACGCCGGATGGTCATGAGCAGACGCTCCAGGTGTTTGAGAAGGGTGGCCTCCTGGCCCTGGTGTGCCTCATGCCAGAGGAGCGTTATCCCGCCTCGGCCCAAACCATGACCGGGAGCCGCGTGGGCAGCGTCGCCACGGGAGACCTGGGCCGCCTGGTGCGTGAGCACGGAGAGCTCGCCTGGACACTGATGCAACAGTTGGCCCGCCGGCTCCAATGGGCGCAGGGCCGCATCTATGACCTGGCGCTGCGCAGCGCCACGGGCAGGGTGGTCTCGGCGCTGCTGCAATTCGCGCGCAAGAGGGCAAGGCCAACCCCGACACGGGTAGCCCTATCACCGTGGATCTTCCCCTCACGCATCGTGAGCTGGGACAACTGACCGGCGTATCGCGCGAGACGGTGACCCGGACGCTGCGTCTCTTGCGGGAGCAGGGCGCGGTCCGCCGGACGGAGGATGGGCTCCTGGTCCTGGACGCGGCCAGGCTGCAAGAGTGGCTGCACCTCTAGTCTGTAAGCATTCGGTGAAGTGCGTGCCGAGCCACTGGCTGTGCTACGCGCTCGCCATTGGGGTGCCGTTGACCCACCAGGCGTAGCGGTCCCAACGCAGTTCACCGAACAGGTACGGCCGAGGGCCGGGGACCAGGGGCGCAGCTGTCAGTGCTAGGCTAAAAGGGACCCAGATGACAGACGAAACGGGGACCACCCCGGCGGGGAGGGCCGGGGCAAGAGGGGGCACTTCGGTCCCGAATCCGACCCTGGTGGATGAGCCTGGC
>JAJZZC010000208.1 GCA_021797775.1 Bacillota bacterium
GCCGGCTTGCGAAGCCCTGGCGGGTGAGGGGGCGCCGCCGTAGGCTGTCTTGCCGGGCGGCATGCCCTTCAAGGCGATGCCGCTGCCGCCGGAATCGGCGGCGCCGGAGGCGCGCCCGCCAGGGCCGACAGGCCGGTCGCAAACACCGTGGCCAGTCGTTTCGCACATAGCGTGGTCAGTAGCAGCATTGGGTCAAGCCCGACGGCCAACCCAAGGTGGTCAGTTGCCACGTCGCCCTGCAACGCATGGAGGCGCACGGCGTGATCTGGCTGCCCCTGTGCCCACCCGCGCGCCGGTCCGGCCCCGGCCCCCACGGCGCATGGCGGCCGGGGAGCCCCAGGCCCCGATCACCGGGAGCCGGGGGGACCTCCAGGACCTGCGGCTGGTGACCGTCACCAGCCGCGCGGAGTCGGGGGGACGCACCCAGCCCGCCGGGGCGCAGTGGCGCTACCTGGCCTACGACGGCGACCGCGTGCTTGCGGCGCTGGGCTTTGGCGCCGCGGCCTGGCGGCTGGCCGTCCGCGAGCGCTACATCGGCTGGACCGACGCGGAGCGCCAGGCCCACCTGCGCGAGGTAGTCCAGAACCGCAGGTTCATGGTGCTGCCCTGGGTGGCCGTCCGCGGGCTGGCCTCCGCCCTTCTCGGCCTGGCGGCCCGTCGGCTGCCCGCGGACTGGCTGGAGCGCGCCGGCTACAGCCCCGTCCTCCTGGAAACCTTCGTCGAGTGCGACCGCTTCGCCGGCACCTGCCTCCGCGCCGCCAACTGGACCCGTATCGGCGAGACCGTGGGCCGTGGCAAGCGCGACCGTATCCACAACCGTCCCACCACCTCCTTCAAGTTGATCTGGGTCCACCCCCTGGACCCGCGCTTCCGCGAACTGCTCTGTGCCCCCGACCACCCCGCCGGGGGGCGGTCGTGATGGAGGGCGCACTGCTCCGGCAGTCCCTGCTGGCTGTCAGCGTCGCCGTCTTCACACGCCCATCCTTCGAACTCTTCCGCCAGATCGCCACCGGCTGGATCCTCTGCCCCGGCCGCCGCACCATCACCGGCATGCTCCCCACTGCCGACCCCGAGGGCAAGCATCCGCACGACGCCTTTCACCGCTTCTTCCGCGACGGCGCCTGGAAGACCCCCGACTTCTGGCGCCGCCAGAGCGTGCCCCTGATCGAGCAACACTGCCCCGTTGGCACGGCGGTGCACCTGCTGGTCGACGACTCCATCGTCCACAAGTCGGGCCGGCACGTCGAGGACGCCGGCATCTTCCGCGACCCCGTCCGCTCCACCGTGCGCAAGATCGTCTACGCCTTCGGCCTCAACGTCGTCCTGCTCTGCGTCTGCGTCCGGGTCCCCGGTCGCGACCAGCCCGTCGCCCTGCCCGTTCATGCCCGCGTTTACGTCAAGGGCGGCCCTTCGCACGTCATGCTCACGGCCCTTATGGTCCAGGAGTTGGCCGGCTGGCTGCCCGACCGCCACTTCCGCCTCGTCGGCGGCGCCTACGCCTCCCTGGCCAAGCTCGGTCTGCCGCGCACGATCGTCACTTCCCGCCAACGCCGTGACGCCGCCCTCTTCGACCTACCCCGGGCCCGCCGGCCCGGCCAGCGCGGCCGCCCTCCCAAGAAAGGCCAGCGCCTGCCCTCCCTCGAGCGCATCGCTGCCGCGGCGGCACCGGACGAGTGGCACCTCGCCCGTGTGCGGCTCCGTGACCGCACCGTGGACCGTCTGCTGCTCAGCCGCATCGCCCTCTGGTACCAGGTCACCGGGGATCTGCCACTCCGCGTCGTGATCGTCCGCGACCCCCTATTATCCGGCTAAAACGGGGTTTGACCCCTCCCTCCCGACCCTGGTACCGTGCCCGAGGTCGCTTGGTGGCGAAGCCGGGCAGGGCTCCGCCGACCGGGACGGCGGACAGGGCGGGAGGGGCGACGGTGGCAGAGTTCCGCTTGGCGAGGACGGAGGGGATACCCGGGTGGGCCGTGCTCGGGTTGGACGGGGTGCCCGTGGCTCCGGTGGCGTCGTACCTGGAGGCTCTCGCGGCCCGGGCGTTCTCCCGGCACACGGTCCGGGCCTATGCCCTGGACATGCTCTGCTTCTGGCGATGGCGGGACGGGGCGGGCCCCCGAAGCGGTGACCGTCACGGACATGCTCGCCTTCATCCGGGCGGAGCAGGGCCGGTTCGGGGGACCGTGGCCCGAACGTCTTCCGGCTGGAGGACGGGCGCAACACCGGCATGACGGCGCGTACGATCAACCGCCGTCTGGCCGCGATCCACGGCTTCTACGAGCACCTGCAGCGCCAGCAACCGGACCAGCCGCTGCGCAACCCCGTGCCGCGCGGGCCGGTGAACCGCACTTGGCGCTCGCCGCGGCGGGGCCTGCTCGGTCACACCCAGCAGCGCGTCTCCCGCGGTGAGTTGCAACTGCGCACACCCGGGGCCTGCCGCGCACCTTGGACGCCGCCGAGGTGCAGCGGCTGATCGCGAGCCTGCGCACGCATCGGGACAAGGCGATGGCGCTGCTGATGCTCTACGGCGGGCTCCGCTCGTGCGAGGTCCTCACGCTCCGCCTGCGCGATGTGGACATGGGCGGACGCGCGGCGCGGGTGGCGGGCAAGGGCGGAAGGGAACGGGTCGTGCCCCTAGATGAGGACGTGCTGCGCGCCGTGCACCGCTACGTACTGCATGAGCGGCCCGAATCCGTGCACCCCGAACTGTTCCTGGTCGCCAAGGGCCCCAACCGCGGCCGTCCCCTGACCGCGGCGGGGCTGCGCACCATCTTCCGCTACCACCGGCGCCGCGCCGACGTGCCTGCGGGGAACCCGCACCGCCTGCGCCACACCTTCGGCACGAACATGGCCCAGGCCGGCGTGGACGCCCACGTGCTCAAGACCCTGATGGGGCACAGCCACATCGACAGCACCCAGGTCTACGTGCACCTCTACACGCAACTGGTGGCCGCGGGCGAGGGGCAATGGAACGGGTTCGCCGCGACCAGCCCCGTGCCATACATCCCGGTGGTCATGGACGGTTGGGACTCCCGGCCCTGGGGTGAAACCCCGTACTGGTACACACGCTCGCCCGCGCAATTCGCTGGTTTCGTGGGCGCGGCGATCACCTGGGCCGATGCCCATCCCAAGATGCGCGTCTCAGCGGCGCCGTCGCGGCCCCTGGTGTTCGTCGAAGCCTGGAACGAGCTGGGAGAAGGCAGCTACATGCTGCCGACCGTGGGCGACGGCAACCGCTACGGGCGGGCCCTGGCCTCGGCCCTGGGCATCTCTGGTGGTGAGCGGAGGCCCTGCGCCGTGTGCGTGCGCCGGAGGGAGGCGGTTGACCGGGCGGTGGCGCGCGTGGAGACGGGCCGCGTCCTGCGGGGAGCCTGCGCATCTCCAGCACTGCCCGTCGCCACTCGGCCGGGAGGCGCCTGCGGGGGGAGGACTGTACTGTGGTGTCAGCAGATGCCCATTTTGCTTGCCACACCGCGACAACTGCCGTTCGTGCCGCCCCTGCCCCGCGCCACACGGCACCGTAGAAGACCCGGCCGAGGCCCACCTGCAGGACCGTGGTCAAGGCCGCCATGACCCCATGACCCAGACGGTGTCGCCAGGCAGGGGACGGACCCAGCCGTAGATCATCGCCGCGAAGACGGGGCCGCCAAGTGCCCAGTCGATCTGCGTGTGTCGCCGTCGCCGCCGCAGGTCCCGCTCTTGGGGAGACACGCGTGGCTCGGCGGCCTCCGTCTGGCTACGGGCGCCAAAGCGCACATCCCCGATGATCCGCTTGAGTTCGGGGCACTCGTCTCGGCGGGGAAGGGGAATCCCCCGGCTCTGGCTCTAGCCGTGGGGAGGATGTCAACGCGTCTCTACTCCGGGCGCCGCCCTAGAGCGCTTGCGGCGAGGAACAGCAGGAGTCCGGCTGCAAGCATAAAGAGCGCAGCCGCCGTGGCATCGTTCGGATGAGAATGGTGTACTTTCCCACTCAGGTCGTATAGCGCCTGCGCCTCAGCCTCTTCAAGAAATGTACCTTGGTCAACCTTGGCCCGAAGGTTCTTGAGAAGCTGAAGCTCCTGCCGTGTGAGGGGATTCTGCGTGCGCTCTTCAGATGCGATGACTCGCGGCATGAGGGCGCTCAAGCGTTCGTGCATAAGGCGTAGAGTGGAATTCCGCTCGTCTGGATTTCGCTCAGGGCTCTCATCACGGAGAAACCAGACAATCTGCCGGAGCGTAGCCAACGTGACTTCGAGTGTCACACCGTGGGCACGCAAGGATGTCGCCAAGTCGGCAAGTGTGCGATCTTGCTTAGAAGCCCGCCACCCGGTAGCATAGGCCGTTGTAACAGCCGCCCCGGCGACGGAAGCCGACCCAAAGATGATGGTCGCGACCGCACTGGCGCTCACACGGTCCCCCCCTCGGCGGCACCTCGTGGGGAGTGTACTACGAAATCCACTCCACCGGCGGCGGTGACGCCGAAACCGACCCAATTGCCGCGCGCTGCGCAGACCACACCGACACTCGCCCCCTCCATGAGGCGAGCATTCCTCCACCCTTGGACCGGGCGGGTTAAGGCGCCACCCCGCCCTCGGCCCCGGCGGCGC
Organism: Bacillota bacterium; assembly: GCA_021797775.1. GTDB lineage: Bacteria > Bacillota > Sulfobacillia > RBS10-35 > JAJYVN01 > JAJZZC01. The sequence continues at coordinate 4,587 of JAJZZC010000208.1, forward strand.
TGGCCAGGACGTCCCCGAGCCGGGCGAGCGCATCCCCGCCGAACCCGGCCGCCTGCAGCGCATCGGCGTGGTCGATCAGATGCCGTCGAGGGCCCCGACCCGGTAGTGGGCCAGGATGGCCCGCGCCCCACGCGTCGACCAGTGGCCGCCGTTCACCCACCAACCGAACTCCAACAGACCGTCGGTCTGGTACGGGTCGTCCAGCGACGGATAGTTCGTTATGATCAGATCGCGGGGCCGCAGGCAGGGGATGGCGGCGATGCCGGCGCAAGTGCGGCGCGCCGACGCATCGTCGACACGCCGCGGGTCCCGCAGCCGTTCCCGTCATTTCGCGCCGACGAGACGTCGTCCACCGGAGGCATCATCGAGACGCGGCTGATCGGGGGCTGGTCGGGGCTCGTCACTGCGGCGCGGTCCTTCACCCGCGGGTGCCGCATACGCGCAAGCGCGGGCCGTTCGCGATGGAAGGCCCGCCGCGCGTTGGGCGCCAGGTGCGCCGGCATTGTCGCCACCTGTTTGCCGGAGTTGGCCCGCGACGGCTGCCACCGCACGCGCGTGGGCTCAGTGTGACGGCTCAGGGTGGGAGCACTCGCGGTCGCGTCGCGGCTCGCTGCTGCAGGGAATCGCGCAGGCGCAGGGAAGCGCGAAGCCATGGAACCCCAATCTTCCCCCGGCCTGCCGCCTGAGCCGGACGTTCACCTGCCGCGTACCTGCGTGTACAGCGAACGCCAGCGGCGTTCGTGCCCGAAATGTGGCGCTCGCCTCGTGCAGCGGTACGCCTCCTATCTGGTCGCGACGCGGAACCGCGGGGTCGCCGCAGACAACTTCGTGCTGGGGTCCGACTTCGGGTGGTTCTGCCCTGGCTGTCCCACGGTGGTCGTCGAGTCGCCCAGGATGCGGGCGCTGCTGTCACAGGGCATGCCCGCGTGGGACGTCGCTGAGGAGTTCGCGTTACTCGGTCTCGTTGACTTTGACGCGATCCCCGCAGACCGGCGTCACGCCGAACTGGGCACGGACGACAATCCCGTGCCGCTCGTGCGATTTCGCGTGGACCGGCCCCCACCGCGTCACCAGCGGAAGAAGAAGGGCGGGAAGACGCGGCGGCGGTGATCGAGCGCCAAGCCGCGCGCCGGTCCGGGCGTCGCCGAGGCGGGCTGGCGACCGACCGCCCGTCGGACACGGGCCAAGACGCACGGCCTCCGGCGTCCCTGAGGGTGGGGCGTCGCGCGGGTCCGGGCCACCCCGGGGGCGCTGCTCCGTCGCTGAGGCCTCCGGGTGCGCGCGGGTGTACCGTGATCGCACGGTCGCCCGCCGGCGGTGACCCCCCGCGACAACCCGAATGCCATCGCGATGACGTCCGCGGCGGTGCGGTCCAGTCGCGAGGGACGCGCCGTGGAGCGGGCCGAGGGATGGAGCCGGGGCGTAGCGCCTACCGACGGGTCGCCGGTTCTCCTCGCGGAATGGGGACAGGCTGCTTCGTTCCAGGGCTGGGCGCTGAGCGATGGTCGGAAGCCCGCGATAGCGTAGCCACGCCAGGGCAGCGGTGCGCCGTGTGCGGGAGAACCGCGTGCAGGGGGCGACGGGAGGGCGTCGGCGGCAACGCCGGGCCCTACCCCCCCCACAAGTCGGTGCCCGTGCAGCCTGGCGTACCGAAAGGGGCGCGGGTGAGCGGTGGTGTCCACTATTCCAGCACCGGATGGAACCCCGGGTTCCGATCTGTACCGTGTCGGCCTGGACGGGGTCCCCGCGTTTGTTTACCGCTCCGAGGTGGCGCATGTGGTGCTGGCCGCGGCGGAGGGCGAGACCGAAGTCGACGTCGTGCGCCGCGAGCCCTTTCACGCGGTGCGTGTGCGACCACTGGCCCGCGGTATCGCGCCGGAAGTGGCGGATGGCCACGTGCGCTTTCGCGTGCGTGTCCCCGCCAAGCTCAGCGTCGAGTTCGACGACGACGACCGGCGCCCACTCTTTATCTTGATCCACGGCGCAGAGCCGGCGGGCAGCGGCGGTGCCCCTCCGACATACACGTTCAGGGGCGGCAAGCGCTACGACGTCGGCGAGGTGTCCCTGCGTTCTGGCGACACGGTCTTCATCGAGGCCGGAGCGGTGGTGCACGGCGCCTTTGCGGCCACTGACGCGGAGGGCGTCGCCATCCGCGGGCGAGGTGTCCTACTCGGTGGGTACACCCGACCGGACGGGCACGTGCCGCCTTCCATCCGGGCGCAGCGTTGCCGCAACTTCACTGTCCAAGGTGTCACCCTGCTCGACGGTCGCGCGTGGCACGTGGTGCCGGCCGCATCCGTCGGGGTCCTCGTGGAGGACTGCAACATTATCTCTGGTGCCGACGTGGCGGACGGCATCGACGTGGTCAGTTGCGAAAATGTGGTCATTCGCGGGTGTTTCATCCGGACCAAGGACGACTGCATCGCGGTCAAGGCGGTGGGCGACGGCCCCGCGCGCGGCGTCGACGTGAGCGGGTGCGTGCTCTGGAACGCCGAGTGGGGCAACGCGCTGGAGATCGGCTACGAAACGCGCGCGGCTGAGATGACGGACATCCGTTTCCACAACATCGATGTCGTCCACTGCGAGTTCGAGGGGAACCAATCGGGCGCCGTCTTTTCGATCCACAACGGCGACCGCGCGCGGATCGAGCGGGTGTTATACGAAGACATCCGGGTTGAGGATGCGCGAGAGAAGCTCGTCGATCTCAAGGTGCTGCACTCCCGTTACTCGCAGGATGCGGAGCGGGGCCTGGTGCGCGACGTCCAGTTCCGTGACGTGCGGGTCGTCGGCGGGCCTTTCCCAGTGTCCATCATCCGTGGATATGACGACAGCCACCGGGTGGAGAACGTGTCCTTTGACGGGTTGATGGTGCACGGACAGCGGATCACTTCGGCCAATGCGGCGCGCATGGTGGTCGAGTTGGCGCGCCACGTGCGCTTCCGCTGACTGGCGAAGGGCCGCCGGCCCGGCGAGGCCAAGCCGTGGAGGGGTGGTGGCCGACGGCACCCCTGGGCCAGCGGCTGGTCTTGGCGGTGCACGGGTGGCATAGTACTGTCCTGCACACTGGTAGCTACTGGGGACCGAAGCGGGTGTGAATAAACGGTCACGCCTTCGGCAAGAGGCGTTTCGTCGCTGTGAGCAGCTATGCATTGGGCCTCGTCGACGGCGGCGGTTGATCCTAGGATCAGGAAGTGCTAAGGGTAGTAATAGGGGCCTGGCCGGAGATGCGGGCTGCGACTTCCCCGACGTCTGGGGTGGGCCGCCAGACCGCACGCGGGCCACGGTCGACCAGCGCCCGGTCGGCGCATGGCTCGGGGTGGTTTGGGGATCATCGTGCGCGGCCGAGTTTGGCGAACGTCAGGGCTAGTCCTCCGGAAGCGTGAGCGCCAGTGCAGTGGGGTCGGTTGCCAGCTGTGTCCTGGCCCCCATCGTGAACACATAGCCAGCGACGCAGGGGCGCGCCCGACCTTGCAGGAGGGCCAGGACCGCCGCCCAGCGCTGAGCGCGCGCGACGTCGTGTGTGTCGACCGTGGCGGACACTTCTACGGCTAGCCAGACCTCGCCCTGGTCGTCACGGGCGCGGAAGACGGCGTCCGCACGGAGCAGATCGAGCCTCTGGGTCGAGTTCACGCGTCCCGCATCCAGTGCGTCGTCCATCGCGTCTACCCAGTCGGCCGTGGGGACCACGCGGACCCGGTGCAGCCCCGCGGAGCCCAGGTATGCGGGGGCGCGGTTGATGAAGCGGATCTCCAAGACCGAGCCCTCCATTCGGCCAACCCGAACCTCTGTGCGTTCCTGGGCAGCAGTGAGGGTGGCGACCTGCACGCCGAGCGCGGCGAGTTGCGCATCGGTGCGCTGCTGGGCGGCGGCCAGGGCCGCCACCTGCTCAGCGAGGGCTTCGAGCCGTGCCTCGGTGCGCTGCTCGGCGGCGACCAACTCCCGCACTGCGTCGGGCAGCGCGAGCAGGTCCTCCGTCAGCACGATGCGGCGGAGGTTCCGCCTCCAGTCTGGATGGGCGTCCAGGAGCCTGATTAAGATCCTGGAAGTCTTGGACGGCGAACGGCACGGACGTTGCCTCCCTCTCCAGTGCCAGGATAGCACAGCCGCGCGGGTCGCGGGCGCTCTCCGTGGTCTGTCGGCACACGTGGGCAGCAGAGGCGCCCATGGAGGGGGCGCGGCACCACGGGTGTCCGGCCCGCCGACGGCGCTAGCCGGAACGGGTCATGGCATAACCGGATACCTCCGAGATAGGTGGCCGTACGGGGTGGTTTACGCCCGCTCCAGCGGCGACGCCGCCCCTCCCCTCTCGAAGGCGGCCGCTACCGGGGCCACCTCGGCGGTGCGGGCGATCCGCCGGGGCATGCAGGCGGGGCAGTAGCACGCCTGGTAGTCGGCGATCATCCTGAATCTCGCAGTGTCAGGCGGGCGCCGCTGTCGCAGAAGGACTCTGCCATACGAGCGGGTGAGGTCGTGGCGAAGGGCGGCGCCTGGGCGCGAAGGCGCCGGGCAACCCCTTTGCGAAAATCAGGATCATATGCAC
>JAJZZC010000209.1 GCA_021797775.1 Bacillota bacterium
GCCTTCCGCTCGGTCCTCGACGCCGCGCAGACGCTGGAACGCCTCCGCGCCTGGGGCGTCGGCCTCCGCTCCTACCAGGAGCCCTGGCTGGACACCACCACGCCCTTCGGGGAGGCCCTCTACTACATTACCGTGGCGTACGCCGGGCTGGAGCGCGCGCTCATCGCGGAGCGCGTCCGGGCCGGAATGCAGCGCGCCCGCCGAGAGGGTAAGCACCTGGGCCGGCCGCCTGCGACCGCCCGGACCGACGTCCGGCGCCGCTGGCCCGAGGTGGCAGCGGCCATCGAGGACGGGAGCCTCTCCTTGCGAGGGGCGGCCAGGACCCTCGGGGTCGGCGTGGGTACCGTGCGCCGGCTCCGCGAGCAGCCGCCGTCGGACGGCGAGGTGTAGCAGTGTGCCGAAAGGGGGGTGGCCTCCGGCCCCCCGCCGGGCCCTCTGCGCCGCGGGGTCGCGCACCGTGCCGAAAGGATCTCCTTCCCGCGCGGCCCCGAAGGACTCGCCAAGGGCGCCGTCGATAGATGTCGAACGAGTCGTACGCCCGTGGTAAAGGAATCAAGGCGCCCCGCGCGCCATCTTCCATGAACCGCTGGAGGGAGGGCGAGTAAGGCCCCTCGCTGAGGGCGGCGACCGGACAAGCGACAGGCACGGGCCGCCAAGCGCCGGACGGAGTTGTGACGGCATCGGAAATCCAAGAAGAAGGTGAGGTTCCGCAATGCTCACAGCAAGGTTGCGGGGGTGGTTTGGCATCCTTGCTGCTGCGTTTCTGATCAGCGGAAGCGCGCCTGCCCTAGCGGCTGCGACGGCCGTTGCTCCGTCAGGTCCCTCTGTGACTGCGGGAGCGACCGGCGCCGGCCGCGTCGTTTCCCAAAGCGGGAATCTGGTGTCTCCGAACTACACGTCGACCTGTGGAACCGTGACGTTCTTGCTTGGTGCTACGGCCAACGTTGGTCAACCGGACAGCGGACAGATTCAGACTCAATCAACGCAAGGCTGGATCGCCGGAGGTAGCTGGAGTATCTCCTGGGGTGATGGCACATCAAGCAGCGGTAGCATCCCGTTCGCATTCTCCGGCACTTGGTCTACTTCTGTCAGCCACACATACACCGCTGCAGGATATTTCGATGCCACCCTCAGCGGCACGGTTTATACTCTCAGCGGTAGTAGGTGCACGATCATCCCGATCACGGATACCGTCAGTGTTCTGTGAGACGATTATCGGGTGGTACCCACGAGAGGAGGGCGTACGAAGAGCACGCCCTCCTCTCGATCCGGGAGGCGTTCCATGAAGCCCGCGGAGTGTTCATCTTGCGGAAAGCCCACCCATCGAGTGGCTCTTATGCTGGCCAGTCCCGTCCAAACAGGCTTCTGTCTGTGTGCTGAGTGTGTCACCCTGATGCACGATATGGTCACAACTCAACACCATACAGGGGAATCCGGGGCGGTGAAGGAACAGCATGGCTGTGCCAGCGAATCCGCTACCTCTCTACGCTGTGCCTGGTGTAACAGTACGATTTCCCCATCGCGTTATGCCATCGCCTGTGCCGGAGGTGCTGTATGTGGCGACTGTGTGTGCGGTCTGGCCCACCCGAGCAACAGCCATTCCGTATGGATTAGTCTTAATGCGACATAGACAGGCAACAGGTGTGGGCGAGGGGCGAGGCACCGCTGAAAAGCCCAGACCGGCCCCTGGGCACCAAGGCGACCGGCCGCCCCTTTGCGAAAGTCAGGTTGATAGCGCTACGTGGTGGGCGCTGAGATACTCCACGAAGCGGAAATAGCCCTGCATCCGCTGGTTGTCCACGGCCCTGATGACGGTCAGCGCCGTATTCGGGGGGGCCCGCGCCGACACCCCAAGGCGCGGCCGGGTAACAGCACCCCAGGATGCGGGCAAACGCACTGTGCGTGTTTGATGCACTGCCACCCCCGATCTCCGCGCCGTCTGTCTCCCCCTGGTGCGCAGCCGACACCTGCCGTGCCTGCTGCGACCCGCAGCCCCCCTACCTGGCCGCGTCCCCATCCCCTTCCTCCGCCGCCGGCACCGTCAGCGGCCGGAAGCCCAAGGCCTGAGCGGGAGAGTCCGGCCCCAGGGAGAAGTCGCCTCGCGCCGGGTCCCGGAAACGGGGATCGGCCATCGATGCGTGGCCGTCCATGCCCAGGGCCCGCCACTGCGCGAGTGTTCGACCGTCACCGAAGTCCAGCGGCGCGCCGGAGGGATCACAGTAGAGGTTGTGGTCGAAGGCGGCCGCCGGTTCGCGCCAGGCCCCATGCAGCAGCGGGCCTTGGCCGTAGACGATGTTGCGCGTGAAGCGGAAGGAGCGGTGCTCCTCGATGCGCGTGCGCTGCACCTGTCCCTCGGCGGCGAGGGCGAAGACGTTGTTGCGCACGACGTTGTCGCGCCCGTAGTGCTGATGCAGCCCACCGGTCTTCGTGCGGTAGACGAGGTTGCCCTCGACCACGATCCCGGTGCTGCCCTCGTCGAGGTAGATGCCCCAGCCGCCGTAGCCGTCGGAGCGCACGTCGTGGATGCGGTTGTCGCGGATGGCCGTGCCCGGCGAAACGCCCAGGGTGTAGATGCCGCCCATGTCGTTGAGCATCCCCTGGCCGATGTCGTGGATGTGGTTGCTCGCCACCAGGTTGTCCACCGCGTGGCTCTCCCCGTAGCCCCACACCCAGCCCACGCTCACCCCGGTGTAGTAGAGGCCATGGATGTGGTTGCCCACCACCTGGTTGTGGCCGCTGTCGAAGATGAGGACGCCGACGCCGGCGTGGAAGAGCCGCCCGCAGCGCGTGATCTCGCAGCCCGCCACGGCCGTGCGCACGCTGCCCGCGCGGACCTGCACGCCCCCCGCGCCCAGGTCCGCGAGGCGGCAGCGCTCCAGGCGTATGTCGGCGCAACCCGGGCCCACCTCCAGGGCGTAGGTGCCGCAGTGCTCCACGAAGCACCCCTGAAAGGCGCAGGCCCGCGCCCCCCGCAAGGCGATGGCCGCCGGCACGTCTGCCGCCGCCTGGGCCGACCCCGCCGGCCCGTCGGCCGCCAGCGACCACTCGGTGTGGGCGAAGGTGATCCCCTGGAAGACCAGGTGCGCGACCGCCGGCCCATCGGGCTCCGCGCCCTCCAGCCGCAGGAGCTGGGGGAGCCGGGGCGCGATCACCAGGGCGGCCTCGGGGTCCTCTCCGGGCAGAGGCAGGTAGGACAGCACGCCCGCGCCGCGGTCCAGGTACCACTGCCCGGGCCGGTCCAGCGCCTCCAGGACGTTGTCGACGTAGTAACGCGCGCCCCGGGGCCGGTAGTCGTCGGTCAGCCGGAAGATGCTGCGCTTGCCGCAGGTCGCGAGGGCGGCGTCCTCATCCACCGCGCGCAATGGCAGGTGGGAGTCCACCCAGTAGTGCAGCGCCACGATCTCGACGTCCTGCAGGCGGTGCCAAGAGGCGCTCAGGTCGCCTGGCGCGAACGCGAACCGGCTCTGCCCCTCGGTCCAGGGCGTTTCGCTCGTGACATCGGGCAGGGACGCGATGCGATGGAAGCCCGCGGCGGGTAGCCGCGGGCGGGAGCGCCGCTCACCGTTCACCCACAGTTGGCGGAAGGCCCAGGCGCCGTTCCGGGCCTCGGGGACCTCCGCCGCCCACCCTGGCCGCCCCGCGATGTGCACGGGCCGCCAGCCGGTGATGCGCCGCCCGCCGCTCACGACCGGCCGCTCGCCCGGGTACGCCGCGTAGGTGACCGGGGCCCCGGGCGCGCCGCCGTCCGCCGGGCCGAGGATCAGCGGCCCCTGCAGCGTATACGTCCCGCCGCGCAGCCACACAGTCACCGGCGCAGCGGGGCGCGCGGCGCGGTGTGCGCGCACCGCGCCGCGCGCCCGCTCCAGGGTACGGAACGGGCCCTCGCCGCCGGCAGCGGCCGGGTCGGGCCGGGTGCCGCCGCACGCGTCGTCGCCCGTTGGGGACACGTAGAAGTTCACGCAGTCACCCTCCTGAGGGGGAACCAGGAAGCCCCAGATCTTCAGGGCCTGGCGCGGCGACGGAGGCCGGGCGATTTGCAGAGACAGTCACGGGAAACCCGCCATGCCCACGGGATGCTTGCGGCGCTGTGACCATCGTGGGACGACGGAAAGGGAACTGGCGTTTGCCAGCGGGAAGGAGGGGCGGTCGAGCGGCGTCGCCGCCCCTCTCTCCCGCAAACCACACCGATGGTAGCATATCCTGGAATGGAGGCGCCAGCGAGGTCACCCAGTGGATGCGGCGCATGGCCGGGCGGGCGGCCCCCGCGGCGGCGCACGCGGTCCATGGCGACGCGCTCACCGCGCACGGGCCGCCGACGGACGCTACGGCGCTGCTGGCGGGCGGCGGACGGGCGGCGAAGAGGCCGACGGGGCCGCTGCATCCCTGCTTTGCAACGGGCGCAGTAGGGCACGGACCGACCGCCAGAGGATGCGGGTCGGCCCTTGGTGGCGCCGATGCGGCCCACGCCATGACCGTGGCCGTACGCGCGGTTGGAGCGCAGCGCGTCCGGCACGCGGTCGAGGTCGGGTGTAGCGGCTCACCGGTAATGCGTGGGAACCGCTCAAGGTGGGGGCGAGGGACGGCGCCCCGGCCACACGAGCTTATCCTTGGGCGACAAGGCGACGGAGGCGGCGCGCGCGGGTCGATGGTGGCGGGCGCAGGGAGGGGCGGCCCGTGAGGGGGCCATCGGGGGGCGGGCAGCGGGGCAGAGAGCCAGATCCTGGGGCGTGGCACGGCACAGCGCGGCGCCGAAGCGCAGCGCTGCCGCCGGTCGGACAGCCCGGAGCCACGGGGGTGCTGGGAGAGAGGACGGTCGCGGCACCGGACCGCGTCCGCCGCCGGGGTGGTCCGGCACGGGCCCCGGCCTCGGTCCGGCGGCCCCGGGCGCCGCAACCCCTGTCCGCCGTGGAACCCCTTGAAGGAGTATGGCCGCGTGCCGAAAAGAGAACCGGCGGCCGCTTCATGTCGCCTGTAGCTAGGGGGCACGCCGGATGCACGTTCGCATCAAGCGACTGATCTCGCCCATACCCCGCGTGTATGTGGAAGCCATCGGGCTGGCCCGCCGGGCCCGGGAGGCGGAGGAGCGGGGGATGCTGTGCGGGGGCGCGCTGGAGCGAGCGCGCATCGAGTACCAGCTCAAGCTGCTGGAGATCGCCCTGCTGGACGGCGTCGGTGTGTGGCGCGTCCACCATGGTCCAGACCGCTCGGACCCGCCTGTGTTGGAGGAAATCCCCTTTTTGCCCGAGGTGCCCGCCACGGATACGGTGCTTGCCGGGCATGTCACCTTCCGCTATCTCGCGGCTGTGGACCGCATCCTCCTGTTCGTTGGCGAGGGGAGGCTGCCGCCTCCGGAGGAGATGGCCGGTTGGGAGGAGGCGCGCTGCCTTCGGCTACGCCGCCTGGCGTTTCTCATCCAGCCTGGGGACCCGGGCCCCGTGCGGGATGTGCACACCCGGTACCTCCAGGAGGTCGAGCGCCTGGGTCGCGAGCAGGAGGACGTTGCCCGGCTCTGCCGCGACTTCGACACGGAGTTGCGTGCGACGAGTGGCGGCCAGTTCGATCCCGAGCTGCACGAATCGATCGCGGAGTGGGACGACGACCGCGACCTCCTGCGCACGGGTTGGGTGCCCCGCGAGTATCGCGACCAGTTGCGCTGGCTCCTGCTCTGAGCCAGGGGGCCGCCCCGCAGGAGGGGGGGCGGGGCAGGTGGCCCAGGACACCGGGGCCGCGGGCTCCCCCGGGGCTGGCGCCGTGGCGCCGCGCCCAGGCAACGGAGCACGCGTTTGAAGCCGAACGTGTGTCCTGTCAGAGTGACGACGGCGGGAGGCGTCGCTTACCGGACGCCCGCCAGCGCGATGCCCCCGCATCCAGTGCCCACCAGAACGGGGGGGCGCGCCGCTATGCGCATCGCAGTCGACCTGGACGGCGTGGTGGTGGATTCCGTCCCGTACTGGATCGCGGTGGTCAACAGGGAGGCGGGCACGGCGTACGGTCCGGGCGACCTGCCGCAGGGCTACGCCACGCCGGAGATGGCCGCGATCTGCGATGCGCACGAGGTGGAGATGCTCGTGGCACCGCACCCGGTGCCCGGCGCCAGGGCCGCGTGCGCTCGCCTGCGCGCGGACGGCCACCGGCTGATTGCCGTTACCGCGCGGGCGCCACGGATGCGCCGGCTGACGGAGGCGTGGCTCGACTACCACGGGATCGCCCTCGACGATCTCCTCTTCCTCCAGGGGGCGCCCAAGCTTCCCGTCATCCAGGCCGAGAGACTGGCCCTCCTGATTGAGGATACGCCCGCTCATGCGTTGTCGGTGGCGGCCGCCGGCATCCCGGTGCTGCTGTTCTCCACCCCCTACAACCGTGCGGTGCAGCATCCCGGCATCTGCCGCTGCGAGGGGTGGCACGGGGTGCTGGGCGCGGTCCCGGCCTGGTCTGCGGGTCCGGCGGCCGCGGCCAGCGGGGGGCGGGAGCTGTCGCCCGCGGGGCGGGAGCGTGGCGCGGGGAACGGGGGCGGTGCCGGCCGCGCGGGAGCGTGACCCGGGGAGCGGGGGTGTCGTCGTCACCCACGGGTTGGCAGTGGGGCTCGGGGATGTGGGCTGGCCTGCGCGAACGGGCGGGCGGCGTGGCCCGGGGGCTGGGGTTGGGGCCCGCAGCGCGGGAGCCCGGGGAACGGGGCGTCGTCGTCACCCACAGGGTGGGGCCTGGGGGTGTGGGCTGGCCTGCGCGAACGGGCGGGCGGCGTGGCCCGGGGGCGGGTTGGGCCGTGCCTGCGGCGCTGCTCGCGCGGCGGGAGCGTGGCTGGGTAGCGGCGACGCCGGTGCTGCCCGCGGGGTGAGGAGCGCCCATCTGTGCGAGACAACGGTTGAACGGTGGCGGCGTGGCCGCGAGGGCACGATGACGCCCGAGCGTCGGCCGGCGTGAAGCCTGGGCCCGGAGGGTCGCGTGTTGGGCGGGGCCGGCGGGACCACCCGGGGCGCGGTGGCGCCACCCGCCGCCCCGCCTGGCTGAACGGGGAGTGGCGGTATGGAGGGCGATGTGCCGTTCAGTCCCCTGGCCGCGGTGCTGTACGCCCGCGTGCGGGAGGCGATGGCGGGCGATGACTCTGGGCACGATGTCGCCCACGTGCTGCGCGTCCGCCGCCTTGCCCTACGGCTGGCCGTTGCGGAGGGAGCGGACCCGGAGGTGACCGAGCTCATCGCGCTACCGCACGATGTGGAGAGTCGGGGGGGACGCGAGGAACACGGCCGCCGCGGGGCGGAAACGGCCATGGCCTGGCTGCGCGAGGCCAGCGCGGCGCCGCCGCTGGTCGCCGCGGCCATCGCCACCCTGTCCTGGAGCGGGGGGGCCACCCCGCCGACCCTGGAGGGGCGCGTGGTGCAGGACGCGGACCGGCTGGACGCCATCGGGGCCGTGGGCATGGCGGGGCCTTCGCCTTCGGGGGGGCGCACGGCCGATCCCCCGGGTTGCCGGCGCCGGGGTGGGGGCGGGCCGCGCCGCAGGGGACCCTACGGCACCTTTCCGACAAGCTCCTGCACGTGGCGGCGCGGCTGCACACAGAGACCGCCAGGCGGCTCGCCGCGGGCCGGCACGCCTTCCTGCAGGCGTTCCTGCAGCGCATCGAGGCGGAGTCGGTTGGGGCGGAGTGACGCCCCCGCCGTAAGCATTCGGTGAAGTGCGTGCCGAGCCACTAGCTGTGGTACGCGCTCGCCACGGGGGTGCCGTCGACCCACCAGGCGTAGCGGTCCCAACGCAGTTCACCGAACAGGTACCCCCCCCGCCACTAAAGCGCGGCCACACCTGCCCAGTCGCACGCGCCGGAAGCAGAGCCGCGGACCCCAGTGGGCTGTTCATCGTGTCCCCGCCGGGGAACTCCAGCGGCACGTAGGCTTCCTTCGCCCGTGCCGCCTTCCGCTCGGCGCCGTCCGCCGCTGCTTCCGCCGCACCTGTTCATCTTGCGTCAGCTACTTGTCGATGACCCGCTTCCACTGACCCATCTTCGGCGCCGGTTGCGGCTTCGCGGAGCCGCATCCGCGGCCTCGCCTCACCACGTAGTCCGGGGCGGTCACCTTGTCCACCGTCTTGGGCTCACGTGCAGGCTTCGTGCGATTGCGCGCTTGGAGAGTCCCGCTTCCGCCATCGTTCGGATAGCATGGACGTCGGGCACTCTCCGCAACTCCTTGCCTCCTTGGTGGGTGGGTTTACCAGGCCCCAGCCACCAAGGCAGAGTCGGTTCGGGAGTGGCCCCTAACTCCCCCGGAGCCACCTCTGGGGATGTCCCCTTTTCGTGTATCACAGACATACCGGCAAGACCGGGCCCGCGACACTGCGCGGGCGGACGGTGATGCGCGGCGCATCGGGTGGCACCCCGATCCCCGCCGGGGCGCCCGGGCGGCGGCGATCACGGCGCGGCGGGCCTCGGGGAGCCGTCCCCGGCCAGGGCAGAGCGCGCGGCTTGCCCCCACCGGCAGCTGGCGCCTTTTGTCATGAGCCAGGCCTTGTGCGCGCGCGCGGGGATGGGCAGGGAGGCGGCGACGGCGCTGGCCACGGCGTCCAGCGGCGTGATCTCCGTGACGTGCGCGGCGTGGGCGACGGTGCAATGCGGTACGACGCCCCCCGGGAAGGCACCACCGTACGGCGGCGCGTCCGGGTAGCGCGCCGCGAGCCCGGTGATAAGCCGCTGGAACGGCAGGGCGGGCTGCGGCGCAAGGTAGAGGACGCCGGGGAAGCGCGCGGTCTCGGCCAAGGTGAAGTCCCAGGCCGGTACCTGGGCGAAGAACGCGGCCAGCTCCGCCAGGAGGGCGGCGTCGATCCGCGCGGGGTCGCGAAACGCACTGCTCCTCCGTTCCAAAGCGTTCCAGGAACTCCGAGACGGGCATGAGGTTCCGCTGCTCTGCCACCTGATGTCACCCCGGCTCTCCCGGAGGGGGGGCTGCGAGCATGTGCTCCGAACGCAGTGCGCCACCGTGTCTCCACTACCGCTAGTCCCTCCTGAGTCAAACCTGAATCTCGCGGTGTCGGGTGGACGCCGATGGCGCAGAAGGACCCCGCGACGCGAGCGGGTGAGGTCGTGGCGAGGGGCAGGCCCCTGGGCAGCAAG
>JAJZZC010000210.1 GCA_021797775.1 Bacillota bacterium
GTGTTCCGCACCGCGCTCATTTGCGCGGAACGCGGCCGGGCCCCCGACACCGCCGCCGCAACCGTCGCACGGGGTGTGCGCGTTGACACGGGCACCCGGAGAGCGGTTGCCGCAGCCATGGCGGCGGGGGGCCCGGACGGTCGTGACCCACAAACGCTGGTGGTGGGCACCCGCCCGGACGTGACTTTGCCGGGGACCTGTTACCCGTAGTTCCAGCCCTTGACGCGCCCCGCCGTCCCTGCTACGGTTGCGAATATCGGAGGCCGGCAGGGTCGGCAGGCGTGTTCCGGCAGCGAACATTGGCGCTGTCGCCGTCAATCCCGAGGGGGTTGGCGGCTTTCTTTATTTTCGGCGTCGGAGGGAAGTGGGCCCGTGGGTGGGGATCCGGCGCTGCATGTGGTTACGGACCGACTGGAGAGCCGGTTGCCGCTGCGGGCGGCTCTGGCGGCGGCGGTGCGCGGCGGGGTGGACGGCATCCAGGTGCGCGAGAAGGGGCACCCGGCGGACGTGGTCCTGGAGGCGACCAGCGAGGCCCTGGCGGCGGCGGGCGGTCGGGCCGCGGTCCTGGTCAACGATCGCGCCGACGTGGCGCTCATCGCGCGGGCCGGCGGGGTACACCTGCCGGCACGGTCCCTGCCTCCGGCCGGCGTGCGCGCCCTCCTTCCCCGCACGGAGGGCTGGCTGCTGGGCGTCTCGGTGCATTCGCTGCCCGAGGCCCGCGCCGCCGTCGCCGCCGGAGCGGACTACGTCACCTTCGGCCACATCTTTCCGACCGGCAGCAAGCCGGGCCTTGCCTCACGTGGCCTGGCCGCCCTGGCGGAGGTGGTGGCCAGCGTCGACGCCCCGGTGCTGGCCATCGGCGGGATCGAGCCGGGCAATGTGGGCGCGGTGCTGCAGACCGGGTGCGCCGGCATCGCCGTGATCCGGGCCATCCTCGGCGCGCCCGATCCGGAGGCGGCGGCGGCGGCCCTGCGCGCGGCCATGGCCCGCACCCGCGCGCGTCCGCGTTACGTGCTGGTCTGCGGACGTGGGGAGGGGTTGCGATGTCCCAGGCTGGGGCAAGCGTGCGGCTGACCCTCAACGGCAGGGCCGCCGAGTGGCGGGCCGATCACAACCTGCTCGACGGCCTGCGGGAACGCGGCGTCGATCCGGAGCGCGTGGTCGTCGCCGTCAATCGGGAGATCGTCGCCCGGCAAACCTGGTCGACCCTCGTGCCGCGCGAGGGCGACCGCATCGAGGTGGTGCATGTGGTGGCCGGGGGTTCGGACCGGGTGGTGGCGGCGGAGCAGCCGTTGGTGATCGCCGGCGTCTCCTTCCGCAGCCGACTGATGTGCGGGACCGGGAAGTTCCCCTCTGCGGCGGTGATGGCGGCGGCGCTGGAGGCAGCCGGTACCGAACTGGTGACGGTGGCCGTGCGCTACTTCGACCTCGATCTCGGCGGGCGGTCCCTGCTGCAGGAACTCGCTCCGGCGCGCTACCGCCTGCTGCCCAACACGGCCGGTGCCTGCAGCGCGGAGGACGCGGTGCACATGGCCGAACTCGGCAGGGCGGCCACGGGCACCAACTGGGTCAAGCTGGAGGTCATCGGCGATCAGGAAAGCCTCTGGCCCGATGTCGCCGCCACAGTGCAGGCCACGCGGGAATTGGTGCGCCGCGGGTTTGTCGTCCTGCCGTACACCGCTCCCGACCCGGTGGCGGCGGTGCACCTGGAGGCGGCCGGCGCCGTGGTCGTCATGCCCCTGGGCTCGCCGATCGGCAGCGGGCAGGGGGTGCTGGACGCCGGTGCGATCCGGCGCATCCGGGAGCGGGTGCGCGTCCCCGTGGTGGTGGACGCCGGCATCGGTTCGCCGGCGGACGCGGCGCTGGCCATGGAGGCCGGGGCGGATGCGGTGCTGGTGAACACGGCGATCGCCCGGGCCGGGGATCCTGTGGCCATGGCGGCCGCCATGGCCCTGGCCGTGCGCGCCGGGTGGCTCGGGCGCCGCGCGGGGCGGATCCCGCGCCTTCCGGAGGCCAGCCCCTCCACGGTGGCCGCGGGGGTGCCGCGCGTTGAATAAGCCGGATGTGCTGGTGGTCGGCGGGGGCGTCGTCGGCTGTGCGGTGGCCCTGGAGGCAGCCGGGCGCGGGGCGACGGTGGTGCTCCTGGAGCGCGAGCGCCTCGCGGCCGGGGCGTCCTACGGGGCCGGCGGCATGCTGGCCCCGCAGGTGGAGGCGGACCGGCCGGGTCCGCTCCTTGAACTGGGGCTGCGTGCCCGCGCGATGTTTCCCGGGTGGTGCGCGGCTCTGGAGGGCGCGGCCGGGCTGGACATGGGCGGTATACTGCGGGTGGTGGCCACCGAGGCGGGGGCGGACGCGCTGCGGGAGCGCGCGCGCTGGCAGCGGGCCATGGGCCTTGTGGCGCGCCTCTGCGACCCGGCGGAGTGCGCGGAACTGGCGCCGGGCGGGGCGTCGGCGGTCCTGGGGCTGTGGGTGCCGGACGGGCGGGTCGACGCCCACGGGTTCACATTGGCCGTGGCCCAGGCGGCGCTGCGCGCCGGGGCGCAGATCCGCTTGGGCGTACCGGTTTCCCGGGTGCTGGACGGGGCGGTGGAGGCCGCCGGCACCCGGTGGGAGGCCGGGGCGGTGGTGGTGGCGGCGGGCGCCTGGAGCGGTCTGCTCTGCGGCGTTCCCGTCGCGCCCGTCAAGGGACAGCGGCTGATGCTGCGCCACACCGGCGCGCCGCTGCCGCTGACGTTGTGGAGCGACCGCTGCTACCTGGTTCCCAAGGCCGGGGGCCGGGTGCTGGTGGGCGCGACGGAAGAACCGGAGGCCGGCTTCGACCGTCGCGCGACGGTGGCCGGCGTCGCCGCGCTGGCGGCCGCCGCGGCCGCCACGCTGCCAGCGCTGGCCGCGGCCGAACTGGAGGAAGCCTGGGCTGGCTTCCGGCCCGCCGCGCCCGACCGCCTGCCGTTGCTCGGCCGCCTGCCCGGGCACGAACGGACCTGGCTGGCCACGGGCCATCACCGGAACGGGATCCTGCTCGCGCCGCTCACGGGCCTTTTGCTGGCCGAGGCGATCCTGGAGGGCGCCGCCCTGCCCGCGGCCTGCGACCCGGGTCGGTTGCAGGCGTAAAGGACGCCGTGGCGGCGGAGAACCCCGTGCAGCCGCCCTTGGCCGGCGGCGGTCCGGGCCCGCGTTGACCGTGCCTCCGCCGGGATGGTATCGTCTGAGTACAGGCGAGGACGGAGACCCGACGGCCGGGCGGCGCGAGAGAGAGCGGGGGGATGGTGGAATCCCCGCGGCTGCGGCCGGTGCGGGGCAGGGCGCTGAACGGGCGCCGGCCTTCGCGGGCGGGACGGCTCCGGAGCCGATGCGGTGGGGGCGCCCGCGCGTGCCGGGGTGCCGCCGGCGCATCCGTGGCGGCTCGCGTTACGGGCCGCAGAGGCCGTGGGCCGGGATGCCCGTCAAGCCGCGACAGTGTCGCGGCCTGTGGAATCCTGCTCTCGGCGGCGGCTTGGGTGGAACCGCGGGCAAACGCTCGCCCCTACGTGGGGGCGGGCTTTTTGTTTGCCGCTGCAGACGGTGAAGGGGAGGCGTTGCAGCGTGTCGGTAGCACTGGTCCTGCCCGACGGCGCGGTCCGGGAGGTGGCGCCCGGCACGACGGGCCGGGACGTGGCCGCCGCCATTGGGCCGCGGCTTTTGCGGGATGCGCTCGCCGCGCGCGTCGGGGAGCGAGTGGTGGATCTCGCGCGACCGGTCGAGGATGTGTCCGGGGAGCCGCGCGTGTCCTTCGCGATCCTCACCGTGAGGGATCCCGCCGGTCTGGAGGTCTACCGGCACACCACCACCCACGTGATGGCGCAGGCGGTGCGCCGCCTCTATCCCCGCACGCGCCTGGCCATCGGCCCGGTGATCGAGGACGGCTTCTACTACGATATGGACGTGCGCGGATCCGACGGGCGGCCGGTGCGGCTCTCCGCGGAGGACCTGCCGGCCATCGAGGCCGAGATGGCCAAGGTGATCGCCGAGGACCACCCGATCTCCCGCGAGGTGTGGAGTCGGGAGGAGGCCCGCGCGGCGTTCGGGCGCGACGGCGAGGTCTTCAAGGTCGAGATCGTCGACGACCTGCCGGAGGGCGCCGAGGTGACCGTCTATCGCCAGGGGGAGTTTTTCGACCTCTGCCGGGGCCCGCACCTGCCCTCCACCGGGCGCATCCGGGCCTTCAAGGTCCTGTCCGTGGCGGGGGCGTACTGGCGGGGCGATGAGAAGCGGCCGATGCTGCAGCGCCTGTACGGGACGGCCTTTGCCAGCGAGGAGGAACTCGACCGTTACCTCTGGGTGCAGGAGGAGGCCAAAAGGCGCGATCACCGGCGGGTCGGTCCGGACCTGGGCCTGTTCCTGCTGCGGGAGGAGGCGCCCGGCTTCCCGTTCTGGTTGCCCAAGGGCTACACCCTCTGGCGGCTCCTGGAGAACTGGTCTCGGGAACTGCAGGAGGCCGAGGGCTACCGGGAGGTGCGCACCCCGATCATCATGCGCTCCGAACTGTGGGAACGCTCGGGGCACTGGGGTCACTACCAGGAGAACATGTTCACCCTGCGGCGCGACCAGGAGCAGTTCGCGGTCAAGCCGATGAACTGCCCGGCGCACTGTCTGATCTACGCCAGTGAGACGCGGTCGTACCGCGACTTGCCGCTCCGGCTGGCGGAGTACGGGCAGTTGGCGCGTTTCGAGCGCTCCGGAACCCTGCACGGCCTGCTGCGCGTGCGCTCGCTCCATCAGGACGACGCGCACCTGTTCGTCACCCCGGAGCAGATCCAGGGCGAGATCGCCGGAGTACTCCGCCTGGTGGAGCGGGTGTACGGGACGCTGGGCATGCCCTACGAGATCCGGCTGGCGACGCGGCCGGACGAGTACATCGGCGACCCGGCGGTCTGGGAGCGCGCGGAGGCGGCGCTCGGCGCGGCGGTGGAGGCGGCCGGTCGGTCGTTCGTCCTGGCCCCCAAGGAGGGGGCGTTTTACGGCCCCAAGCTGGAGTTCCACGTGACCGACGCCCTGGGGCGCAGGTGGCAGTGCGCGACCGCGCAACTGGACTACAACTTCCCGGAGCGTTTCGATCTTGCGTACATCGGCGCGGACGGGGCGCACCACCGGCCGGTGATGATCCACCGGGCGATCTTCGGCTCGCTGGAGCGGTTCATGGGGGTGCTGATCGAGCACTTCGCCGGGGCGTTCCCGGCGTGGCTGGCGCCGGTGCAGGCGGTGGTGCTGCCGATCGCCGATCGGCACGCGGCGTACGCCGAGCGGGTGGCCGGGGAGATCCGCGGCGCGGGTCTGCGGGTGGAAGTGGATGCGCGGCCGGAGAAGATCGGGCACCGCATCCGGGCCGCGCAGGTCCAGCAGGTACCGTACATGCTGGTTGTGGGCGACCGCGAGGCGGACGAACGGAAGGTCGCGGTGCGTGCCCGGAGGGGCGGCGACCTCGGGCCGCGGGGCGTGCCCGAGTTCGTGGCCGCGCTGCGGGCGGAGGTGGAGGGCAAACGGTGAAGGGAGGGCGGCCGGTCCGCCGATCCTCGTCCCTTCACCGGGACCCCGGGCTGCGGCGGCAGCCGGCCGGGGTCGGCCGAGCGGGGGGCGCGTGCCGCCGCGGGAAGACATCCCCGGCTATGCCCCGGGCCGCCTCCACTCCGGACCGCACCGTGTTCCGAGGGCCGCCGCCATGCGCGCCAGCGCCAGACGGCGGGTGACGGCGCCGCCCCCCCCTCCGGGCGCGACCGGTGCGGCGTCGGCGCCGGTGCGCGAACTGACCCACTCCCACCGTTCCAGGGACCGTTCCAGTTCCGCGCGCGCCACCGGCTCGCCGGGAACGCCGGGTTCGAGCCAGCCGCGGGCGGCCGCCATCCCTGCGGGGTCCGGCCGGGCGTGCCGGCCGTCCGCGGCCCCGAGCAGGGCCGGCGGGGATACGGGTCCGGCGAGCCAGGCGGCGAGTTCACCCCGCCTGAGGGGCCCCTCGACCCGCAGGGTGTTGTCGCGGAAGGCGCAGGGCACTCCGGCCGCCAGCAGGCGCCGCGCGGCGGCGGCGGCCGGGTCGGTGGGGGGCACATCCGCGAAGGGGCTGGACTCCAGGAGTTCGGACACGGTCACCACCCGGTACCCGGCCGCCGCCAGCAGTTCGAGCTGGAGCGGCAGCGCCCAGCAGACAACCGGCTGGAGTGACATGTTGTAGCCGTCCTTGGCGAAGAGCACCTGGCCGGACAGGGCGGCGGGGTCGGTTCGCAATTGCGTGCGGAGCGCCGCCAGGGCATCGTCCACGGTCGCCGCGCGGCTGTTCCGGCTCCTGCGCCAGCCGCCGAGATCGAGGCTCGCCGCGAGATACTGGTACCCCATCGCGTCATAGAGGTCATACGCGCTCCAGCCATCCGGCGTGCGGTCGATGTAGTGCGGCGGGCGGCCCAGTCGCGGGGCCTGTCCAAGCAGAGCGCGGCAGGCGTCGTGCAGGCGCCGCTGGTCCTCCAGGGCCGCCGCGGCGCCCTCGTGGGCATGGCGGCCGCGGTAGACCAGGTGTTCTGGGCCGAAGGCCAGATGCCGGTAGGAGTGGTTACTGACCTCGTGCCCGCCGGCCGCGATCCGGCGCACCAGATCCGGCTGCGCGCGCAGCCCCGCCTCGCCGTCGCGCCCGAAGGCCGCGTAGTGGTCGTACCGCCGGCCGCTCCAGAGTGGCGTGCCCGCCCGGCCGGCGGTGTCCGGGTAATTGTCCGCCGTCGAGCCGATGATGTCGAACGTGCCGCGGGCCCCGCAGCGCTCCAGCGTCTCCAGCACCTGCTCGGTGATGCCCCGCGTGGGGCCGTCGTCGAAGGTGATCGCCACCAGGCGTTCGGCGGGAGGGGCCACGGCCGAGATGCGGCGCACCCGGCTCGGCACTGGGCGCCGGCCGCCGGCGAGGGTGCGGGTCCAGCGCAGTACGGGGCGCAGGCCGTACAGGGTCACTCTGGCACCTCCCAATGGGTGGCGGCGGTGCGGGCGGCCAGGTGAGGGAGCGTGCGCAGCCCGCCAAAGGCCAGGCGCGCCGCGGCGCGGGGCGCAGCCGGCCAGTCCCGGTTGCGGGTCACCTTCAGGGCCTGGCTGGCGGCCTCGTAGAGGGGGAGCGTCCCCCGGCCGAGCACCGCGCGGGTACCCGCCCCCAGTGCCCGGCGCAGGTCCCCTGTGCCGGCGACCGCGCAGCGCCCGTGCCCGATCTCACCCGGGAAGTGGGCGTCGCTGCCGGCGGTGGCCAGCAGCGGCCCGCCGCGCAGTCGGCGGGCCGCCTCCCAGGCCTGCCGCGCGCGGGCGTTGGCCCGCGGAAACCGGCTCCACTCCGCCCGGGCGTTATAGACCTCCACGCCGTCCATCGCCGCCATCACCTCCGGATCCGGGGACCGGTGCGTCCTGGTGGGGTGCGCCAGCACGGCCAGCCCGCCCTGTTCGCGGACGGCGGCCAGCACCTCGCGCCAGGGCCAGCGCGGCGCCGCTCCGAGGCGGAGTTCACGCTCCAGGAAGAGGCCGAGCACGTGGCCAACGTCGGTCGCGTACTCGGCCCCGACAATGACCAGCAGGCCCGTGCCCTCCGCCGCCTCCCGGACGCGCAGGGCCCCCTCCAGCGTGCCGTGGTCGGTGACCGCCACGCCGTCCAGGCCGGCTCGGCGCGCCGCGGCCGCCAACGCCCGCGGGGTTGTGGCGCCATCCGCCGAGAGATGCGTGTGGGTGTGCAGGTCAAGCCAGCGCATCTCAGATCTGTGCCTCCCGGTGCCCGAGCCGGCGCCGAAGCTGCCCGCTGAGGTAGGTCGCGGCCGGCAGCGGGTCGTCGCGTGCCCAGACGGCCTCCGTCCACGGCTGCGCGCGACACTCGCGCAGATAGGCCAGGGGCCCGATTCCGGCGGCGCGGGCCGCCAGGAAGTCCTTGAGGACGTACCGCAGCCGGATGCCGACGCCGTAGGCGGCGCTGTCCGGCTCGGCGCCGGTCAGCACCTGGTAGGCCAGCCAGGGGAAGTCCACCCCCGCGGCCACCGCCAGCGGGAGGGTCCCCCAGAAGCGCGGGTTCACCTCCAACAGGCGGAAGGCGCCCGCGGCGTCCTGCTTCCACTCCACCATCGCGGGCCCGACCAGCCCCAGGGTCTGCAGCAGCCGTACGCTCATCGCCACCAGTTCCGGCTCGCGGGTGCTCACGGCGTAGGAACTCGGGCCGCCGCCCGGAGGGTACTCGCGGAGCCGCCGGTGGATGAAGTGCGCCACTGGACGACCGGGAGGGGACAGCACGGTCGAATACCCGAAACCCGCGCCCGGCAGGTACTCCTGGATCAACGGCTCGGGCTGGCGCGCCGCGAACTCCGCCCACGCCGCGACGAGCGCGGCCCGGCTGCGCACAACGCGGTAGCGTTGCGCCGGAGCCAGTCCCAAGGCCTCGCCGGCGCGATACTTGACGACCGCGGGCAGGGGGGCCGCTTCGTCGAGGCTGAACTGACGGGGGGTGGGCAGCCCCAGGGCGCGGGCCGTCTCATGCACGCGCCCCTTGTCCTCCGCGGCGGCCAGGGCCTCCGGCGGCGGCACCAGGGCCCGCACGGCCGCGGCCCACAGCGGCCGGTGCTGCGCAAACCAGCGCACCGTGTCCGTCGCGACGGGAAAAACCGGTCGACCGGCGGCCGCCCGCTTCAACCATGCGGCAAAAGCCGGAGCGTCCGCCCAGGGGTCGGGCATTGCGAGGCGCGCGCAGGCGTAACGCGAAGCGAAGCCCAGCACCCCGCGACCGCGGCGGTCGCGGCGCTCGGCCGCGGCCACGCGCACGCCGCGCCGGCCGAGGGAGCGCACCACGGTAAGGGCCGAGACATATCGGGCGTCCAGTACCAGGGCGTCCAGCCGGCGCGCCTCCCGCAGGGTTGATCGCGCGATTATCGCCCCCTGCCCACCCCCGGGACAAGCCTCGGACCGGCGCTGCGCCGGCGCGGCGACAAATCCAGTCCGGCTGCGCCGGCGGGCCGTGGCCGCGCGGGCCCGCGGCCGGCGGGCCTCCCGCCTCCCGCGGCGCACCTGGCGGCTGCGCCTCGGAATGCCCCAGCCGGGCTGTGACCGAATTGTAATTTTG
>JAJZZC010000021.1:0-30385 GCA_021797775.1 Bacillota bacterium
AACGCCGCGACGCGGGCCTGCGGCAGCGGGGCGGCTGCGGCCCGCCCGCCCCAACGGGGTTTCGGTCGTGTAGCGGATGATGGGGCTGGCCGGGCGTCGCGCCCCCCACATGCGGCCTCGCCCACCAGGGCCTGGCCGTGGCCCCGGCGCGCCAAGCGGTTGTGGCGCGCCGCCCCGGGAGGGATCCAGGGGGCGCGGGCTGTCAGATGCCCCCCACTGCGCCCCCTGCCCACCAGCTGCGGGCACCGCTCTGGCCCTGCCTCCCAGGCACCCGCCCCCCCCTGCCCCGCCCGGCGCGCCCGCGGCTGGGGCGTCGCGGGGCTCAGGCCTCGCCGCTGCGCTCCGTCGCGGCGGGGCGGTCGAGCACCAGGTCACCGAACATGCGCGCGTCGGGCATGGGGGCGGGCGCGTCCGTGCGGCGGCCCTCGACGCCGCGCACCGCGCGGCGGGCGACGTGGCCGCAGTAGGCGCAGCTCCGGCAGGAGAGGGCTTCGCAGTCGTGGGTCAAGAAGAACTGCAGGAAGTCCGCCGGGATGGCGGTGTTGTCCACGCGCAACTGCCCGACCGGTTCCAGCGTGTCGGCGATGGCGCGCCAGCGCTCGGCGTGCGCCCCTCCGGCCTCGGCGGCCCGGTGCCGGGCCAGGGCGAGCGGTGCGTGCTGGGACATGCTGATGATGTCGGTGAGTTCTCCGGCATAGCTCCGGGCGGCATAGGCGCGCGCGGCGCGCAGCAGCCACGCCGTGTCGCGGCCGCGCCCGGCGATCTTGAACCGGTCGTAACCGCGGGCCTCGTAGACGTGCAGGTCCTCGGGCCGGATCCAGCGGGAGCGGATGATCTCCGCCCCGTCCTGGGCGTGGCGCCCGGCGCACCAGAACAGTTCGTACTCCAGCACCGGTCGGCTGTCCTCACGGGAGTGGAACGACGGCGAGACGTGGTGGCAATTGTTGTACGGGCACTGGTACACGCAGCTGTTGTTGACAATGAGTTCGAGGTCGCAGGCCACCGAGGCGCGGATCTCCTCCAGGACGCGGAAATCGCGGTTCGCGGCGTGGTGCAGTACGATGGCGTCCGCCCCCATGGCCTCGAACTGCCGTGCCTCGCGGGGCGTGACCACGTCCATCAGGGAGGACGCCGTGACCTCGATGCCAGGCGCCACATCCTTGGCCAGCGCGATCATCCACGGCACGCCGGCCACCAAGCCGTCGATGCCCACGTCCACCAGGCGACGCAATTGCTCCTCCATGCGGGCGACGAACTCCGGCTGGTACTCGGCGTCGGCGAGGCTGGTGGCGTTCCAAAGATAATTGAAGCGGAAGCCGAGTTCGTGGGCCAGGGCGACGTGGCGCGCCATGTCCTCCCACGTCACGGCGGGCAGGATGCTGGAGGGGCGACCCCCGCCCACCAGGTCCCGCTGGAGCTTGCCGAACACCGCGTGCACCGGCAGACCCGCCAGCCCCCGTAACAGCGCGTCGTCCCAACTCGTCGCCACAACCAGGCGCATGCCCACACCCCTTTTGGCCGTCCGCCCGTCCCGCGGCGCTCCGAGCCCCTCGTCACCTGGGGGCGCCCGCGGCCAGCGGCACCATTGCCCCACGCTAGCCGCCGGGCGGCCGTACGGGAAGCGGCCGCTTGGCCCGGCTTGGCCGTCCGAACGGGCGGCCTGTGGTGGGCTCTCGGCGCCGCGAGTCCCTTCCGCGCCGTCCAGTCCTTGATCTGGTCCCGCGCCTCCATCGGAACCCTCCACCAACGGGGGATGCGGGCCGCCTCCTGCCGGCCACGCTGCCGACGGGCCAGCGCCGGTTCTGCTCACAGGAGGCGGAGAGGCCTGCCTGAAACGCGCATCCCGGCTGGGATTCGCCGACGCAGTACGCCGAGCACTTCCGTGCAGCGCCCATGCCCCCGCCGGTCGCTGGCGGACTCGATGGCAAGCCGGAGTGGATTCGGCGCCAGGCCCGCCCGCAGGCGGGGAGCTGCGGCGGAGGAACTGGCCGTCGTGCGTCGGCGGTACACGGCAGCGCTGGAATTGATCGACGCCCAGGTCGGATTGCCGCTCGACACCCTGGCGCATAGCGGCTCGGCCGACAACACCTACGTCTTGAATACATCGGACCATGGCGAGAGGCTCGGGGACCACGGGCTCTACCAGAAGTCCGTCTTCTATGAGCCGGCCGCGCGCGTGCCGCTGTTGGCGGCCGGCCCGGGCATCCCGCGAGGAGAGAGCGACGCCACGGTCGAGATGAGCGACCTGCACCCGACGCTGCTGGAGTTGGCCGGCGTCACCGCGAGCCTGCCGCTCGACGCGCGCTCCCTCGGCCCGGTGCCGCACGACCCGGCGGTGCCGCACCGGGCCGACACCCTCAGCCAACTGGTGACGGCGCGCTGCCTGCGTACGGAGCGGTACAAGCTGATCGACAACGTCAACGACGGCGCCGAACTGTACGACCGGGGCGCCGACCCGACCGAATAGCACAATCTGGCGCGGGAACGGTCCGATGTTCTGTCCCACTTGCGGCGGGCCTTGGGGCGCCGATTACTCTGATCGGAGCCGGGTCCGCGCGGTCACGATCCCGAGGCCCGGCCGGCCGAACACCGACCCCTGGCGGGATGCCGCCTGACCGACGACAATGGGGGAGGACGACGGAAACGGGTGGCGCTGGCTGGCCCTGTAGCGTGATGCGCCGTGCTCTCCGCTCGGGTGGTTGCTGGGCGGGGCACGCCTGGCGGGCCGGTTGTGGCGCGCGGAGGCATGGGGCGCACCGCGGAAGGGGTCGCCGGTGCCCCAGGGGGTGGTTGGTGTGGCCGAGCCCTCGACGTCCCGGGTCGCGCGCCGCATCGTGGAAAAGCCGTGGGGACGGGAGGTGTTCATCGCCGAGACGCCTTACTACGTGGCGAAGATAGTGTACATGGACCGCAATACGACGATGTCCAAGCACTACCACGAGCAGCGCCACGAGACGCTGCACTTCCTGACCCCGGAGTGCACCCTGGAGGTGGACCGCGGCCCCGGCCAGCGAGAATCCCTCAGCCCGGACGTGGGGGAGAGTTTCAGTATTGAACCCGGGATGATGCATCGCATCATGTCCGGACCCCTGGGCGCCCGCATCTTGGAGGTCAGCACGCCGCAGGCCGAGGACGTGGTGCGTGTCGAGGACCCCTGGAAGGCCAGGCGCCTCGTCCAGGAGCGGGAGGCAAGGCAGAAGTCCGTTCCCGCCGCCCCACCGCCAGTGGGCACCCGGTGATCACGGGGTGCCCCCCGAACTCGGTAAGCCGGTCGGCCCCCTGACAGGTGCGGGCAGACCGGCTGCTGCCTTGGTCTGCCCGCCTACGGGGCCGGAACCGTGACCGCGGTGGGGACCGGTGCCCTGCACGGGCCGCTGAGACGCGCCTCCAGCGACCTGGCGGACCCGCGCGAGAGGAGGGCCCGACCGGGCGCGTCGGGCCCGTGCCCGCAGGCACCGGGTCCGACGCCCCGCTCTCGGGAGTCGGCGCAAGCTCGCGCCGACTCCGCCCCTCGCCTGTACGGGCCCACCCCCGCGTCTTGTGCCCCCGTATCGCCGACTGGGGGACAGGTGCGTACGTCGCGGCGCCCAGGCCCGCATCGTTACCCACATCTCGCCCCCCGAGTGCTGTGGGGGCGCTAAGGCCCTACAAGTTGCGTGTCTCAGCCACAATAGACACCAGACATAGTGGTTCAGGGACTTGTGGGCAACGGCAAGTGGCCGCCGCGTGGGCGGCCTTCCCCCGCGCGGAGCACGCGGTCGATGTGGGCAAGACGTTCTTGGAGGAGCACCTCCCGGGCGCCTTGGCGGCATTCAAACCTGCATCTCGCAGTGTCAGGCGGGCGCCGCTGTCGCAGAAGAACCCTACCATACGAACGGGTGAGGTCGTGGCGAGGGGCCGGCGCCTGGGCGCCAAGGCGCCGGGCAGCCCCTTTGCGAAAATCAGGTTTCAACCGCGAGCGTGCGCCAGCGGAGCCGGTCACGTCTGTCAAGGTACTTCCGCGAGCCGGGCGGCGTGCTGTTCGAGATCGCGACGGACGGGCCGGGCTTCGCCACCGACGAGGCGCTGGATCACCTGGGAGAGCGCCTGGCGCTTCCGCCGTTCCTGGAGCCCCACCGGGCCCGCAGCGAGCCCGGGCTGACCCCCCTGGAGACGGCGGGTGCCGGGCCCGGAGGGCCCGCCCATGGCTGAGGAACCGGCGGCGGCCGGGGAGGCTGTGGCCGGGTTCATGCACCGCCACGCCGCGCGTCCCCTGACCGTCTTGGCACTGCACGGGACCGGCTGAACCGAGGCGGACCTGCTGCCGCTGGCGGACCAGCTTGCCCCGGGCGCTTCGGTGCTTGCTCCGCGTGGCCGCGTCTCGGAAGGCGGCATGGCGCGGTTCTTCCGGGGCGGGTGCGGCCTGGGAGCGGGGGGCGACGCCGGAGGAGCGCGCCTCGGCGGCGCACCGGCCGCGTCCGCCGCGGCACCGCCCTCTAGGCACGCCGCCGCCCAGAAATCCTCGGCCGTCTTGGCTACCGGTCTGACTCTCCGTTGGGCACCGCATACCCCGATCGCCGCCATCGTCGCCGGCTGACGCGGGGGTGGTCCCGACCTCCGGGCTCACCCGTCGCTGCCCGTGCCCGCGATCCTACCGCCCTGCGGGACCCGCGGCCTCCCGCCCCGAACAAGCCGGTGAAGCATTACCCTGTGGAGGTGTCGGCCACGGCGCGCGTGCTGGGCATCGACGTCGGAACGTCCGCCGCCAAGGCGGCCCTCTGGGATCCGGGAACGGGTCAGCGCGTGGTCGCGCGCTCCGCGCCCTACCGCATGCGTTCCCCGGCGCCCGGTTGGTGGGAGCAGGATCCTGAGGACTGGCTACAGGCCATCGTGCGAGCCGTCACCGCCTTGCGCGCGCAGGTCGGCGCGGCGCTTGACCCCGATGCGGTGGCGCTGTCGGGCCAGATGCACGGGGCGGTGCTGACCGCGGCGGATGGCCGGGCGGTGCGCCCCGCCATCCTCTGGCCGGACCAGCGCGCAGCCGCGGAGGCGACTGCGATCGCCGCGGCCATCGGCGCCGCGCGGCTGGAGGCCCTGACGGGTTCGCCCGCGACGCCCAACTACCTGCTGCCCAAGCTCCTTTGGCTCGCGCGTCACGAGCCGGCCGCGCTACACCACGCGGCCAAGGTGCTTCTCCCGAAGGACTGGGTCCGCTTTCGGCTGGGCGGCGGCATGGCCACCGAGCCGACGGACGCTTCTGGCACGGGGATGATGGACCTCGCCGCCCTGCGCTGGGAGCCCGGGCTGCTGGCTGCCTTCGGCCTACCCCAGCGGCTGCTCCCGGACATCGTGCCATCCGCGGCCGTAACCGGGCGCCTAGCGCCGGAGTGGGCCGGGACGCTCGGGCTGCCCGCCGGCATCCCGCTGGTCGCCGGAGCGGGGGACCTTCCGGCCGCCGTCCTCGCTGCGGGCGCGCGGGGGCGGGGCGGTCCCGTGCTGAACGTGGGCAGCGCCGGGCAGGTGGCGCTGGTGATTGCCGCTGGTGAGCCGCGGCCATCCGCGGCGCAGGCCTTCGCGCACCCCGACCCCGGCCTGCGCATCGCGCTCGGCGCGCTGCTGGCGGCGGGCCTCGCCGTCGACTGGGCCCGCAAGCGGCTGGGGGGCGCGGCACCGCTACCGCCCGCGCAGGTGCCAGCGCTCCTCTTCGTGCCGCACCTGGCGGGAGAGCGGATCCCTTCAGTCGAGACGCGTGTGCGTGGCGCGTGGGTCGGGCTGGGGCTGGACACGACGCCGAGCGAGATGGTCTCGGCCGCGATCTACGGGGTGGCGCTGGGGGTCCGCGAGGTCCTGGAGCACATGGGCGCAGGGGAGCCGCACGCCGCGCCGCTGGTCCTGGCCGAGGGCGCACCGGCGCGCGATTGGGCCCAGCGCCTGGCCAACGCGCTCGGGCGCGAGGTCGGCCTGTTCGCGGGGGAATCGCCGTCGGCCCTCGGCGCCTGCCTGCTCGCCGCAGTGAGCGCAGGGGCGGCCGCGTGGGAGACCCGGCTGGCCGACGCCGAGCGCGTGCCCGTGGAACCCGGCGCGGCGCGCAGGCTCACGGCACTCTACCGCGCCTACCGCCGCGTGCGCCCCGCGCTGGCTGCCGCCGACGGGGAGCTGGCCGGCATGGGAGCGGGGAACGGGGAGGGGGATAGCGCCGGGACCTGAGAGCGGGGGGGGCAGGTCGGTCGCGCCAGCAGGGGAGGCAGGGGTCGGTTCCGTGGCGGAGTGACCCGGGGCGGCGCTCGTGGAGACGCGCCGCAGCGACGTCATGGCCGGCACGCTGTGGCGCCGCCGGTGCCCGGTGGACACCCGCCCCGGAGGCCGAGGGACAAAGGCGGCCCCTGCGGTGTTGTACGGGCCCGAGCTATTGCTGTCCTCCGCACAGTAAGCGACTGGTGACGGAAAGGGCTGTGAACAACTGGCCACGACAACGGCAACAGTCCGTTTGGCACGGTGAACGGATGTCAACGGCGCCAGGACGGCAGCGGCGCATCCTAGGATCAGGCAGTGCGGAGGGTAGTACTATTGGACGCCACCGTGGCTCCGTGCCAAGAACGGTTGCATCAAGGAGCCGTCGTCAGCAGGGCCGCATGCGACAATGGGCCGATGGCCCCCTCTCAAGGGTGACTTCCGCGCCCGCGGCGTCCGCCTGACACTGCGAGATTCAGGTTTCAATGGGCGGGCGCAACGCGCCGGTGGCCAACCCGGGGACACCCGTACGCAGCGGCGGTACAATAGGCGGACTACAAATAAGGGGATCCTCCGTTCGGCGGATCCCCCCGGAGACGCGGCGTACGGGGGTGTTCAGAGTGGGCCTGACTTACGTAGATGGGACCGTGCGCGGGCCCGAAGGTGCGCAGGAGCATGTCCGCTTCTTGGTGGACAGCGGAGCAGCCTATACACTGCTACCGCACAACGTATGGACGCGTATCGGGCCGGAGCGGAGGCGCTCCCTGTCGCTCGTACTGGCGGACGATACGGAGGTCCGCCGGTCCGTCAGTGAATGCTACATCGTGTTGGAGCATGGTGAAGCGCACACGCCCGTCATCCTCGGCGAGCCAGGCGACGAGCCCCTGCTCGGGGTGGTCACGCTCGAGGTCCTGGGCCTAGTCCTGCACCCGTTCGCGAGGCGACTGCAGCCGATGCGCATGATGCTGGCGTAATGCGCCTTGTACATGCGTGCTCGTGATAGGCGGGGTCGATCCCGGTCCAGAGGGCAAGGGGGGTTCTTGCGCAACGCCGTGCCGGCGCGGCAACGCGGATACCCCCTCTCACCCCCGGGCGCGCCCCACTAGCCGCCGCCCCGAGCACCCGCGGCGCCCGCTCCCGCTGTCCCGTGCCCGCCGCGGCGCTCCTCCCCCCGCAGCACCGAGAGCAGCAAGGCGACCAGCATCAGGGCGATGGCCGTGAACAGCGCGGCGTGCAGGCCGCGGACGAAGCCGTGGGCCAGGCTGCTCGTGAGCCGGCTGACGCCCAGGAAGATGGCGAAGGCGGCCTGGCGGGGGATGGCCGCCGCGGCCGCGAGCAGGGCGATGGCGAAGCTCGCGACCATGCCGATGTTGGACATGGTGCGCAGTAGCCCCGAGGCCACGCCGTAGGAGCCAGCCGGCGCGTTGGCCATGACGGCGCTGCTGTTGGCCGGAAAGAAGAAGGCGCTGCCGATGCCGTTGATCAGTGCGGCCGAGACCACGATCCAGAGCGGGGTGCGCACACCAAGGGTCGCATAGAGCACGAACGCCGCCGCCTGCAAGGCCAGACCCAGTGAGGCGGGCACCCGCGCGCCATGGCGGTCGGCGATACGGCCCGCGTAGGGCGCCACCAGGCCGCCGACGACGTACCCCGGGATGAGCAGGAGCGCTGCCGCGAACGGCGAGAGGCCGCGCACGCCCTGCAGGTACATGATCACGAGGAAGATCACCGCGTAAGACCCCAAGGACTGGAAGAAGGCCGCCAGGACCGAGGAGGTGAGCACGCGGTGGCGCAGGAGTTCCAGATCGACCAGCGGCACCGGGCAGCGCCGCTCCCAGAGGACCAGGGCCACCAGGAACAGCAGCCCCACCCCCATGCGGACGCTGACCGCGGTGGTCCAGCCCGCGCCGCTGGCGTTGGTCAGTGCCAGCAGGACCAGCAGCAGCCCGGCGCCGAGCAGCCCGGTGCCGGGCAGGTCCAGGCCGCGCGCCATCCGCGGGGAGCGCTCGCGCAGCACCCGCAGGCCCATCAGCAGGCCAGCCGTGCCGATGGGCAGGTTGATGAAGAAGATATAACGCCAGTTGACGAAGGTGATGATCAACCCGCCCAGCAAGATCCCCAATACCGCGCCCACGTTCCAGCCGATGGCGGTCAGGCCGTACGCCCGCCCGCGCTCGGCCGGGGGAACGGTGTCCGCGATGATGGCGCCGCTATTCGCCGACACGAGGGCGCCGCCGAGGCCCTGCACGATGCGGAAGGCGACGAGTTGGCCCGCGCCGCCGGCCAGGCCGCAGAGCACGGACCCTGCGGTGAACACGGCGAAGCCCAGGTTGTACATGCGCACGCGCCCGTACATGTCGCCGAACCGGCCGAGTTGGGTGGTCGTCATGGTCAGCACTAAGAGGTAGGCCATGATCACCCAGACCATGCCGACCATGTTGGCGTGCAGGCGCTGCATCATCACCGGCAGCCCCAGCACCACGATGGTGGTGTCCACCGCGGTGATCATCACGCCCATCAACACCACGGTGAGGGCGATCGTCCGGTAACGGCGTTCGTCGGTGGAGGCGGCCGCCGCACCCCGTGTGGGGGAGACGGCTGCCGCGGCGTCTTCGGCCAGGCGGATCACCTCTTAATATTACCCTGGGCACTTCCTGATCTCAGGAACAACGACGGGCGTCGCGGCCCAGTGCGTGCGCGTTCATCGCAGCAAAACGCCTCCCGCCGGTGTCATGACCACTTCTTCACTGCCCCCTCCGCCACCACATACTGCCAACGCTAAGGGCAGTATTAAGGCCGTGCCGTGTCCAGCGCTCTCGTCTCGGCGTGCAGCGCAGTGGTCGCCAGCCGGTCGCATCCCGGCGCCATCTTTCCCGCAAGCGGCGTGACGCGGCCTTCCCCGTGGGGATCGCCGCGCGCGCCCCGGGGCGGCAACGGGGCGCGCGCGGCGCCCTGCCCGCAAGGCGTGTGTGCACACGGCACGACGGCCCACGTGTCTCGGGCGTGCGTTGTGGCCCGTCGCGCCCCCGCTCGACCCGGAAACCGTACAATCGGCCGGCGCGCGCCGGGGACGCAGGGGGCCGCAGGCGCCAACGCCCGCCCACACGCCATGGGCCCGGCCGTTCCCGTGGCCCGCGGGCCGGCTGTCATCTCCCTTGGCGGGATCATGGCGGTACTGCGCGACGGGTGCAAGGGTCGGCGGGTGCTCCGCGCCCATCCCTGGGTGGCCGGCCCACGCCGCGCGCCCACCGCCCCCCTGGCCGCCGCCAGGGAGCCTCGGCGGTGGGCCAAAGGGTGGTGGAGGGTGGGGGTGCAGGGCGGCGGCGGGCCCCGCGCCGCTTCCGCCCCTTCCCTGGTACACCGTCTGCCACGGTGACGATCCCCGCGGCTACGGCCGCACCGGCGCCCGCCGTTCCGGGTCCCACGGCGCCCGGTTCCGCGCCGCCGGCCGGCCGTCAGCAGCCCGGCGTTGCCCAGGTGGACAGGTCGGCCTCCCGCCGCTGTACCGGCGCCTCCCGGCCCTCGGTCCCGGAGTCGGCGCAGGGCCACCGCTCCGCGGCCGCGCCGTCCTGTGGGGATGGATCCGACCTTCAGGGCCTGGTCAGGGAACGCCTTCCAGTCCGCTCTTCCCTGTCTGCTGGAAAACAAAGCTTTACGCCGTGTCGCCGGGTCGACCGTAGATTAGACGCCCCCGTGCGACAAGAGTCGCCATTCTGACGGGGCTCTGCGTCTCAAGGCATACGCCGCATTTCGCAAAATGCCGCACCTCGCGCGTTTCTACGGTGGCGTGTCGCGACACGCCCCGGTTCTGAAGCCGTGTGGCGGCGATGGAAAACTTGCCGCCCGGGCAGGAGCCCCCGTCTGGGTGGAGTAAAGTGGGCCCTGGTGGGGCAAAGTGGAGGGCCATGGGGCCGCCGGGCGCCGGATGGCGGGGAGTCCCGTGGGGTCCGCCCCCCGGCGCCGGCCCCGTGGGCTGGTGGCGGGAGGGTGGACGCCCTGGCCGGATTCTTGGGCGAGTTCCGCCACGCCATCGATGAGAAGGGACGCCTCACGCTCCCGGCGCGCATCCGGGAGCAGCTGGGTCCGGAGTTCGTCGTCACCAAGGGGCTTGACGCCTGCCTGTTCTTCTACCCGGCCGCCGAGTGGGCCTCGCTAGAGGCCCGCCTGCGCGCCTTGCCGCTGACCCAGAAGGATGCCCGCGCCTTCGTCCGGCTCTTCTTCGCAGGGGCGGCGGAGTGCCGCTCCGACGGCCAGGGGCGCGTACTCCTGCCGGCAGCGCTCCGGCAGTACGCCGGGTTGACCAAGGAGGGTGTGGTGGTCGGGGTTTCCAGCCGCGTCGAGGTCTGGCAGCCCGAGGCCTGGGACCGTTACGTGGCCGATGCGGACGCGACCTACGCCGAGATCGCCGAGCGCCTGGGGGGGCTGTGACCCGCCGTGGGACCCGAGCACGGCCACCAGGCGGCCTCCCGCGGGCGGGGTCCGCACGGCGCGCTCCTGCCTTGCGCTGGCCAAGCGGCCTGTGAGAGGCGGGTCCGTGTGGTGGCCCGACCGGGGGGCCGTCGGTAGGCGGTGGGGGCTGCACCGCACGCTTGCCAGTGGCGCCCCAGACGGGCGGGGTCCAGGCCGGGTCGCGCCGGGCCACCAGCGCGCCGCAGCCGGCGGGCTGCGGGGGGTGCCAGCATGCCCGCGGGGCCCGGGGCTGGTCCCCGCACCGGGACGCGTGCGCCGGCCGGCGGCGGGGGGGAATCTTGTGGGGTACCCTGCCCTGACCGCGGGGCGAGAGGGGCGCGCAAAGGTCGGTTGGCGGGCCGTGCCGGGGCCGCAGGGTCTCGGGGCACAAGGTCCTCGCGAAGGAGGACCGTCGCAAGGGTCACTGGGGGGAAACCCTGTCGTTGCCTAGGGTCGCGAAGAGGCGATTGCCGAGCCGTCAGGAGGTGGGCACGCGATGTCACAGGATGGACCAGGCAGCCCCGGGGGAGAGGGGGAGGACGCCGCGGGACCGGGGCAGGCCGGGGGCTTCGCGCACACGCCCGTCCTGCTCGCTGAGGTGCTGCGCTTCTTGCAGCCGCGCCCTGGACAGACCGTCGTCGACGCCACGCTCGGCGGCGGCGGCCATGCCGCCGCATTGGTGGATGCCCTGGCCCCCGGGGGGCGCCTGGTGGGCATCGACCGTGATCCCGCCGCGATCGGGGCCGCCGCCTCGCGCCTGCAGGGGCGAGCGGCCGCGGCCGCCGTCCGCCTGGACCTCGTACGCGCCAACTACGCCCACCTGGCCCGTGAGCTCGACCGCCTCGGGCTGCCCTTGGTCGACGGCGTCCTCTTCGATTGCGGCGTCAGCAGTCCCCAGTTGGACGATCCGGAACGGGGCTTCACCTACCGTGCCGACGCCGCGCTCGACATGCGCATGGACCCGGATCAGACGCTGAGCGCCTACCACCTGGTCAATGGCCTCTCGGAAGACGAACTGGCCGGCGTCATCCGCCGTTACGGCGAGGAGCGCTGGGCCGCGCGCATCGCGGCTCATGTCGTCCGCCGCCGGCGCGAGCGCGGCCTGATCGCCACCACGGGTGAACTGGTCGACGTCATCACCGCCGCCGTGCCCGCACCCGCCCGCCGACACGGTCCCCACCCAGCGCGCCGTACCTTTCAGGCGTTACGCATCGCGGTCAACGGCGAGTTGGATGCGTTGGATGCCGGCCTGCGCGTGGCCGCCGCCCGGCTTCGCCCGGGGGGGCGGGTCGTGGCGTTGTCCTTTCACTCGCTGGAGGATCGCATCGTCAAGCACGTGTTCCGTGAGCTGTCGCGGGGATGTATCTGTCCCCCCGACTGGCCCGTCTGCCGCTGCGGACGTGCGGCCACGCTCAGCGCCTTGGCCGGCCACCCCATCCAGCCGGACGTCGACGAGGTGCGGCGCAACCCACGGGCGCGCAGTGCCAAACTGCGGGCGGCACTGCGCCTGCCGGCCGCGCCCCCGGCCGAGGGCGACGAGCTGCCGATCCCTGCCGGTGGCCAGGCGGGCGGCAGCCGCGATGCCGGGGCGGACGCCGCGGACGGCGCCGGCGAGGACCCAGACGGGGGCCGCGCGCCGGTCGGACCGGCCTCGATCGCCCGGCCGTTGAAACCGCTGGCCGTCGCCACTTCACTATCGCCCCTGCGCCCGCCCGCACGCACGCGCGCCGGCCGGCCAGACCCTGGCCTCTGAAGGCTGGCCCCGCCCCTGTGCGTGGCGCGTGGTCGCGGCCTCCCCGGTTGGCATGCAGCGGTCATGGAGGAAGTATGCATGGCAGCGTCTCGGGCCCAAGGATCCGCGGTCCGGCGCGGCACGCCGCAGGCCCCATCGGGCTCGCCGGATCGCGACGGCACCCGCCATCCTGTGCGGACCGCCGTCGCTTCCCGAGCCGCGCCGCCGCCCGCCTCCGCGCTCCAGCAGCCGGCCACCGCCGGGTCGCTCCCGGCAGGGGCACCGGCGTGGTCGGCAGGCGCCGTCGCCACGGCCGCGACGGCTTGGTGGCCCGCTCCGGCACCCGGCATCGTGGCTCCAGCAGAGCCAGGGCCTGACCGCCGCCGCGAGGCGGCCGCCGCATGGGCGTTGCGGCGGGGGCTGAGCGCCATCGCGCTCTGCGCGGTGATCGGTGGCTCGCTGGCCTGGGCCGCGATGGCCGTCTCCCTGCAGGCGCAGTCGGTTCAGGCTATGCAGGGGCGGGTCACCGCCGTGCTCAACGAGAACCAACGGCTGGCCGCCCGCTTGGCGGCCCTGGACAGCCCCTCGCGCATCGAGACGCTGGCCATCGATCAACTCGGCCTCCAGCGCCCGGCGGCCTACGTACCGGTGCCCGTGGTGCCGGTCGGGCCGGTGGCGCGCCCGTTGGGGAGGGCTGGATCGGCCGAGGTTTTGCTGCCCTCGCCGCCAGGTCCCTTGCCCGGGAGCCCGGCGGCGTTGGTGCGCGCGGCGCGCCTGGCGGTCTCCGGACTGTGGCGGCGTGTGGCCGGGTAGGCGGTGGGCCTCCCCCGGCTCGGTCCGCCCGCCGCGTGATCGCGGTGCGCAGGAGGGCCGTACGCCGGGGGGGAGCGCGCTTGGGGAGCCCGGGGATCGCGGTCCGCCGCCGCGTGCTCTGGTGCTTGCTGGCGATGGCGGCGGGGCTGCTCGCTCTCGGTGCGCGTCTGGCGTGGCTCCAGGCGGTCCGTGGGAGCGCCTTGTACAGTGGTGCCATGGACGTGCGCACGCGCGTCGTGCCGGTGCCTGCGCGCCGGGGCATGATTCTGGACGCGCAGGGGCAGGTGCTCGCGATCAGCGTGGGCACCGAATCGGTCTACGCCACGCCGGCGCAGGTGAAGAACCGTGTGGAGGCGGCCGCCGCCCTGTCCGGAGTGCTCGGCGTGGGCGCGGACGCCCTCCTGAAGAAGCTGCAACGGCACGTGATGTTCGTCTGGCTCCGCCGACGGGTGACGGACGAGCAGGCCGCCGCCGTGCGCCGTCTACGCCTGCCGGGCGTCCACCTGGTGCAGGAGTCGCGCCGGCTCTATCCCCGTGGCATGTTCGCGGGGCAGGTCCTGGGTTTTGTCGGCATCGACAACCAGGGGCTGGCCGGCGTGGAGCTGAGCTACAACCGCCAACTCCGCGGCAAGAGCGGCGCCATCATCATCGAGACCGACGCGGCCAATCGCGATCTGCCCTTCGGCCTGCGCCGCTTCCAGCCGCCGGTCGAAGGGGATACGCTCCGGTTGACCCTCTCGGGCACCCTGCAGTACATCGTGCAGCGCGACCTCGACGCCGCCGTGGCGCGCGCCCACGCCCTCGCCGGGTACGCGCTCATGATGGATCCGCGCGACGGCGCCATCCTGGCCATGGCCTCCTGGCCCACTTTCGACCCGAACCGCTATGCCGACGCGGCCCCGAAGCTCTGGACCAACCCCATGCTCACGTACGCGTTCTCCCCCGGATCGGTGTTCAAGCCCATCACGGCATCCGCTGCCCTGCAGAGCGGGGTGGTCACCCCCGTCACGCCCTTCTTTGACAGCGGCAGCGTACGCCTGCCGGGCGCCACCATTCACAACCACAACCACCAGGGGCTCGGGGAGACCACCTTCCGCGAAGGGTTCATTCGGTCGGCCAACACCATCTTCGCCCGTGTGGGCATCCTGCTCGGGGTTCCCCGCTTTTACCAATATCTGGAGTCCTTCGGTTTCACTGGCCGCACCGGGATCGACCTCCCCGGTGAGGCGGCTCGGCCCAACATCCTGACGCCCGAGAGCCGCGCTACCCCGCTGGACATCGCGGAGGAGGCCTTTGGCCAGACCCTGGCCGTGACCCCAATCTCCATGCTGACGGCGATCTCGGCCATCGCCAACGGTGGGGAACTCGTGCGCCCGCACATCGGCGCGGCCCTGCTCGCTCCGGACGGCCGCGTGCTGCGGCGCATCGACCCGACCCCGCTGCGCCGGGTCCTGTCTCCCCAGGTGGCCTACCAGGTGCAGGACCTGATGGCGGGGGTGGTGGCCGAGGGCACCGGGCGGCAGGCCCAGATTCCGTGCTACGCTATCGCGGGAAAGACCGGGACCACCCAGAAGTACGTGGGGGGCCGCGTGGCCCAGGGGGTGTACATCGCGTCCTTTCTCGGGTACGCCCCCGCCCACGGCGCGCGGCTTGCCCTTTACGTGATGATCGACGAGCCCCAGGGCGCTTACTACGGTGGGCAGGTGGCCGCCCCCGTGTTCCGGTCGATCATGCTGGACGCCCTGCGCGTGCTCGGCGTGCCGGCGGACTGTGCCGCGGGCGGCCCGACGCTGCCGGGCCTTGACGGGCCGCGGCAGCAGGTGGCGATGCCCGCCTTGGTCGGCCTGCCGGCGGCAGAGGCCGACCACGCGGCGGGTGCCGCCGGACTGTTCCTGCGCGTTGAGGGCGGCCCGGGGCGGATCCTGCGGCAGGTACCGCCCGCCGGCACCCTGGTGCAGCGCTGGAGCACGGTGCTGGGCTATACCCGGCCCGCGGTGGATGTCCCGGGGGAGACCGTCACGGTGCCTGACCTCGGCGGCAAGACCCTGCGGGAGGCGGGTGCCGCCCTCGGCCCGCTGGGGCTGCAGTTGGAAGCCCGGGGCAACGGCGTGGTCATCGACCAGAGCCCCGCGCCCGGCGCGGCGCTGCACGTCGGGGATCTGGTTTCGGTGCGGCTCGGTCGCGGGGGGGCCGCGGGGTGAGGGGGCACGAGCGGGCGGCGGCGCTGCCGCCGCGGGGCGGCCCCACTCCGGCGTGTACCATGCGGTCCCCGCGTGCACATGCATGAAGGGCCGGCCCGCCGTCACCGACGGCGTCCGGCGTAAGCCGCAGCCGCGTCCAGTCGGGCTCCCGGTCGGGGGGTCCGCTCGGGGTGCACGGTGTGCGAGAATCGGCGCGCGCGAGAATCGGGCGCCAGGGGGCGTGGGGCGGTGCAGCTGGCCGAGCTTCTGGCCGGCGCTGCGTGGCTGGAGTGGAGCGGAGACCTGGATCTTCCGGTCACGGGCATCTCGTACCATTCGGAGCGGGTGCGACCCGGCGATCTCTTCGTGGCCTGGCGGGGCGGACGGTTTGACGGGCATGCCTTCCTGGACGCCGCCCGCGCCGCTGGCGCGCGGGCGGCCGTCGTGGAGCGGCCGCTGGAGGAACTTGGAGCGGCCCGCGCGGCGATCACGCTCGTGCGCGTGGCGGACAGCCGCGCCGTGCTGGGTCCCCTGTCCGCGCGCCTCTACGGGCACCCGACGGCGCGGCTCGGCCTCTGCGGGATCACCGGCACCAACGGGAAGACCACGACGACCTACCTGGTCCGCGAGGTGCTCCGCCTGCTTGGTCCGGTCGGCCTGATCGGGACCGTCTCGGCCATCGTCGGCGGGCAGGGCCGGCCGCTGCGCCTGACGACGCCCGAGGCCGCCGACCTGCAGGCCCTGTTCGCGGACATGGTGGCCGTCGGCGACCGCTTCTGTGTGATGGAGGCATCCTCCATGGCGCTCGACAAGCGGCGGGTCGACGGTACCGCCTTTGACGTCGGGGTCTTCACCAACCTGACGCGGGACCACCTCGGGCCGACGGAACACCCGGACTTCGCGCACTACCGCGACAGCAAGGCGCGCCTCTTTTCCCTGGTCGGCCGCGCCGTGGCGGACGCCCCCGAGAAGCGTCTGCCCCGCGGGGCGGCCGTCAACGCCGACGACCCCGCGGCCGCGGGCATGGCCGCCGCGGTCGCCCCCGGCGTGCCGGTGCTGCGATACGGGCTGGCGGCCGGGGCGGACGTGCGTGCCGCGGACATCCGTGTCGGGCCCGACGGCGCATCGTTCGCCATCCTCCACCCCGGGGGGCGCGAAACCTGCCTCCTGCGCCTGGCGGGGCGCTTCAACGTGTATAACGCGCTGGCGGCCTTTAGCGTCGGCCGGCTCTACGGCCTGCCGGGTCCAGAGGTCGCCGCGGCGTTGGGGCGCGTGGCCGGCGTGCCCGGCCGCATGGAACGCGTGCCGGGTGCCCAGCCCTTCTCCGTGTTCGTCGACTACGCCCACACCCCGGACGGGCTCGACAACGTGCTGCGCGCCGCCCGCGAGATCACCCCCGGCCGCGTCATCGCAGTCTTCGGCTGCGGGGGCGACCGTGACCGCACCAAGCGGCCGCTGATGGGCGGTATCGCCGCCCGGCTGGCCGACCTCGTGTGGCTCACGTCGGACAACCCGCGATCCGAACCACCGGAGTCCATCCTGGCCGAGATTGCCGCGGGGGTGCAGGCCGTGGCCGGTGCCCGCTATACCGTGGTCGCCGACCGCGGCCAGGCCATCGCCGAGGCTCTGGCCGCGGCGGCCGCCGGAGACGCCGTGGTCATCGCCGGCAAGGGCCATGAGACCCGCCAGATCTTTGCCGACCGCACGGTCCACTTCGACGATCGCGAGGAGGCCGCGGCGGCCCTGTCGCGCCTGGGGTACCGTTGATGGACCCGCGCACCCTGCGTGCAGGGGAGGAACCGGGTGGGGGCCTGCCGCTTTTCCATCTGGCGGATGTGGCGGCGACGGCGGGCGGCCGCCTGTTGGCCGGGGCGGGTGGTGCCGCGCTCTTTGGGTTGGCCGTGGACACGCGCGCCGTCCGGCCCGGGGATCTCTTCTGCGCGCTGCGCGGGGAGCGTGTCGATGCGCACCGCCTGATCCCGGCGGCCCTTGCCGCTGGGGCGGCCGCGGTCCTGGTCGACCGGCCGGACGGGCAGTCCTGGCGGCTTGCCGACCTCCCGCCCGGCCGCGGGGCCGTGTGGGTGCCGTCGGTGCCAGCGGCCCTCGGTCGCCTGGCCGCGGCCCACCTCACCCGGCTGCGGGCCGCAGGTGGGGGGCCGCGGGTTGCCGCGGTCACGGGCAGCGTGGGTAAGACCGGCACGCGGCTGCTCATGGCGGCCGCCCTGGGCGGCGCCGGCGACCCTGTGCTGGCCGGGCAGGACAGCTTCAACACGGAGATCACCGTGCCGCTGGTCTGCCTGCGCGCCCGCCCCGCCCACCGTTTTGCCGCGTTGGAACTCGCCATGCGCGGGCGCGGGCAGATCGCCCACCTGGCCGAGGTGTGCCGGCCCGAGGTGGGGGTGGTCACCGTCATCGGCGAGAGCCACCTGGAGGTGTTGGGTTCCCTGCAGTCCATCGTGGTCGCCAAGGGTGAGCTCGTGGAGGCCTTGCCTCGGGACGGTGTGGCCGTGCTCAACGCCGATGACCCTCGGCAGCAGGCCCTGCGGGCGCGCGCCCGCTGCCCGGTCCTGACATACGGTGCGGCTCCGGGCGCGGATGTCCAGGCGGTAGATACCCGCGTCGGCCCCGACGGCGCCTATTTCACGGCGCGGGTGCGCGGGCGGGCTGTGCCGGTGCGCCTGGCCCTGCTGGGCGGTCACCAGGTGCACAACGCGCTGGCGGCCCTGGCCTGTGCAGGCGCCATGGGCGTGGATTTGGAGGTCGCGGCGGCGGCGCTGGCCGGGGTGCGCTCGCCGCAGGCGCGTCTGGAGCTACGGCCGTGCGGGGTTCTGCGGCTGCTGGACGACGCGTACAACGCGGCGCCGCAGTCCACCTTGGCCGCCCTGCGCACCTTGACGCTGCTCGCTCCCGCTGGCGAGCGCGCCGCCGTCCTGGGCGACATGCGTGAGCTGGGCGAGGCCGCGGACGCTGGGCACGAGGCGGTCGGGCGCTGCGCGGCGGAGGTGGGGCTGCGCTGGCTACTCACCGTGGGGCCGCTGGCCGAGGGGATCGCGCGGGCGGCCCGGCGCGCGGGCATGCCGGCCGCCGCCGTCTACGCCGTACCCGCCAAGGCTGAGGCGGCCAGGCTGCTGCCGGAGTTGCTCACCCCCGGCCTGACCGTGCTGGTAAAGGGTTCGCGCGCCGTGGGTCTGGAGGAGACGGCAGAGGCCATCGCGCAATGGGGCCGGGCGCGGGCGGCTCCCGCCCGATGAGGAGCTTGCGCGGTGAGGCCTGTGCCGAGCGTGCGGCTCTGGCGGCGGCCGCTCCGAGGGGGTGCCGGGTTGACTGACCCGTCGCTGGTGCCAGCCCTCCGGCCGCTGCTGGCTGGCGGCGCCGCGTTCTTGCTCACCTTCCTCGTCATGCCCGCCTGCCTGCGTCTGCTCCGGGCCCTGCGCCTGCAGCAGGTGGTGCGCCGCCAGGGGCCGGCGGCGCACCTGGCCAAGGACGGCACCCCCACCGCCGCGGGGCTGGCGTTCGTGCCGGCGGCCTGCCTGGCGGCTTGGGCGGCCTACCCGCGCTCCCCCACGCTGCTGGCGGCGCTGGTGGTGACCCTGGGCCACGCGGCCCTTGGGTTTGCCGACGACTACCTCAAGGTCGTCCGGCGCAGGCCGGAGGGCCTCAAGGCGCGTTACAAGCTCATTGGCCAGGTCCTACTGACCGCCTGGCTCGTCGGCTTCGCGCTGGCGGTGCGTCCCGAGGTGCAGGCGCTGCTCCTGCCGTTCACCGGCCTGCGCTGGCTCATTGGCCCGCTGGCGTTCACGGCGCTCGGGGCCCTCGCGGTGCTGGGCGCGACCAACGGGTGCAACTTCAACGACGGAGCTGACGGTCTCCTCGGCAGCACTGGGGCGGTGGCCCTGATCGCGCTCGGCATCATCGTCTGGCACCTCGGCGACCCTTCCCAGGCGGCGCTGGCCCTGGCCATGGCGGGCGCGCTGCTGGCGTTCCTGCGCTGGAACTGGTATCCGGCGCGCGTCTTCATGGGCGACACCGGCTCCATGGCGGTGGGCGCGGCCCTGGCGGCCATCGCTGTGCTGAGTGCGACGACCCTGTACCTCCCGCTCTTGGGGCTGCTCTTCCTGCTGGAGGTACTCTCGGTGATCGTGCAGGTCGGCTCCTTCCGGCTGACGGGCCGCCGCGTGCTGCGCATGGCCCCGCTCAACCACCATTTGCAGCTGAGCGGCTGGCGCGAGGGGCGCCTCGTGCCGCGTTTGCTGGTCTTCGCCCTGGCCTGCGCGGCCGTCGGCCTGGTGGCCTATCTCCGGTGAGCGGCAGCCCCGGGCGGGTCCGCGCCCTCGGGGGCACGACGCGAGACCGCTCTTTGCGGGCCGGGACGGCCCACGCGCAGGGAGGAGGGGTGGGCGGATGCGCCAGCGGCAGGCCCCTGACTATGTGTTGATCCTGACCATTGCGGCGATCCTGGCCTTCGGGTTGGTGATGGTCCTCAGCGCCAGTTTCACCACCGCCTCGGTCGCCCCGTACAACGACCCCCTCTACTTTTTCAAGAAACAGGTTGTGTGGTGCCTGCTCGGCGGCGCGTGCTTCGTCGTCTGCCTGCGCATCGACTACTGGCGCTGGAAGCAGTGGGCGCCGCTCATCGCGGCGGGCACCTTCTTCCTGCTGGTGGCCGTGTTGGTGCCGCACGTCGGCCGGAACGTCCAGGGCTCGCGCCGCTGGCTCGGCTTCGGTCCGGGGGTGTTCCAGCCCTCGGAGCTGGCCAAACTGACCATGGTGATCTACCTATCGTCCTGGCTGACCGACCGGGTCGCCCGCGTCCGGCAGTTCTGGCGGGCGACGGTGCCTGCCCTCGCGGTTACCGGCGCGGCCGCCGGGCTCATCCTGCTGGAACCCGACCTGGGCACCGCGGCGGCCCTGGCCGCCACCTCGGTCGTCCTGCTCTACGTAGCGGGCGTCCCCCTGCTGCAGTTCGGCGCGATCTTCGGCATGGCTGTGCCCGCGCTGGCCGCGGCGATCTTCACCTCATCCTACCGGCGCCAACGCTTCCTCGCCTTTCTCGATCCGCGGGCGCACCCGCAGAGTTCGGGCTACCACATCCTGCAGTCGTTGTATGCGCTTGGCTCGGGTGGGCTGTTCGGGGTGGGCCTCGGCCTCAGCCGGCAGAAATATTTTTATCTGCCCGAGCAGTACACGGACTTCATCTTCGCCGTGCTGGGCGAGGAGCTCGGCCTGGTGGGCGGGGTGCTTGTCCTCGGCCTGTTCGGCGTGCTGATCTGGCGCGGCTACCGCATCGCGGCCACCGCGCCCGACCTTTTCGCCGCGTTGCTGGCTGCGGGAATCACGACAATGCTGGCTGTGCAGGCCATTGTCAACATTGGCGTCGTCACCGCGCTCCTGCCGGTGACCGGCATCCCCCT
Organism: Bacillota bacterium; assembly: GCA_021797775.1. Classification (GTDB taxonomy): domain Bacteria; phylum Bacillota; class Sulfobacillia; order RBS10-35; family JAJYVN01; genus JAJZZC01. Next base: position 20,796 of record JAJZZC010000021.1, read on the forward strand.
ACCCATGATGAGCTACGGCGGCAGTTCCCTGATCTTTACGATGGGTGGTCTCGGCATCCTGGCCAACGTTTCCCGCTATTGCGGCTAGCTAGGTGGCCGCCGCGAAAGACCCCCTTTCGCGGCGGATCCGGTTCCTTGCCCCTGGCGCCTCGAGGCCGTCCGGGCTCGGCCCGGCCCGGGAACCGACTCTGGCGGTGCCGCCCTAGCGGGGCGTACAGGAAGTGCTGACCATCCCCCGGGCGGCCGTGGGGGCGCCGCAGCGCAAAGGGCGGTCAGCGCGGGCGCTTAAGTCCACCGCGACAAGACTTCGGCCGGTGCCCCACCGGGGTGCGTCCAGGGAGTCCTGGGCGTCCCCCGGGGGCCGGGGGGGCCGCGTCGCGGGGGCCCTAGAGGGTGTACCGCTGACCCGCCAGAGGTCCGTGTGGCTCCGTCGCCGAGTGTCGCCGGGCCTTGAGCCGCAGCCCGTCGGCCCTGCTGCCCGCACCGCGGTCAGACGGGGTGGACGTTTTGCGTGAAGCGCGCCGCTCTCCTGGGAGGCCTGGCTGGGTCAGCTGCCTGCCGGCGTCAAGCCCTGCGGACCGGCGCCTCCAGCGCACCAGCCGCATAGGGAGGACCGCACCGGGGGCACCGCCCCGCGCCCAAGCCACGCGAGCGGTTGCGGAGGAGGGGGGGCGGGGCGTGCTCGCCCGGGCGGCCGGCGCGCGCGCCTGCGCCCGTGCTCCAAGGGGGTGGCGTGATGGCCCTGAATCAGGCCCCGCAGCGGCCCGGGGGCGGCCGTGAAGGGCCAGAGGGTGCGCCCGTGGGAGGGCGCCCGGACGTGCCGTGGCGCCTGGCGATCACCGGTGGTGGGACGGGCGGTCACATCTATCCGGCTTTGGCCATTGCGGACGAAGCGGCCCGCAGGCTGGGGCCCGTGGAGGTCCTGTTCATCGGGGCCCGGGGCGGCATGGAGGAGCGCCTCGTCCCACAGCACGGGCTGCGCTTCGTGGGCTTGCCCGTAAGCGGGCTCGTGCGCAAGCGCCCCCTGGAGGTCGCGCGCTCCCTGACCACGCTGGGGCGGGCCGGGGCCCTGGCCCTGGCCCTGGTGCGGCGCTTCCGCCCCCGGGTGGTGGTGGGCACGGGCGGGTACGCCGCCGGCCCGGTGGGGCTCGCCGCCGCCGTGCTGCGCGTCCCGCTGCTGCTTCAGGAGCAGAACGCCGTGCCCGGCGTCACCAACCGCCTCCTGGCGCGGTACGCGGCCACCGTGGTGGTGCCCTTCGCCGAAGCCGCCTCCCGCCTGCCGCGTGGCTGTCCGGTGCTCGTGGCCGGCAACCCCGTCCGCTCGGGGATTCGCGGGGTGGAGCGGGCCGGGGCCAGGCAGCGTATGGGGCTGCCGCCCGGGGGCCCAGTGGTGCTCTGCATGGCGGGCAGCCGGGGATCCGCCGTCTTTGTGCGCCTGCTGGGGGAATGGCTCCCGCACCTCCAGCCAGGGACCCTGGTGTTCATCAGTGGCCTGGCCCACCACCAGGCCGCGGAGGCGGCGCTGGCGGGCCGCGCGCTGCCGCCGGGTGCCCGCGTGCGCTGTGTGCCATACATCGATGCCATGGGGGACGCGCTGGCCGCGGCCGACTTGGTGATCTGCCGCGCGGGGGCCATGACTCTGGCGGATCTGGCGGCCGCCGGCAGGCCGGCCCTGCTGATTCCCTCGCCGTACGTCACGCACCACCACCAGGAAGAGAACGCGGCGGTGTGGGCCCGGGCCGGGGCCGCGGTGGTGCTGCGGGAGCAGGACGCCGGCGGACGGCGGCTGGGGGAGGAGGTGCGCGCGCTGCTCGGTCGGCCCGAGCGCCTGCGCGCCATGGCCGACGCCGCGGTGGGCCTCGGCGAGGCGGACGCGGTCGGCCGTATCGTCGAGCGGATTGGGGCGCTCGCCGGACGGAACGAAAGGGGGTGACCGATCTGGAGGGCCTGCATAGCGTGATGCGCGGTGTGACCCGGCTCGGCGAACCGCTCGTGTCCCACACCACACTGCGCGTCGGGGGACCGGCGGAGGTCTATGCGGTGCCGGCCTCGGAGGCAGACCTGCGCGCGGCGCTGGCCTGGGCCCACCGGACCGCTCGCCCGTGGCGCGTCATCGGGCTCGGCAGTAACCTGCTCTGTCCCGATGCGGGGTATATGGGCCTGGTGCTGAGCCTGGAGCAGGCCTGTGCCGCCTGGCGCCTGGACGGCAACCGTCTATGGGCCGGCGGGGGGGTTCACCTGGCCCCCCTGGTGGCGCGCACGGCGCGCCTGGGGCTCAGCGGCCTGGAGGCCGTGGCTGGCGTCCCGGGAACCGTCGGTGGCGCCCTGGCCATGAACGCGGGTACGCCGAAGGGCGAGATGGCCGACGTCGTGCGCTGGGTGCGCGTGCTCCTGCCCGACGGGCGCATCTGCCGCTGGAGTCGTGCGGAGATGCGCTTCGGTTACCGGACGAGCCGGCTCCAGGAGGAGGATGGCATCGCCCTGGATGCGGAGTTGCAACTCCGCCACGCGGACGCGTCCGACCTGCTCCGCGACCTGCGCGACCGCGCGGCCCAGCGGCGCCGGACGCAGCCGCTGGAACTGCCGAATGCCGGCAGCATCTGGCGTAACCCCCCGGGGGACTACGCTGGTCGGCTGGTGGAAGCGGCCGCCTGCAGGGGGATCCGCCGAGGTGACGCCCAGGTATCGCCTAAACACGGCAACTTTATCGTCAACCTGGGTCGGGCCACGGCCGGGGACGTGATCGCCCTGATGGCGGAGGTGCGGGCGGAGGTCGAGCGACGCTTTGGGGTCCGCCTGCACGCCGAGATCCGTTGGCTGCTGGGGCAGGAGGCCCTCGAGGCGCTGCTGGACCACCCGCCAGGGTGAGGCGAAGGGGGGAGCGGAGTTGGACCAGCGGGTCGTCGTCGCGGGGGGACGGCCGCTGCAGGGGCGGCTGCGGGTCCAGGGCGCCAAGAACGCGGTGCTCCCCCTGCTGGCCGCGTGCCTGCTGGCCCGCGAGCCGTGCCTACTGCTCGACGCGCCCCGGCTCAGCGATGTCGCCACGATGAGCGGTATCCTCCAGCACCTGGGCCTCGACATCCACGCCGTCGAGGTCGACGGTGTGCCCGCCCTGCAAGTGGATGCACGGGCCCTCTCTGGATATGAGGTCCCGGGCGCGCTGATGCGCCGGCTTCGCTCCTCGATCTTCCTGTTGGGTCCTCTGCTGGCACGCGTTGGCCGCGCGCGCCTCACCCTCCCCGGCGGGTGCGACATCGGGCCGCGGCCGGTGGACTTCCACCTACGCGCGTTGCAGGCCCTGGGCGCCACCGTAAGCGTCTCCGAGGGCGTCATCGACGCCGAGGCGGTCCGGCTGCGCGCCGCCGAGATCCGCCTGGAGCAGCCCAGCGTGGGCGCGACGGAGAACGTCATGATGGCGGCCACGGCAGCCGAGGGGACCACGCTTATCCGCAATGCGGCGCGAGAACCGGAGGTCGCCGACCTGCAGGCCTTTCTCAACGCCATGGGGGCGCGTGTCTCTGGCGCTGGCGGCGGCGTCATCGCGGTGCGCGGTCCCTCGGTACTCGCCGGCGCGGTCCACACGGTCATCCCCGACCGTGTGGAGGCCGGCACCTGGCTGATCGCCACGGCCATCGCGGGGGGCTGCCTGGAATTGGCCAACGTCGTGGCCCCGCACCTGGACGCTGTGCGCGCCAAGATCGAGGAGGCGGGCTTCCCCGTCCGTCCGTCCGCGGGCGGCCTGATGTTGGAGGCGCGGCGACGCCCTCGGCCCGTGCGCGTGCACACCCAACCCTACCCGGGGTTCCCCACCGACCTGCAGAACCCGTTCATGGCGCTGCTACTGCGGGCCACGGGTACCAGCACGGTGACCGAGACCATCTTCGACAACCGCTTCCGGGTCGTCCAGGGCTTCCTCCGCATGGGTGCGCAGGTCTCCACCTACGGGCGCGTGGCTGTGATCAACGGCGTTCCGGGGCTCCACGGGGCGGAGGTCGAGGACGCCCCCGACCTCCGTGGCGCGGCGGCCCTCGTCCTGGCGGGACTGGCGGCCGAGGGCGTCACCGTGGTGCGCCAGGCCGCCTGCCTGGACCGCGGCTACCAGGACTTTGCCGAACGGCTGCAGGCCCTGGGGGCGGACGTCCGGGTGGAGACCGGCGAGGAGCAGCCGGCCAGAGCGTAGGGCGATAGCGCGCCCGCGCCGGCGTGCACCGCCGTCCTTCCGCCTCGGTGCGGCGGCGCCACAGTACCTGAGCGCCACGCCTGGGGAAGCACCCCCGTCCGTGGGGTCGCCCTCACAACCGGGGCGCCGCGCAATGATGTGGGGCCGTAACGAACAGACGTGCCCGCGACGACGCCTGTGACGCCCGCACGGCAACGCGCTGGGCCCGCTGTCTTAGTGGGACGCCAGGTACGGTGCCCCGGGTTGGCCCTGGCTCCATGTGGCAGCCCTCGCCGTGACGCCCACAGGTTTGCGTCACGCCCCTCACGACCCGGGCATCACCGCCACCACGTCCCCCCGCGCGTCGGCGAGATAGACGACCGGCTCCGGTGAGAGCGGGGCTGGCCGGCCCCGCTCGTAGGTGCCGGCCAGCAGCGTGACGGTACCCACGGGGCAGCCGGCGCTCGTCCACGTCCGCCCGCCGTCGGTGCTGCGCAGCAGCCCCGCGCCCGGCCGGGCGGCAAAGAGCGTGCCCCCGGAGGGCCCGCCCACCGCGACCGCGGTCGCGCCTCCGAGGCCCTGGACCGCCCGCCACGGCCCGGCGGCGTGGGCGGCGGCGTAGAGGCCATCGGGCCCGGCCGCCCAGAGGGCGCCCGCGCCCACCGCCACGTCGCGGACAGGCGCGGACAGGACCCGCGCCCAGCTGGCGCTGCCCGAGGTGCTCTGCCAGAGCCCTCCGGGCCCGCCGGCCAAGAGGGAGACCGGCTGGCCCTGCCAGCGCGCGGCGCCGGCTTGCCCGGCCTGCGGGACGGCGGGCGGCACCGCGGTGAAGAGGGCCGCGCCGGCCGGGACCGTCGCCGCCAACCCCCAGGTGGTCTGCAGCCCCGTGAAGGTCGTCTGCCACGTGCGTTCGAAGAGGCTGCCCCCCACCACGGCCCACAGCGGGACGCCCGACGGGTAGACGGGGGTGAAGACCGCTCCGGCGGCGCCCTTCAGTCCTGGAACTGGCAGCCAACTCACCCCGCCATTCTGGCTCGTGCGCAACCCGGCCGGCGTCGCCGCCCACCACTGGCCGTACCGGTCCACTGCCAGTGCTGTGGTCCGTCCCGGATCGCCGGCCAGCGTCCACGTCCGCCCGCCGTTGCTGGTGGCGAACACCCCTCTGGCCGTGGCCGCCAACGCCGTGTCGGGCGCGCCAGGCGCGGCGGTCAGGGCGAGGACCGGCCCGCCTAGGGCGGCCCAGCGCGCCGCCCTGCCGGGGAAACTGCGGCAGGCCCCGAGGCTGTTCCCCCCGACGCGCACGGCGAGGGTCCGCCCGGCCACCGTCACGCGCCATGTGCCCGGGACGCTGAAGGCGGTGGTGGCCGCCGCGTACACCCCCGCCGCCATGCGCACGGCGCCCACGGTGCCGGATACACGCGGCCCTCCCACGAGGGAGATGGTGAGCGGCAGCAAGGGGGTGTCCGTCCGCCCGTCCAGGACCTCCACGGTGTTCGCCCCCGCGCGGGCCGACGAGAGCCGCAGCGTGACCCCGCCGCTGCTGACGCTCACTCCCGGCGTGCCGTTCCCTCGTAGCGTCAGGGCCCCGCGCACCCCCGGCGCGGGACGCGTCAGCACGGGGCTGAAAGCGGCTGCCGCCACGACGAGCGAGAGGGCACCGCAAGCCGCGGCGCCGCGCGGCGGGCGCGGCAGTACCGCGCAGGCGAGCGCGATGAGCCCAGCGAGCGTGCCGAGACCGGCGGCCAGAGGGAGCGGGCCGGCGCTCAGGGCGGGTCCGGCTGCCACGACCCGCAGGAAGAGCACCACGCCACCGCTGGCGGCCAGCGCGGCTCCGATCCAGCGGGTGGCTGTGCGGGCCTCCTGCGTGCGGCGGCGGGACAGCCCCGGCAGGCCCCCGGCTGCGAGCGCCAATCCCGCCGCCGCTGCCCACGCGGGAAGGAGGGCGCCGGTGCGCAGCGGCGGCAGGGTGGCCACCAGCAGCCCCAGGGTCAGAGCGGCGGCGCCGATGGCCAGCGGGCGACGCCGTGGGAGAGCCACCAGACCGAGCAGCGCCACAGCCGCCGCCAGCAGCCCATCGAGAGCCACACCCCGCCCCACCAGGGCAGGGAAGAGCGGGCTGCGCAGCAGGCGCGGAAAGCCCGCATCGGCGGCTAACGCGACCCGCTCCAGGGCGGCCGACACCGCCCCCGCGATCAGGGACAGCGCGCCGCGCCGCGCCGTCCCATGGCGCGGCGCGCCTCCGACGCCTGCCGCGCCGCCCAGGAAGAACAGGGCGCCAGCCAGTGCCACTGTCGTCCACAGGTCCAGCCAGAACCCAGGCGGTACGGCGGTGGCTCCGCCATACGCGGCGCGCGCCAGCGACGGCGGCAAGGGGCCGCCCCGCCACACGGTGAAGGTGGACGCGCCCTGCGCCTGGCCGGTGCTCCATAGAACGGTATAGGTGCCGGGGGCCATGGCGGCGACCGCGACCTGGGCCACGGTACCGCGCACCCCGACCGGTCCGGCGCGCTCGTCTCCCCGCGTGTCTAGGACTTGGAGTTGCACGGGGGGGGCTGGCGAGGCGGGGAAGTGGACGGTGACCGCCCGCGGGCCGGAGGTGAGCACCACACCCGGAGCGGGCCTCACCGCGACGGCCTTGGCCGGCAGAGCCCCGGCCGCCCGCACGGCAGCACACGGCACGGCGCACGCCGCGCCGACGAGGGCCCACGCCGCCAGCCGGCGCCCCCACGCGTCCGCAGCCGAGAGGGGCTGGGGCGCACCATGTGGCCGCTCGCCCGCAGGGGCCGCCGCCGTGCTCCTTCGGGCACGGCGGCGCCCTGGTACGCGGCCCTGGCCCCAGACCTTCGCTCGCGGCACCCCTGCAGGTTGTTCCGGCACCCCTTGCGCGCGCGACTCGCTCCGTCCCCTTTTGGGGGCTGAGGTACCCTCGTAGAAGGAGCGCCTCACCCCGCGGTCAGCCCGCCTTGGGGCGCGCGCCCGCCGTCGTGCCGCCGTCCATGTCCGCGCCGAGCAACCGGCCGATCTCTTCGGCCCGCATCGCGCCGATGGCGTCGGATGCGCACATGAGCCGCAGGCGGGCGAACGGGCCGCTCTCGCGCCAGAGACCCTCGTGCCGGCGCACCGATGCCTGGCCAGAGGCCAGAAAGTCCTCCAACAGGCGCTCGAAGAGCCAGTCTGGATGGGCGAGCAGGAACGCGCGCAGGGCCATCGGCGGTTGCGGCGAGGCGATCCAGGCGCGCCATGCCGCGCGCAGCCCGGGGGCACCGATGTCGGCCAGCGCGCGCGCCGCGTCCTGCGCCACGACTGGGTCGGGGTGGCCGACGGCTGCGGCCAGCACGGGAACCACCGCGCGCGAGAAGGTCCTGCGGCTGGCGAGCACCAGGGCCGCAGCCTCTGCCGCGGGCGCGCTGGCTACTGCCCGGGACAATTCCTCCAGGGCGCGCCGTCGCGCGTCGTCCGAGGGCGCCGTCAGCGCTTCACGTAGGACCGCCCCCGCGCGGCGCGCGCGCGCGGTCCTGCCGGCGTCGCGCAACGCCATGGCCACGGCACCGACGACGGCCAAGCCAACGACCACCATGAGCACGGTGACACCGCTCACCCGTATGTCCTGGTTCTTGCAGGCGCAAGCCGCCGCGGAGGGGACCCGCAGACGCCGGCCACGCCCGTCCGCCGACCAGGTTCCGCCCCTTTCCGCCCTGGATGCGCCCCTTCCGGGGTCGCAGGCGACGGCGGACTCGATCCCCGCATCCCGCTCGACCCGGCCCCAATCGGGGCCTCTGGCCGCCCCTGCCACGCACCGGAACCGGCCCGCCGTTGGGCCCGCCCAAGCGCATGGCGGCGCGGACCGCCAGCCTTGCCGCACCCTGCCCGGGCCGGCGGGGCAGCCCGCCTTCCTCCGGGTGGCCGCCCACCGCTTCCGGCAAGGACCCGCGCACCGCGGCGACAAACCCGGCTTGCGGGCCTTCGTCGCCGCGGCGCGTGATCCTGCAGCCCTGCCGCGGGGGGCAGGGTGGCGTCATTCCAGCGGGGGCCTTCGCCCAGATGGCGCCACGAGCGGGGGTGACTTCGGAGCGGTACGCCGTTCCGCTCGCGCCTGCCTCCGCTTGCCGCGCACAGGTTCGGCGCCTCGATGCGGCCGCGGCGCCCGTGGGGTCACGGGGGCACTGACGGCCGTACGCGCCGAATTCGGCCTGCGCCCGCAATCGCCTGTGGCGCAAGCGACTCGCCCAGAAGGACGCGGCCCTGCCGCGGGGGGCAGGGTGGGGTCGTTCCGCCGGGGCATGGGGCGTGCGCCTCCACCACGCGTTGAGACCGAGGCGCCGGGGCGAGATAATGCGACGGGTCCAGGCGGCGGCTCCCCGTCGAGCCCGACGGCCGGCCGGCTGGCCCGCCCGGCCGTCGAGGGGGACCTCGTGCCGGTTGCCCGCGATGGCGAAATCCGATTGCCGAAAGGGGCAAGAGCCTGGTCGGGTGACGTCGCGGAAGACCGTCAGCAACGGTCGGTCCGCGACGGGAGCCTCCACAGGCGACGACGTGAGCGGTCGCGATGCGCCCGCGTCCCTGGGAGAGAGGCCCTCTGGCGGCTCGTCGGCGGCGCCGCCGCTGGACAAGTCGGCGTTCGTGCCGGAGTTGTTCGACCGCATCGCCGCGCACTACGACTTGATGAACATCCTGATGACCGCGGGCTTCTGGTGGATCTGGCAGCGCGGCTTCCGGCGACTGGCCGGCATCCCGCGGGGGGCCCGCGTGCTGGACATCGGCTGCGGGACCGCTGAACTGTCACTGTTGCTCGCACATCTGGTGGGGGAACGGGGGCAGGTCACGGGCGTCGACCTTTCACCCGGGATGCTGGCCGTGGGCCGCCGCAAGGTGGCGCGTTCGCCCCTGGGCGGCCGCATCACCCTGGGCCCCGGCGACGCCCTGCGCCTGCCCTTCCCCGATCGCAGCTTCGACGCGGCGGCGTCGGCCTTTGTCATGCGCAACGTGGCCGACCTGGATCGAGCGCTGCGCGAAGCGGCCCGTGTGGTACGTCCCGGCGGGCGCGTGGCCATCCTGGAACTGAGCCACCCCCCGGCCTCCTTGGTCCGCCGGCCCTTCCTGTTCTACTTCCGCCGGGTGCTGCCGCTGCTCGGCACCTGGGCGGCGCGGGCCGGGTTGCCCGTGGCGCCGTACGCCTGGCTACCACGCTCCCTGGAGACCTTTCCGGGCGCCCCGGAACTGGCGCGACGGATGGAGGCCGCCGGGCTGGCGGATGTGCGCTTCCGCCGTATGACCATCGGGGTCGTCTGCCTCCACCTGGGAAGGGTGCCCGAGGCGCCGAGCGCACGGGGGTGAGCGTCGGTCGGCACCGGCTTCCCCTCCTGCGGACGGACCGGCGGGTCCGGGGCGCCCGGTGTCGGGGCGCGTGCCGGCGACGTGGCGCCGGCACGCG
>JAJZZC010000021.1:30395-39572 GCA_021797775.1 Bacillota bacterium
CCTGGGGCGCCCCGCGCCCCGCGGGGGGAGGGTCCCGCGGCGCCGTATGACCGCAGGCGCCGCGTTGGGCCCAGGGTGCGCCCCGGGGATACGGCGGCCCACTCGCGGTTGCGGTCCGCGACCACGGTGCTATGCTCCAGTACGTGCGGCGGGAAAGTCGTTCCGCCGTCGGGCAGGCGGTGGCGAAGGGCATCGGCCGTCCTTCCCTGCTCTCGTCCCGACGGGAGTTTTGGTGTGCGCGCTGGAGGTTGTGTAGCCAGAGTCCGCCTGTCGCCTTACTGCCCTGCGGGGGCAAATCGGAGGCCGGAAGGGGCGAAGGCCTGGTCGGGCGGACGGCGTGGAAGACCGCATCGGCGGATTTATACACGTTTTTTCGAACCAGGCGCCGGGTTGCACTTTCTCACCGTCGGTCTGGACCATCGCGCCGCGCCGGTCGACGTGCGGGAGCGCCTGCATTGGACCGATGCGACGGACCAGTTGGCCGCGCTGCGCGCATTGGCTTCGGGTCCCGTGTCGGAGGCGGTCCTCCTCTGCACGTGCAACCGGACCGATGTATATGCCGTGGCCGGTGACCCCGGGCCGGCGGCGGCGCACCTAACCGCCGTCCTTTCCGCCCGGGCCGGCTGGGAGCCCGGGCGCCTGCGCCGCTACTTATACACACACGTGGGGACCGCGGCGACGGCCGTCCACCTCTGCCGCGTCAGTTGCGGCTTAGAGTCGCTCGTTCTCGGCGAGACCCAGGTGCTTTCCCAGGTCCGCGAGGCCTACCTCCGCGCGGGCGAGGCCGGCACCGTGGGCAAGCGGATGCACGGGCTCTTCCACCACGCCTTGGCCTGCAGCCGCCGCGTCCACGCGGAGACCAAGCTCGCGGCCGCGCCGGTAAGCGTCGGCGCGGCCGCGGCGGAGTTCGCGCGGCGCGCGCTCGGCGCGCTGGAAGGCCGGCTCGCCCTGGTGCTCGGTGCTGGCGAGACGGCGGAGACGGTGGCCCGCCGGCTGGGCGAGGCCGGCGTGGGGCGTCTCCTGGTGTGCAACCGCACGCCGGAACGCGCCGAGGACTTGGCGGCGCGCGTGGGAGGCGAGGCCGTGCCGTTCGCCTCCCTGGAGCGGGTGCTGGCCCAGGCGGACGTGGTCGTTGCCTCGACTGCGTCCCCGGAGCCCGTGGTCACGCCGGCCCGAATCGATCCGGCACTGGCCGCACGCGCCGGGCGCCCGTTGCTGATCCTGGATATCGCGGTGCCGCGCGACGTGGACCCCGCCGTCGCGGGGCCAGGCGTGCAGTTGCGCAATATCGACGACCTGGAGGCGGTGGCCGCCGAGGGGCGTGCGGCGCGGGCCCATGAGGCCCGGCTGGCCGAGGCGCTGATCGCTCAGGAGGTCGAGGGGCTGGAGGCCTGGCTGCGTGCGCTGGACGTGGTGCCGGCGATCCGTGCCCTGCGCGCCCGCTTCGAAACGGTGGCTGAGGCCGAGACCCGGCGTACGCTCGGGCGCCTGGGCCACCTCTCGGCCCGCGACCAGGCCCTGGTGCGTCAGATGGGCTTCGCTATCGTGAACAAGCTGCTGAACGGCCCCATCGAGCGGATCAGGGACCTTGCGGGGGAGCCCGCGGGCCAGCACGCCGTGCGGGCCCTGGCCGATGCGTTCCAACTGGACCTGCCGCCCGTGGCCGGCCTGCCGGCGGCGGATGACTCCGCGCCGTCTGGGGCCGGCAGGCCGGACGCGGCCCCACCCGGCCGGGTCCCGCCCGTTGCGGGCGTGCGCGCGACGGACAGCGCCCGCGGTTTATGAGTGCGGAGCGCCCCCGGCGCACGTCTTTGCCGGGGGGATGGGGGTGGGCGGCGTGCGCGAGTTCCACTACCCGGTCTACCTCGATTTACGGGGCCGCGACTGCGTCGTCGTCGGCGGTGGCGATGTGGCCTACGGCAAGGTGCTGGGCTTGCTCCCCTGCGGGGCCAGGGTTCGGGTGGTCAGCCCGGAGGTCCATCCCGGCATCGCGCGCTTCGCGGCCCGCGGGCGGGTCGCCTGGGAACGCCGCCCCTACAGGCCCGGGGACCTGCGCGGCGCCTTCCTGGCCATCGCTGCCACGGACGACACCGCGCTCAACGAGCGCGTCCACGAGGAGGCCCTGGTGGAGAAGGCTCTGGTCAACGTGGTCGATGTGCCGGAGCGCTGCCAGTTCATCGCCGCCGCCATCTTCCGGCGGGGCCGGCTGACGGCGGCGATCTCCACGGGCGGGGCGAGCCCGGCCCTGGCCGCGCGGCTCAAGCGTGAACTGGCGGCCTTCTGGGGACCGGAGTACGGGCAACTCACCTCCCTCTACCGGCGCCTTCGCCCCCTCGTGCTGGAGCGCATCCCGACGGTAGAGGGCCGCAAGCGGTTCTGGCTGCGCCTGGCGGCGCGCGACGAGCCGCTGCGCCTCCTGCGCGAGTGCAGGCGTGCGGATCTGGAGGCGGCGCTGCGGCGAGAGGTGGAGGGCTGGGGAGAGGGCGGGGCGCTGGCGGGCGCGGAGGCGGCCGCCGAGCCCGCGGGTGCCCCCGCCCCGAGGGCGCGCTGAAGGGGGGCAAGGGCCTGGTCCGGCGGCGGCGCACGCGGCCGCCCTGTTCAGGGCCGGCCGTGCGATGCCCACCTGTGCGGCCAGGCGCGGCGGCGTGGCGCGGACGTGGCGCGTCGGTACCCGGCGGAGCGCGTTGGCCCTGGTCCAGGCCCGCGCGGTGGCGGAATGGTTGCGCGCGCGCGCGGGTGACGCCGTTGAACTGGTCGAAGTGACGACGACCGGCGACCGGCTACGCGAGCAGAACCCTGCGGCGGGCGGCGGCCGCGGGGTGTTTGTCAAGCAGTTGGATGCGGCGTTGCTGGACGGCCGGGTCGACCTGTGCGTCCACAGCGCCAAGGACGTCCCGCCGGAGATCCCCGAGGGCCTCTGCATCGCCGCCTTCCCCGCGCGGGGCGATCCGCGGGATGCCCTGGTGGCCCCGTGTGGTTGGACCCTCGCCTCCATGCCCGAGGGTGCGCGCGTCGGTACGGGTAGCCCGCGTCGCGCGCTGCAACTCCTGCGTCGGCGTCCCGACGTCCGTGTGCTGCCGCTGCGGGGCAACGTGGACAGCCGCTTGGCGCGCCAGGCCGCCGGGGACTTCGACGCCCTGGTGCTGGCGGCCGCTGGGTTGGAGCGCCTTGGGGCGGCGGGCGCTGCCGCTGAGCGCATCGACTCCGAGGTGATGGTGCCCGCCGCTGGCCAGGGTGCCCTGGCGGTGGAGACCCGCGCCGACGCCGCCGGGCTGCTCGCGCTGCTGGCCCCCCTGGACGACCTGCCCACAGCCGCGGCCGTCCTGGCGGAACGCGCGGTGCTAGCGGCCCTCGGCGGCGGTTGCAGCGCCCCCGCGGGCGCGCTGGCCGTGGCCGGGGTCGGAACGCTACGCCTGACGGCCATGTTGGGGGGGATCCGCAGCGGGCGGGTGCGGCAGGTCGCGCTGGCATGCCCGCTGGACAGCGGGACGTGGGGAGAGCGCTCATGGCTGCGCGCCGCCGCGGAGGCGCTGGGGAGGCGCGCAGCGGCAGGGTTGCTCGCGGGCGGCGGCGAGGTGCTGCTGCGGGAGGCCGGAGGTTGGGACGGCTAGAGCCTGCCCGCAGGCGTTCCTGTGTTCGGTTGGCAGAGCGCAAGAGCTTGGGGCACAAGCACTCCTGCGAAAAAGGCCGCGGGTGCCACTACCAGTAGTGGTCATGTGCGCCATGGACTACGAGGCGCCGTCGCCGACACCTGCCCGCGTTTTCATGCCGCGTGGCGCCGGCCCCGCCGGCATGGGGGGCTGCGCGAAAAAGGGATGCAGGCGCGGCGATGCCCTGCCGCCGCGGGCAGAGTGCTTGGGGGAGCACGGCGTCGGCAGGGAACGATGCGGTCGGCAGCAGCGCGGGTGTCGGGATCGCACGGGGGTTCGGCATATCGCGCGAGGCGCTCGGTGGCCGCTGCGCAAGTCGCTTTGCGCGAAGCCACGGCTTCCTCGCCTCTCCGCTCCGGTCCAGCCCGACCGGCGAGTCCCGCCCCGCGAGGGGACAGGGTGGGTCGCACGCGCAAGGGGTACGTGTGCCGCGCCCACGGGGGCACGTGCTCCAAGCGGAGGCTAAGCGCCAGGCTGCTGTACCAGGGCACCCCCGGGCCCCGGCCGTGGGCAGGTTCAGTTTCGCTGGATAAGGGGGAACGGGTGTGGGGGAGGAGGCCACCAGGGGCGACGGTCCGGGTTCCCAGCCCCGGGCGGGCGAAGGGGGGGGGCCCACCGCTGGCGGCGGCCGGCAGGGCGAGGCGGCCGCCGCCGGGCCCGCGGGCGCGGTGAGGCCGGGCGGCCAAGGATCGGCGCTACCGGATGCCGGGGCACCGGCCGCGCCTGGGGATTCGACGGGGAATCCCCAGGCGGGCAGCGAGGTGGGCGCCGCAGGGGGGGCGGTGGCCCCTGCGGCACCCGCCGCGGAGCACCCGGCAGCGGGCGAGCCGGAGGGAGCGGCTGTCGCGGGGGATCCGGCGCCGGGTTCGGGCGCGCCGGAGGGGACGGACGGACCGGTGGCTGAGCCGGACGAGATCCCGGCTGCAGGCGAGCCGGACGGCGAGCAGGAACCGGCCACCCCCGACGTGCCTCCCGCGGAGCCGCTGCCGGTGGGCCCTTCGCTGGCGTCTCCGTTGAGCGACCAGGGCATCCCCGACACCACCATCGAGGCGACCGAGGGCTGGGTGTACCTGGTCGGCGCTGGGCCTGGCGATCCGGGGCTGCTCACCGTGCGTGGGCGCGAACTCCTGTCCCGGGCGGACGTGGTGGTTTACGACCGCTTGGTCGATCCCGCCCTGCTGGCCCTGATCCCACCGGAGGCCGAACGGGTCTTCGCCGGCAAAAGTCCGGGGGCGCATGCCCTGACCCAGACCGACATCAACCGTACTCTGGTCGAGCGCGCGAGCCGTGGGCTGCACGTTGTCCGCCTCAAGGGAGGCGATCCGTTCGTCTTCGGGCGGGGCGCCGAGGAGTGCCTGGCCTTGCAGGCCACAGGCATCCCCTTTGAGGTGGTTCCCGGCGTGACGTCCGCGGTCGCGGCCCCGGCCTACGCCGGCATCCCGTTGACCCACCGCGACGCCGCCAGCTCGTTTGCGGTGATCACCGGGCACGAGCGCGCGGGCCGCGCGGCGCCGGCGGTGGATTGGTCGGCGTACGGCCGGCAGCCGGACACCCTGGTCGTGCTGATGGGGGTCGCGGAACTGCCGCGCATCGTCGAGGGCCTCACCGCTGGCGGCCGTGCTCCGGACACCCCGGCCGCGCTCATCGCCGAGGGCACGACGCCACGGCAGCGCGTTGTGACGGCGGCCCTGCGCGACCTGCCGGCGAAGGCGGCGGCGGCAGGCTTGGCCAGCCCGGCCACGCTGGTGGTCGGGGAGGTGGTGCGCCTGCGCGAGCGGGTGGCGTGGTACGAGCGCAAGCCGCTTTTTGGGCGGCGCATCGTGGTCACGCGTACGCGCGAGCAGGCTTCCGACTTGGCCGCCACCCTGCGGCAGTTGGGCGCCGAGCCGGTGGAGCTCCCGGTGCTGGCGATCGAGAACAACCCCAACCCGCAGGATCTGGACTGGGTGATCACCCACATCGCCACCTTCTGGTGGGTCTGCTTCACGTCCGCGCACGCCCTGCCGCCCTTCTTCGACGGCCTGCGCGCCCGCGGGCTCGACGCGCGTTCCCTGGCGGGGACGCGGATCGCGTGCGTGGGCCCGGCCACCGCGCGCGAGCTCGCCAAGTACGGGCTGAACGCGGATCTCGTCCCGGAGCGCGCGACCGCGGCCGACCTGGCGCGCGCGCTGCAGCCGCAGATTTACGAGGGGCAGAAGGTGCTCTATGTCAGCGGCTTCCCCACCAGTGACGTCCTGGTCACCCGGCTGCAGAAGGCGGGGTGCGACGTGCGCCAGACCATCGTCTACCAGGCCGGGCCCGACCCCGCGGCCGAGGTCTCGGCCCAGCGGCTGCTGGCCGAAGGGGCTGACGCCGTAACCTTCGCCAGTTCCGCCACGGTGGGCCACTTCCTGGACGCTGCGGGGCAGGCCGGGCGGGATCTCTGCGCCCGTGCCAAGGTAGTCTGCATCGGCCCGGTCACGGCCAGGGCGGCGGAGGCTCTAGGCCTGCGCGTCGACGCCGTGGCGGGGGAGGCCAGCATGGCCGGCATGACATCAGCCCTGCTCGGCCTCTGGGGCGACGGGGGGGAGTGAGCGTGGGAGACGCGGCTTCCCAGGGCGCGGTGCCCGAGGTGCCGGGGCGGGGAGGGCTCACTGGCGCGCCCCAGGGCGAGGTGTGGGGCGATCCCGCGGCAGGGCGCGGGCCGTCCGGCGGGGCCGGCCACGCGGCCGGGGCGTTGCCCCGCGCCGCCTTTCCGGCGCTGCGCTTGCGCCGGCTACGGGGGAGCGCCGGGATGCGCGCGCTGGTGCGCGAGACCGCCCTGGCCGCGGATCAGTTCGTCTACCCGCTCTTCGTCGTGCCCGGTACGGGCCTGCGCCGGCCCATTGCCTCGCTGCCGGGCCAGTTCCACCTGTCGCCGGACGCCGCCGCGGCGGAGGCGTCGGCGGCCGCGGGCGAGGGTGTCCGCTGCTTCCTGCTGTTCGGGCAGCCGCCCGCGGGCCGCAAGGACGCGCAGGGCAGCGGCGCCTGGGACCCCGAGGGGGCGGTGCAGCTTGCGCTGCGCGCCATCCGCGCCGCCGTGCCGGGCGCGCTGCTCCTCTCCGACGTGTGCCTGTGCGCGTACACGAGCCACGGCCACTGCGGGGTTCTGGCGGCCCCGGGCGTCCCGGGCGCGGCCCGGGATGCCGGCCCCGTCGTGGATAACGACGCGACCCTGCCGCTGCTCGCGCGGGTCGCGGTGTCCCATGCCAAGGCCGGGGCTGACGTTGTGGCGCCTTCGGACATGATGGACGGCCGGGTGGCGGCGATCCGCGCGGCGCTCGATGCCGCGGGCCACGCCGGAGTCGCGGTGCTGTCCTACGCCGCGAAGTTCGCCTCGGGCTTTTACGGCCCGTTCCGCGACGCCGAGGATTCGGCCCCAGCCGAAGGCGACCGGCACGGCTACCAGCTCGACCCGGCGAACCGCCGCCAGGCGTTGCGCGAAGTGGACCTGGACCTGGCCGAAGGGGCCGACATGGTCATGGTCAAGCCGGCACTGCCCTACCTGGACGTGGTCGCCGCCGTGCGCGCCGGCACCGGCGCCCCCCTCTTGGCCTACAACGTCAGCGGCGAGTACGCGATGGTGCGCGCAGCCGAGGCTGCCGGTTGGGCCTCGGGACCGGAGTTGGCGCTTGAGGTGCTGCTCGCCATCCGCCGCGCGGGCGCGGACGCCATCATCACCTACCACGCGCGCGAGGTGGCGCGGCTGCTGCGGGCCGGGGGGTGATGCGGGGACCGACCGCACCGTGCAGTCGGAGGGAGCGCGCGGCTCCAATCGTACTGAGGGCGGACGGGCAACGGGCGCCACGCGGCCACGCCGCGGGGGACCGGCCGTGACCCACGCCACTAGCCGGCCGCCCCGAACCGTCGGGGGAGCCACCGTCCGACGTGGGGGAGGCGGAGGCGCCGCGCCCGCCTGCTCTCGGCACGTCCGTGCGTGCGCCGGCCTCTCTTGCGCCGTACCGGCCACTGGGGGGATGGGCTGGACGGCGGCACGCCCCTGGTTGACGTTCCACGACGGTCCATCGTACGATGGTTCGCATACGGACGCCTACGGAGGTCCCGCTGTGTTCGGGCGTCGCGTGGAGGTGCTGCGCGGCCAGAGTGGTCGGGCTCGTCCGGTTCGGTGGGCTGCGGGGGCGTCGCGTGCCATCTGGCGCTCCGGGCCGGGTGGCACGCGACGCCCCTGAGGGCTCGCTCGTGGCGCGGACGAGCGTCGGCGCTTGAGCGCACCCGGAGGGTCGCGGGCCTCTGCGAAGAGGTCCGCGCTGGCGGAAAACGCGCTGCCGACCAGGTTGGCGCGCATCGGCGTGGCGAACCGGCGGCGCGATCGCCCTCTGCCGCGAGGCGGACGGCGTACCAACCTGACTTTCGCAATGGGGCGGCCGGTCGCCTTGGTGCCCAGGGGCCGGCCCCTCGCCACGACCTCACCCGCTGCCGTCGCGGGGTCCTTCTGCGCCAGCGGCGTCCGCCTGACGCTGCGAGATTCAGGGTTGCTGCGCGGACCGACCCTTGGCCGCGCGCGGTCGGGTTCGGGGATCCGGAAGCCACTTCCTTCCGCCCCAGGTTCGTTCCGGTGCGGGCCGCTGCCAGGGTGCCACGCTCGGCGCGGGGCTCGGTCGCTGGCCACGTGCGCACCGCTTATGCCACACGGGCTCCTGCTGGGGCCTCGGCGGCGGGCTAGACCGCCGCTCGCCGGGGTCCGATCGCCGTGGTGTTCGCCGATGCCGCTCACGGCGGTTCGCTTAGGCTGTTCACCGAGCACGAAGTGGCCCCCCGCGCTGCGTCGTCACCCCACGCCCGCCACCGACATAGCCTTGTCCGGGCCCCGCCTCCCAGAGGAGGGAACAGGACATGAGCACACAAGGCGCAGGTGCCGCGCCGCACTGTATGCCCACCGAGATCCTGACGGACGTGGTGCGGGACCGCGCGACCCAGGCGGGTGAGGTCGTGCGCAGCCTGCGGGTCTTCACCAAGGTCAAAGAGGTCGACCGTTGCCACGCCGACGTGATCCAGGCTCGCGTGGAGGCGCGGGACGACGCTTGGGACGTGACGGCGCTGTTGCGTATTGCGGTCCGCGTCGACACCGAGCATGGTGATCGGCGGTTGCGTACCATCGTTTTTTACCGGACGCGCATCCCCTTCCCTATGGAGGGCGATTGGCATGGCCACCACCACATGGAGGCCCGCGTCAAGATTCGCGACCTCGACTGCAATGCCAGCGTGGACCCGGACTGCAGGGTCGTTGTGGTGACCGTCACCTTCTTGGTAACTGTCTACGCGCTGGAGGACGAGATCATCACCGTCTGCCGGCTGCACGAGCCACGGTAGGGGCGCGCGCAGCGCTAGTGCGTGCGAGCGGGGGTGCGAAAGCGAAGGGGGGGGTGCCGAGGCGAGCAGTGGGGGACGGGGACGCTCTCTGCCATCCGGGCACGCGGCCCGCGGGCACCGCATATACCGTAGCGGCATGGCGGTGGCGGGCCGCTGAGGCGCGAAGACAGGCTGACAG
>JAJZZC010000211.1 GCA_021797775.1 Bacillota bacterium
ACGGAGGGGCTCCCCAGAGCCGCCGTACGCCCCGAGTTGTCGCCAACCGCTGCTAGCCCTTGTCGCTGAGGCCGTCTGCCGAGAACGCCGCGGCCCTGCCGGGGGCGGCGGACCGCCTGGGGCGGCGCGTGGGGCGGGCGAGACGCCCGCCCCACCCCCTCACCGCGCGCGGTAGTCCGCGACGACGCGCTCCTCGAACTCCCGGGTGAGGCCCAGCGCCTCAAAGAACGCGCTGTACGCCCCCACCGCGTCGGCCTTCTGCTTGGCGGCCGCCAGCCGCTCGCCGTCGATGCGCAGCGCCACGTCGGTGAGGAACTCCCACTGCAGGACGGAGCGCCGGACCGCGGCGACGGTGTCCTCGGTGTAGGGGTAGAGGTCGAAGCCGATGCGGCCGGTGTAGCCGCCCTCGGCCAGCACGCGCGCCAGATCGACCGTTTGCTCAATGAAGGAGGCCCCGGTCATGTTGTCGTCGTCGAAGGAGCCCCAGCCGGAATTGGCGTGCTGGTGGCCCATCCGGCCCTCACGCAGCAGCAGGGCGGCGAACTCCCCGAGTGGCTCATTGTTCATGATCAGGTGCTGCCAGTCCATGTTGACCTGCAGCCGGCTGACGTCGGTGCCCATCGTCTGCAGCTTGTAAATGATGAACAGCGCCATCCCGACGTTGCGCATCAGGATCTGCATCGCAGGCTCTGAGTTCTTGTGCTCCAGGTAGACCGTGACGCCGCGGCGGGCGGCATGCTCCACCGCTCCCTGCAGCCCTTCCAGGAAGTGGCCCCAGGTGGCGGCACAGTCGCGCATCAAATTGTAGTTGTAGCCCTCGTTGCCCGGCCAGATGATGTAGCGGGCGCCGACCGCGGCCGCCAAGTCGATGGCGGCGCGGTGGTGCGCCAAGGCTTCAGCGCGCAGGGCGGGGTCAGGATTGGCCAGCGCACCGAGCTTAAAGCGCGGGTTGGGCACCAGCCCGTAGCAGATGCAGTAGATGTCGTGCTCCTGGCCCAGGGCGGCCTGGATCCGCGGCAGATTCTCCTCGGTGATCTCACTGCCGTAGTGAAACTCGTAACCGTGCACCAGCGGGCCGAGGCCTTCCACGGCGAGTTGCACGCGATCTTCGACCGGCAGGCGCACCATTTCGGGGTGGTAGCCCCCGGGCACGAAGCGCGTCCCCGCCGGGCCGAAGGCCCAGATGCCTACGCTCGTCTTCCACCGCGGGTTCCGCATTGCGCTGGACAAGGGTCATCATCCTCCTCTGAGCGGTCGCGGTACCGCTCCGTGCCCCGCTTCTTCCACCCGCGCGCACGCATGCCTCTGCCCTGTCCCGCGGCCGGGTGGCGTTCTTCCGCGGCGGGCTTGCGCCGTGGAGGCGGCCGTGAGGCCATGGCAGCCGGCGTGGCGGAGAAGGCCGGCCGCGCACGGGCCGCCACCTCGGCCGCAGCCGTCGCCGCTTGGTGGCGGGCGTACGGCGGGCGGCACGCTCGCCCGCCGCCGCAGGCCCACGGCAGCCGGTGCGCGCGCGGTGCCCCCTGCCCTGTCGCTCAGGGTGCCCCCTGAGCGACCCACGGTTCTGTGGCGCTCTCAGCCCGCCGCTACCGCGGCCACCCCGGGTCGGAGGCCGAGGGACGCCTCGGCCCGCGGGCGGTACACCCAGTTGCCATGCAGGTAGCCGACGGGTACGTACGCCTGGCTGATGGCGGCGGCCATCTCTGGCGACCAGCGGGAGGAGTTGGGCTGCTGGCCCGCCGCTACGTTCACCGGCAGGATCACCAGCGAGTAGTCGCCGGCCAGCAGCCTGCGCACGAACAGGTTCTGGTTCCACCACCCGCTGGCGGCCGCCTGCGTCAGTTCAAAGGGCTGGAAGGCCAGCGGCTTGCCGGCGAGGACCACGAAGGACATGTCCTCGCTGACCACCGGACCCGGCGTGGCGCGCACCAGGTCGATCAACTGGTGCCACTGTGGGCCCGGTTGCGCCGTGGGCGTCGACGCCCAGCCCGGTGTCTGCAGGCCGTGCGCGAGGGTTTGGCCAGGGGAGGCCGCCGCGCGCAGCAGGTCGGCAAACGGGGGGAGCAGCGCGCCCACCGGCTGGGCCCACGCCGGTGGGCGGCCGCCGACCCACGCCGCGAGTACAGCCGCCAGGGCGAGGGGCACCCAGCGCACGGTCGCGGGGGCCGCCGCCGCCACGCCCAAGGCCCGCACCAGCAGCAGTCCGGTGCACCAGGAGCACGCCGCGATCAGCGGCAGGAAGTAGTTGATGCTGCTGCCGATCTTGCCCACCGTCAGCGAGGTGGCGGTCGAGCAGAGGAGCAGCAGTGCCGGCAGGGGCTGCCCGCCGCCGAGCAGCCAGGAGATGGCGCCGAGCACCCCGAGGTCGAGCAGTACGCGCCCGCCGGCGCCACCCTGCCAGTAGCCCCACATCGAGCGCACGGTGGTCCAGGAGAACCGGTTGATGTTGTAGAGAAAAACGTGCACGAAGAACTGGCCCCGGCTCACGGCCAGCAGGGCGGCCACGCCGGTGAGCCCTCCAGCCAGCAGGGGCCCGATCAGCTGGAGCACGCGCCGCCGGTCGGTCAGGAGCAGCGACAGGATGGAGGCGGCGGCGCCCTCGATGGCGTCCTGCCGGGTGAAGACCGCGAGCAGGAACCAGAGCGCCGCCCAGCGCAGGGGATCGCGCGGGCCCGCCGGCCGCCACGCCGTGCGCAACACCCACCACACCCCGAACAGCGAGCAGCAGACAGCCAGGGCGTCGACGCGCCCGAGCACACCCCAACCCCAGACAAAGCGCGCCGCGAGGTAGACGCAGCCCGCGGAGACGGCGCCGAGCAGGGTGAATCCGCGCGGCGGGACGGCCCAGCGGGGCTGCGGGCGCCCTCGTCCAAGGAAGCGGGGCAGCCGAGCGCTCTCCCACGTGCAGAGGCCGATGCACACGGCGGTTGCCAGGCTGGACGCGACCGAGATGGCGCGGCCAGCGCCGAGCCGCACCCCGACAAAGTGGACGACCGCGGCCGTCAGCAGCGTGAAGAGCGGCGTGTAGTTGCCCACGGAAAACGGCGGGTGGGCGTCGTTGTGGTAGATCTGGTGCCCCCGTAGCCAGAGCACGGCCTGCGCCAGCAGGGGCGATTCGCCGTAGTCGATCTGTCCCAGATAGCGTACGGAGTCGCGCGCGTGGACCCAGAAGAGCCAGGCGTCGTGCAGCAGGCCAGCGGTCGGCCCGAGGAAGGCGGCGGCGACGACGGCCAGCCAGAGGGCGTATGGCCAAGGCCGCGCGACTCGTGAGGGGCGGATACCCGGCGGGGCGGCGGATGGCGCGGAGGGAGGCTCAGCCGCCAGCGGGGCGGGAACCGTGACCGCGGCCCGCTCGCCGGCAGGGCCTCCCGCGCCCAACCGCTCAGCGCCTCGCGAGTCGCCGTCGCGGCGCGCGGCCAACGGGTCGGCTACTTGCCGCGCGGTGCCCGCACCGGATGGTTGGTCAGCCGAGGGTGACCCGTCCGACAATTCGGTGTCCACACCCCAAACCGGGCATCGCTCTCGTCCGGGGCCCGGGAGCGGACCGGCCGCCGCGTAGCCGCAGGCCCTGCGTTCCCCGTCGCGGCCGCACGCCGGGCGGCCCCGCCTGTGGGGGTTCGGCGGACGCCTGGCGGCGACCTGCGCCCCCCCGCTGCCTTGCGGGGTGACGCCATTCCGGCCGCGGGAAACAGGCCCCGGACGGGGGGCACGGGTCTGGGCCCTCGGGCCCATTCCCCCTCGAAGGCGCGTTCCTTTGGGGCGCAAGTGTTTTCGCGAGGCGGCGGCGGCTCGGCACGGGGTGCACCCGCCGCGGGACGCCCGTCCCTCCCGCCGATCCCTGGCCGTTTGCCCGCCCCGGTGGCCGGGGAGGCCCGTGCGCCAGTGGCCGGCCAGGGGGTTGGTTCCCGTCGCGCCCAGGCGGCGGCAGCCGAACGGCGCCTCCACACAACGGCCCGTCGCCGCGGACGGGCAGCGGCGCCGGCCCGGTAGCGGGACGGCCGCGCGGCCGGCGCGGGCCTGGGCCCGGCGGCGGCTCGTTGCGCGGCGCCTCCGGCGGGGCCAGCGGAGCACTTTGCCGGCCGTGGCTTCCAGTCGGCGGGTCGCGCGCCAACGGCCCTTCCTCGGCGTGCGCCGGGCACGCTCAATTGCCGCCGTCTCCATCTAGGATGGACGTTTCCTCTCAGCAAGTGCTACAGTGCCGACCGTTGGTCTCGCGCGGGGGAGGGGGTCACCGCTTGCGGCGGTGGAAGCGGCTGATCGCGGTGATCTCGTCCTGTGTGTTGGCCGGGATCACGGCGGCCTGCGGTCCGGTGACGCAGGTCCATCCGTGCGGTTGTTACGGCATGAACCTAGAAAACACGTTTTCCGCCGCGCCGAGCCCGGCGAACACCCTGACGGCCGGTCAGGTGGCCCGCCTGCACGTCGTCTGGACGGTGCCCACGGCGGGCATGGTCGGCTCCCCGCCCGTGGAGGCTGGCGCGGACATCTACTTCGACTCCTGGGGCGGGGTCGTGTACAAGGTGCTGGCGCGCACGGGGGCGGTGCTGTGGCGCCGTACCTTCCCGTCCGCCGCCACCACCGCTTACGGGGCGGTGGGTTTCGCCGGTTCGCCCGCCGTCTCGGGGAGAGCCGTGTTCGTGTCGGGTGCGGATACGCGGGTGTACGCGTTGGACGCCCGTAACGGCGCCGTCATCTGGCAGACGAGCGTCCGCCGCCCCGGGCAGACGAATTTCCTCTGGGGTGGGCCACAGGTCTGGGGCGGCAGGGTGTTCGTGGGCGTCAGTAGCGCCGTGGACACGCCCACCGAGCAGGGACGCGAGGTGGCGCTCTCCGCGCGCAGCGGGCGGCGCCTCTGGGATGTATCCATGGTGCACTACAAGGGGGGCGGGGCCAGCGTCGTCCCCGTGGCCGCCGTCGATCCGGGGCGTGGCCTCGTCTACGTTGCGACGGGTAACCCGACGCCCGAACGGTACAACACCACGGCCCCCGGCCACACGCCACCAGGGCCTGACCTGTACAGTGACAGCATGGTGGCGTTCCATGCCGCCAGCGGACGCATCGCCTGGTACCACCAGACCATCTCCCACGATCGCTACGACCTGGACTTCATCGCCTCGGTCAACCTGTTTCCCACCACCCGCGGGCTCGCGGCCGGCGACGGCGAGAAGAACGCAACCTATTACGCGTTGAGCGCCCACTCCGGCAAGCCCCTCTGGCAGGCGCACCTCGCACCCGCGCACACCTACACGACCATCGTGGCCACCGCGGCTTACGCCAACGGCAGGCTGTTCGTGCCCACGATGAATTCGCCGCTGGTCGGCGCCAAGGCGACCCAGCCGTACGGCCAACTGGTCGCGCTCAACGCCTCGACGGGGCGGGCGCTCTGGGCGCACCCCCTGCCCGCGGTGATCGAGGCAGCCCCGGTGGTGATGGGGGCCTTCGTCTTCGTGGCCGATGACTCCGGCGACGTCCTCGCCCTGCGCGCCTCGACCGGGCAGCTGGTCGGCGAGTGGCACTTCCCCGGGGCGGTCTGGGGCGGCCTCTCCGCCGCGCAGGGGATGGTCCTGGTGCCGGTGGGTGGGAGCCATTCGGAGGTGGTGGCGCTCGAGGTGGCGTGACGGGGTGTCCTGCGCCGGCGCGAGCCCGCGAGCACTCTCGCGGCCGAGCGCCGGCTGGCGTGCCTGCGGCGGCTGCCGTGCGACGTACCACGGGCACCGCCCCCTCCCCGTGACGGCGGGCCACAGGCTGTCCGAAACCTTTGCCACGCGCTTGGCTGGCACGAGCAGGCGGGCGTGGAACCATGGCAGAGGACGGGTGAGCCGGGGGGACCCGACGCCCGCACCCCCGTGCCGCAACCCTGGCGGCGGAGACCGCACACCTTGCGGCGCCCGGTGAGGGGACGCGCGGAGCGGGCGCCACGATCGGGACCCTCGGGGTGGCCATCTGCCGCGCCGCAGCGGGGGCACACGGGGAGGCGGGCGGCACATGGCGCGCCTCCGGGCACGACGCGGGAACCGGGGAACACGGTGCGGGTCCCCCTCGCAGAGGGGGGGCGAGACCAAGGGGCTCCGCCGTGCCCGCCCGGCGCGGCCGGCATGAGGTGTAGCGGAGGAGTGGGTCGATTGCCCGAAGCGGCCTCGTTCCAAGACCTCGGCATTGCGCCGTCCATCCTGCGAGCCCTGACCGACATGGGATTTGAGGAGCCCTCGCCCATCCAGGTACAGGCCATCCCCTTGCTGCTGGCGGGGCGCGATGTCATCGGCCAGGCCCAGACTGGTACGGGCAAGACGGCGGCGTTCGCGATCCCCGCCCTGCAGCGCTGCGATGCCGACGGCCGGGGGCCCCAGGCCCTGGTGCTCACGCCCACGCGCGAACTTGCGCTGCAGGTGGCGGAGGAGGTCGCGCGCATCGGCGCGCAGCTCGGCACACGCGAAGCGGCCATTTACGGGGGCCAGCCGATTGACCGCCAGATCCGCGCCCTGCGCGCGGGTGCCGATGTCGTCGTGGGGACGCCCGGGCGCCTCCTCGACCACCTCCGGCGCGGCACCCTCCGGCTGTCGGGGGTGCGCACCCTCGTCCTGGACGAAGGCGACGAGATGTTGGACATGGGCTTTATCGACGACATCGAGGCCATTCTCCAGGCGGCCCCAGCCGAGCGCCTGACCGCGATCTTTTCCGCGACGGTGCCGGCGCCCATCCGCCGGCTGGCGCAGCGCTATCTGCGCGACCCGGTGCACCTGCACGTCATGCCCGAGCGCCTCGTGGCGCCCTCCATCGCCCAACACTACTACGAACTGCGCGGGGTCGAGCGCAGCGAGGCGCTTTGCCGCATCCTCGATGTCGAAGACGTGGGCCGGGCGATCATCTTCTGCCGAACGAAGCGCGGCGTGGACGAACTGGCCGCGATTCTGCAGGCGCGCGGCTATCCCTGCGAGGCGATTCACGGCGACTTCGCGCAGTCGCAGCGGCTGCGGGCCCTGGCCCGTTTCCGTGAAGGGCAGAGCCCGCTCCTGGTCGCGACGGACGTGGCAGCCCGCGGGCTGGACGTCGAAGCCGTCACGCACGTCATCAACTACGACATTCCCGCGTCGCCCGAAGCCTATGTGCATCGCATCGGGCGAACGGGCCGCGCGGGCCGGGTCGGGGTCGCGCTGACCTTGGTACAGTTGCGCGAAATGAACCTGCTGCGGCAGATCGCGCGCGTGACGCAGGCCCGCATCGCTCGCCGGCCGTTGCCTTCGCCCGGCGAGGTGGCGCTCGCCGCACGGGACTCCTTCCGGCGACAGTTGCTGGACGCGTTAGAGGGGGACCTGTCGGGTTTCGTCGACCTGGCGCAGGATCTCGCCGAGGAGCGCTCCGCGATCGAGGTTGCGGCTGCCGCCATCAAACTGGCGCTTGACGGCGCCCGCGTTAGCCTCCGCCCCTTGGAGCGTGGCGGGGCGGGCGCGCGTGGCGCTCTGGGGGCGCCCCCACCCCAGGGCTCCCGGCGGCCGCCGCATGGCGGCCTGCCGCGCGGGCGGGGGGCGCACCCCAGCCGGTGAGGGCGGGGGCCATCGTGGGTACGCGCAGGACGCCGCAGCGCCGGCATGGGCGGGCCGCGCCGTCCTTTGCCACACGAGCATCCTGGGGCAGGGTAGCAGCAATCGCCACCTTCCGAAACCACCCTCAGAACCCCCCGCGAAGCCGACGGCCGCGCCAATCGGTCGGGCTTTGCCGGGACGACGCCGGCCCACGTGCAGGAGGCGGCTTCCCGCGGGCGAAAGCGGGACAGATGTTTGTCCGCGAGGCGGGGGGAGCGGCGGGGAATTCCGCCATCCCTCTGCTTTGTGTTGCGCGAGAATAGAGACTGAGGAGGACGCCGACATGCCCGAGGATGCATGGCGTGCGGAGGAGTTACTGGCCGCACAAGCCGCCGCGGAGGCCGGGCGCCACGCCCGCACCCAATGGGGCCGGGCGCGGGACGTGGGGTCGAAGGCGGCGCCCGGCGATCTGGTGACGGAGGTGGACCGAGAGGCGGAGGCGATCATCCGCCGGGTGCTCTGCGAGGCGCGCCCGGGCTGCGCCGTGTTCGGCGAGGAGGGCGGGGGCGAGCGCGATGCCGAGTTGGTCTGGTTCGTCGATCCCATCGACGGCACCACCAACTTCGTCCACGGCCTGCCAGGCTTCACCATCTCGGTGGGCTTGACCCTGCGTGGCCGGCCGGTGGCGGGCGCGGTCTTCGATCCCGTGGCCGGCGAGATGTTCACCGCCAGCGCCGGTGGCGGCGCCACCTGCAACGGCCAGCCGATCCGGGTCGCCGCCGAGCCGGCCACGACAGAGGACGGCCTATTCGCCACGGGAATCCCGCCGGTGGAGCCCGTGCGCCGCTATGCCCTACGCTGCCTGACCGCCGTGACCCTCTGTTCGCGCAATGTCCGCAACTTCGGCTCGGCGGCCCTGCACCTCGCCTATGTCGCCTGCGGCCGGCTCAGCGGGTTCTGGGAGCCCCACCTGCATGCCTGGGATGTCGCCGCTGCAACGCTGCTGGTACGCGAGGCCGGCGGGCGTGCCACGGACCTCACGGGCCAGGACTGGCACGCGGGGCTGCGCGGGGTGATGGGCACCAACGGCCTGGTGCATGAGGCGCTCCTCGCCGCCGTCGCCGCACAGGGGCCGGTGCCGGCCTGAGCGGGGCTCCGCGCGGTGTCGAGGGGGCCCTGCTCCCCTGAGGACCGCAGCGTGAGAGGCCGTGCGCGGAGCCAGCCCGTCGCATGTCGCCGGCCAGCACCGGCACCCGGCGAGCCGCACGCGGGCGATTGACGATCAGCGCGTTGGTCCGGTATACTGCAAGGCACAGTTTCGGGGTGTGGCCCAGCTTGGTTAGGGCGCCTGGTTCGGGACCAGGAGGTCGGCAGTTCAAATCTGCCCACCCCGACCATCAT
This sequence comes from Bacillota bacterium, assembly GCA_021797775.1. Taxonomy (GTDB): domain Bacteria; phylum Bacillota; class Sulfobacillia; order RBS10-35; family JAJYVN01; genus JAJZZC01. The sequence goes on from JAJZZC010000211.1 coordinate 8,919, forward strand.
TTGTGTGCCGTGGACCAGCAGGAATGCCGCGGTTCACGGCGTCATTTTTTTGATGCCGTCCGCTCCTGCGAAAAAGGCCGCGGGTGCCACTACCGGTAGTAGGGGCGCCCGCAGCGACCTACTCCGACGGCGGTGCGCGAGTCGGTCCCGCCTTTTT
>JAJZZC010000212.1 GCA_021797775.1 Bacillota bacterium
TCGCCATGCGGCTTGGTAGCTGATGCCCTGCTCCTTCGCCCATGCGCTCAGTTTCATGCCTTCATTATACCACACCCGATATCATATGTAGATGTATCAGGCCAACAGTTGACACCCTCCGCGCTCGCACGGTCCGCCGGCCGCCACCGCGCGAGCGGAGCATCACGCCTCCGCGGCACCGGTATCCATGACGAGTTCGGCCGCCTCCGGCCAGAGCAGGCGGATGCGACCGCGATTGGGAACTGAGGCGCCAGACCGGGAGGGCCCGCCAACGGGAGGAATCCGATGCGCTGGCACTGGCTCTATGGCGACTTCGTGAGGGCCTTCCGGGCCTGTCGCGGCGAGCACGACTGGGTAGGGGCCTATACGCGCCTCTATCTTGAGCCGCACCTGGACACCCTGACGCAGATGCACTTCGTGCCCAAAGGCTATCCCAACATCGAGGCGGCGCTCGCGCGTCTACGTCAGTTGGGCCGGCAGCGCTACCGCACGATGGTCGAGGCGTTGGAGCGGCGTCCAGACGTCGCCGAGTTGCTGCCCAGCACCGTCACCGGGCTGATGGCCATGTTGCATGCGCCCCTACCGGAGATCCCGATCCATGTGATCGTGGGACTCGATTGTACCAACATCTACAGCGTCGCGCGCAACGGAGAAACCGCCACGGTCCTCTGCCTCGAAGCGGTCGACGCCAACCGCGACGGGCTCCGCCTGCTCCTCGCACATGAGGCACACCATTGGGCACGAGAGGCCGTGTGGGGACCGCACATCTTGACGGCTACAGTCGGCGAACGCCTGGCGACGGAAGGGCTGGCCATCGCCTTCTCGCGGCGCGCGCGCCCCGGCCTGGCGGCATGGGAATACTGCTTCGTCCCGGAGGCGACGTATCGCTGGGTCCAGGCTCACCAGGCGGAATGGTATGCCTTGGTCGAGCCCCGACTCAGCGACGACACCCTCATGGACGCACTCTTCGCACGCGCGCCGCACACCCTCCCCCTTCCGGGCATGCCGGCGCGGACTGGCTACGTATATGGGTGCTTGGCGGCGGAGGCGGCGCTGAGAGGCAGGCGGGGCCACTTCGGAGTGTCCTTACCCTGGAGAGATGTGTTGACCATGTGCCAGCACTAGCAGGCCGTGTGGGATCGTCGACGCGCGATGCCGGGACAGCGGCGCCGACGTGAGCCTCCCCACACGCCCCACCCACCGGCCCGACGTGGCGGCTCCGCAGCGTGCGCGGGATGCCGCGGGGGCGGACGGCGCGCCCGTTCATGAGGGAGGAAGGCGGAGAGGGGGAACCCGCGATGGCTGTGCACACGACGGCGGCGCCGGAAGGGACCAGGGGCCGGACGCGCCGGGCGCTCTTGGCCGCCGCAGGCGGGGGGGGGCTATTGGCTGGCCGCGGCTCCGCCCTCGTAGCCGCCCCGCGCGCGGAGGTCCCCGTTCGCTTCCGAGTCACGCTCGTGGGCTTCCCGGCGTCCGTGGCGTCGGCGCTCGGCTTGGCGCTCACCCAGTGCGCCGGGCTCTACGCGCGCGCGGGCGGCATTCGCTTGGACCTCCACGTGAACCATCAACTCCCACCCTTCCGGGCGCAGTCGTAGACGCGGTCCAGGCGCCATTCGCCCTCGGAGCGCCGGGGCGCGAGGCCGGTATCGCCCCGTCAGAACCAGGAGCGCCACCAGTTGCGCTCATAGGCGACTTTGGCCGCGTGCCAATGCCGCCCGGCGCGGAACATCTGTACCTGGGGCACCGGCTCGGCGTAGAAGTTGCCGCGGGCGAACCCGGCCACGCCGCCGCCCATCTCGATAAAGCACTCCCCGTGGCCGTCAAAGCGCTGCTCGCGTCCGCGCCCACGCAGCCGGGCGGCGAGGGTGTGGGCCACGACCTCGGCCTGACCGCCGGCGAAGACGCCCGCCTTCGGCAGCGGCTTGCCCAGCTTCAGCGGGACCGTCGTCACGTCACCGATGGCGAAGACGTTCGCGAAGCGGGTCTCGCACGTGGCGGGGTCAATGGCGATCCAGCCGTTGGGGCCCGCGAGAGGGGAGTTGCGCACCGCCTCTGGGGCCGCGTGCGGCGGCACCACCGCTAGGACATCGAAGTCCGCCTCCTGGCCGGAGTCAAAGTACAGACGCTTCGCCGCGGGATCGACCCGGGTCACCTTGGTGCTCGGTCGGTAGTCGATGCCGCGCCGCCCGATAACCTCCACCACACCCTGCGAGACCGCCGGTCCGGCCACCGCCATGGGCGCTGGCTCCGCGGCATAAACGGTTACCGTCGTCTCGTCACGGACGTGGTGACGCCGCAGCAGGCTTTCCAGCAGCATGGCGGCTTCGTACGGCGCGGCCGGGCACTTGAACGGCACATCCGCCACGAGTACGGCTACGCGGCCCCGCTGGAGGTTGGAGATCTGGTCGTGGATCCGCATGGCGCCCTCAACGGTGTAAAAGTTGCCTCCGGCTTCGGCCAGTCCCGGCACGCGTTCCGGGACGAGCGTGGCGCCCAAGGCGACCACGAGGGCATCACCCGCCAACATGTCGCCGTCCACCACGATCCGGCGCCGTTCCGGGTCGATCTCCGTAATGTCACCGTGGCGGACTTCGATCCCGCGGCGGGCCACCGGCAGGAGGTCCCTCTGCACCTGTTCGGCCCTGCGGCTGCCGCTCATCAGCCAGAGCACGGATGGCCAGAAGGTGTGCTTGGGGGACCGTTCCACCAGCACCACGCGATCCTCGGGCGCCAGTTCTCGGCGCAGTACGCTGGCGGCCACGAGCCCACCTGTTCCGCCCCCGAGAACCAGCACAGTCCGCTTGTCCACGAGACATCCTCCCCTCCAGCGCTCCGCTCCGATGGTGCCCCGCTCAGTGCTCCGCCCTGCCCAGCCTGACCAGAAGGCACTCCTCGTCCGCGGGTGCGAGCAAGCGCAACTCCGCAGGGCCCAGGGCGATGAGCCACGACACCCATTGCGTAAGGCCGATGCGGTGGCAGAGGTCGCCGGCATCCGGTCCCTTGGGCAGCATCTCGGCGACCAGGAGACGGCCGCCGGGCCGGAGGACTCGCCAAGCGGCCCGCAGACCGGCCGGGGGATCGACCATGTGGTGCAGCGCGAAGACCAGCGTCGCCGCCCCGAAAGTCCCGTCGGCGAGATGGCCGAGCACTTCCCCGTCTTCGGGCAGCCACTCTGGCCCAGGGTGCCCTTCGTCCGGCGGGACCGTCCGGCGCGCCGCCGCTAACTGGGCGGGATCCCGGTCGACCCCGGTCACGCGATGACCCCGCCGCGCGAGGTCGGCACACAGTTCCCCCGCGCCGCAGCCGGTGTCCAACACGGGATCGGCCCCGGCGCACTGACACGCGATCCAGCGCCGGATGCGCGGCTCGTCCAGCGGCTTCGTTTGGGGGCCGGAGGCCGGCCCCGTCGCCACGACCGAGGGTGGCGCCATGCCCGGCTCCCTCCTCCGGCGGACACGTCAACCTGACGCTCGCCGTGTCAGGCGGGCTCCGCCACGCAGAGGGACCCCGCGACGCGAGCGGATGCGGTCGTGGCACGGGGCCGGTCCCGGGGCACCAAGGCGACCGGCCGCCCCTTTGCGAACGGTCGGAAAGTCGGCGGACGGCACAGGCTGCCGCGAGGGGTGGTAGGTCCAAGTCCCGATTGCCCCCGCGGGGGTTCGCCCAGGGATCGGGCTCGGCATTTCCGACCACTCTCCCTTCGGGTGAGGCAGGTTCAAAAGGTCAGTACGTGGTCCGCCCAAGCCGTCAGATCGACGAGATCCTGCATCGTCGAGACGGGGCAGAGGTCGGAGCCCTCCATCCGGCGGGCGCGCAGGCAGGTGCCGCAGGCCAGCAACTCCCCACCGCGCTCGGCGAATGCGTGTGCCTGGGCCGGAACGTCGTACGCGCCCTGCCGGATGCTCTCGCACTCGACGCCGGGTCCGAGCAGGAAGACCCGCACCGCGTGCTCGGAATCCAGCGCCTTGACCGCAAAGCGGAAGGCGTTCCATGCGGTCTCCGGGTCGTTGGTGCCGAGGACCACACCGATCTTCAACGGGACCCCACCCCCTGGACGGGCGGCCACCCTGAGGGCAAGCCCCCTCCGCATCGCCGCGACTCAAAGGGTAGGCGGACTGAGATCCCGCGTCCAATGCCAAAGTGGTGAGGTGGTCATACGGATTGCGCATAAGCGTCGGCGGAGGCGGCGCCCTGCTGGAGGAAGGCGTGCAGGGCCGCGACGGCGGGCGACATGCGGGCCTCGCGGGGAACGGCGATATGGAGCGCGCGCGTCAGCGCCTTGGCCTCGGCCGAGACGACCACGAGCGCCCCTCGAGACAGTTCGCCCGCCACCACGAAGCGCGAAAGGAAGCCAAGGCCCATGCCGGCCGCCACGGCCCGCTTGATACCCTCTGAGCAACCGAGGGTCAGCCGGCGCCCGAACTGCAACCCCTCCTGCTCCAAGTGGGCTTCGACCGCCTGACGGCTGCCAGAACCCTCCTCTCGAAGCAGCAACGTCTCAGCGGCCAAGAGCCCGGCGGTCGCCGCACGCCCGGCGAGGCCGTGTCTAGGGGCGCCGACCAGCAGCAGTTCATCCGCCACGAAGGGCTGGACGAAACACTCGGGGCCGGCCATGCCTTCGGACAGCACGCCGATGTCGGCGTCGCGGGCGGCCACCCGGCGCGCCACCTCCGCGCTGCGGGCCACGGCGAGGTGAACATCTATTCTCGGGTAGCGTGCGGTGAAGCGGGCCAGCAGCGCGGGCAGAATGTATCCGCCGGGGGTTGTGCTCGCCGCCAGCCGCACGCGCCCACGGCCCAGGCTCCGGAGTTCCTCCATGGTCTCGACCACCTCGCCGCAGAGCCGGAGGATGCGCTCGGCATACGCGAACAGGGCGCGCCCCGGGTCGCTCAGGACGACCCGCGGGCGCCGCTCGGCGAAGAGCGGGCACCCCAGAGTGGCTTCCAGTGCCTGCACCTGCCGTGAGACGGCAGGCTGGCTGCGATGGAGCGCGTCGGCCGCGCGCGAGAAACCGCCGAGCCGAGCGACCTGGTAGAAGGCCTGGAGGGCCCCGAGGTCCAGATCCGGGAGTGTGTCCGCGGCCACGCCACCCATCCCCTCTGGCTTGACTGCCGTCATCATGCACCATTCACATGACGTTAGCGCAAGACTGCATGCTGGTGGCACCTGGGGTGCGCTATGCTGCAGCGGGGTGACGGTGTGCATGGAGAGCCTACTGCGGCTGACCGCCTACTCGCCGGGCGCCGGCTGAGCGTGCAAGGTGGGCCCGCAGGACCTGGTCGAGGTCCTGAAGCACTTGCCGACGCTGGATAACCCGCGCGTTCTCACCGGAGTGGGTGAAGATGCCTGCACCTTCCGCCTGCGGGACGATCTCGCCGTGGTGCAGACGGTGGACGTCATCACCCCCGTGCTTGACGATCCGCGCGCCTTCGGCGAAGTCGCCGCGGCCAATGCCCTGAGCGACATCTACGCCATGGGTGCCGTGCCGCTGTTCGCGCTCAACGTGGTGGCCTTCCCGGTTCGCATGTTGCCGCTGCACATCCTGCAGGAGATCCTACGGGGCGGCGCGGCCAAGGCCGCGGAGGCCGGGGTGCCGGTCACCGGTGGTCACACCCTGGACGACCCGACACCCAAGTACGGTATGGTCGTCACCGGCGTGGTGGATCCGGCCCGCGTCGTACGCAAGTCCGGCGCCCGCGCCAGGGACCGCTTGGTGCTGACCAAGCCGCTCGGCGTCGGCGTCCTCACGACGGCCCTCACGCACGGGCGGGGCAGCGCGGAGATCGAGGCACGGGTGAGGCCCGTCATGACGGAGCTGAACCGCGCGGCGGCAGAGGCTATGCAGGCGGTGGGTGCCCACGCCTGCACCGACGTCACCGGATTCGGCCTGCTCGGGCACCTGCGCGACATGATGCAGCAGAGCGCCGTCGGGGCCCGGGTGTCGCTCGCGCGGGTCCCGGTGTTGCCGGACGCATGGGACCTGCTGCGCGCGGGCGCGGTTTCCCAGGGCACCCAGAGCAACTACCGCCTGCTCCGCGACGAGGTGCACTGGCATCCCGCGGTGTCGGCCGAGGCCCGGACGCTGCTCTGCGATGCGCAGACCTCGGGCGGCCTGCTCATCGCCGTACCGGCGGACCGTGTGGAGACACTGTTGGCCACGCTGGCCGCGGGACGGGTGGCGGCGGCGGACATCGGCGAGGTGTTAACGGGGCCCGCTGGCGGCCTGGATGTGGTGCCATAGCGCGTTGTCCGCGGAGCCCCTGGTCCAGAGAGTGAGGAGGTTTCCGCATGACTCCTGAGCGGCCCGTGTACCTGGATTACAACGCGACCACGCCGGTCGATCCGGCCGTCTTCGCCGCCATGCGCCCCTATCTGGAGCAAGAGTTCGGAAATCCCTCCAGCGGGCACGCCTACGGGCAGACCGCGCGCGAGGCGGTGGAGCACGCGCGGCGCCAGGTGTCCGAGTTGCTTGGCGCGGAACCGGACGAGATCGTCTTTACCGGCGGCGGGAGCGAGGCCGACAACCTCGCCATCTGCGGTGTGGCGTTTGCCTGGCGGGACCGGGGGCGGCACATCGTAACGACCGCCGTAGAGCATCCGGCCGTGCTGCATACCTGCCGCTACCTGGAACGCCGGCACGGGTTCACGCTGACGGTAGTGCCCGTTGACGCGACCGGCCGGGTGGACCCTGCCGCCGTCGGGCGCGCACTCCGCGACGACACCGTGCTCGTCAGCGTCATGCACGCCCAGAACGAAGTGGGCACCGTGCAGCCGGTGGCCGAGATCGCGGCCGCGGCGCGGGGGCGTGGGGTCGCCTTTCACACTGACGCGGCGCAATCCGTGGGCAAGATCCCGGTACGGGTCCATGACCTCGCTGTCGACCTGCTGGCGGTCGCAGGGCACAAGGTGTACGCCCCCAAGGGCGTGGGGGCCTTGTTCGTCCGGGGCGGCCTGAAGTTGGAGCCCGTGATCCACGGCGCCGGCCACGAGGGCGGGCGCCGGGCGGGAACGGAGAACGTGGCGGGTATCGTCGGGCTTGGCAAGGCTTGCGCGCTCGCACAGGAGCACCTGGAAGAGGAGAGGCGCCGGCTGCAGGGACTGCGCGACGAACTGTGGCGGCGGCTCGTGGCGGCCATTCCCGGGCTGCGGCTGCATGGCGACCCGGAGCGGCGCTTGCCCAACACGCTGAACGTGGGCGTGCCCGGAGTCGCTGGCGAGGACCTGCTCGCGGCCGCCCCCGGCATCGCCGCCTCGACCGGCTCGGCCTGCCACGCCGGCCGGACCGAGCCGTCTGGGGTGTTGCTGGCCATGGGCTTGGCGAAAGACGAGGCCCTCACGGCGGTACGGCTATCGTTGGGACGCTTCACCACAGAGGCGGACGTGCGGCAGGCCGCCGACTTGCTGATCGCCGCCGTCACCGAGCTTGGCGCCACCCACCGAGGCTGATGTCGGCATACCGGGGCGGATGCGGGGATTGCCAGTCGCCGCCTCGAAACAGGATCTCCTGCGAAGAGTGCTGGTCGCTGTCGGACCAGTCTTTGGTTCTTGCCATTCCTCGCCATGGGCAGGATGCGGCGAACATGGGTACCAAACAGGCGGTCTCGACTGGGCAGGCGGCAGAGCGCCTTGCAGCTCCGTTCGCACGCTTTATCGCTGGGAGGCCGTCGGGAGACGCGCTGGGGCCTTGGCCCCGATCGCCATACCGCACGTGCCCGCCCGCGCCTGTCCCGCGGGCCGCGGAAGCCGGACATGGAACGCAAGGACAGACCGATATGCAACCTGACTTTCGCAAAGGGGCGGCCGGTCGCCTTGGTGCCCAGGGGCCGGCCCCTCGCCACGCCCTCACCCGCTCGCGTCGCGGGGTCCTTCTGCGCCAGCGGCGTCCGCCTGACACTGCGAGATCCAGGATACAATGTGTAATGTGAGGGGTGGGTCCGATGTCCGAGTCCAAGGTGACGCCGATTCGTGCGCCCCGGGACCTTCTGGACGCGGTGGATCGGCGCGTCGGGCCAAGACGGCGGAGCCAGTTCTTCGTGGAGGCGGCGCGCCGGGAACTTGCGCGCCTGGAGCAGACTGACGCCCTGCGGGCGTCGGCAGGCGCGTGGGATGTCCCCGGGCACACTGACCTGCCCGATACGGTGGAAGGCATGACCCAGGCGCTGCAGAAGCTGCAAGGGCAGGCGGCGCGGAAAACGCCATGACCATGCGCCCGGTGTATCTGTTGGAGAGTGATGTCTTGATCTGACATCTCCGGCGCAGGGCAGCGACGCGTCGCGCGCGGCGTCGTCATTGTTGCGCGCCGCGGCTCCCCCTGCGGGGGTGGACATCAGCGCAGCCCTCGCGGCACGGGTCTCCGGGCCCCTGGGGCGCTCCCGCCGCGCCTCTGGGGTCGACGGGGCGGTTCACCGCGGGGCGCTGCGCTCAGTGGTGCCCTGTCCCGAGATCGTGGACTTCTTCTCCTCGTACAAGAGGTTGGAGGGTAAGGTCACGACCATGGGGGCAGTGCTCAGCCGTGACCAAGCCGATGCTCTCGTCGCACACGCGCGCGCCGCGCACAATGCGCTGCAGTCCGCCCCGCCCCGCGATGGGGACCAGCCTGAGGGACGATGACAGGGGCCGCCGCCCGACCGAGGCGCACTGACTGGGGCCCGGGGTGATCCGGTGCGGTCACTCCCCGGCTGCCATGAGTTCGTAACGGCCGGCCGTGGGTGCGCCCTGGAGATGGACTGTGCGGCTGGCGCGGAAGGCATGTCGGCGTCTTGCCGATCGTCTGCCCTGAGAGGCTCCCTGTGTAAGCGTTCAGGGGGGGTAGCACCCGCCTCTGGCCCTACAGGTAGTGGTGCGAAGGAGATTGGCATACTACTGGCGGACACTCTGTCTTAGCAGACGAGCCCAGACGAGCCGGTCGCGCGATCGGTACCCCCGCGCATGACGACCGGCCGTCG
>JAJZZC010000213.1 GCA_021797775.1 Bacillota bacterium
GTGGGCCGGTGCGGTGGGTGGCTGGCGGTGGGCCGGTGCGGTGGGTGGCTGGCGGTGGGCCGGTGCGGTGGGTGGCTGGCGGTGGGCCCGTACGGTGGGTGGCCGGCGGTGGGCCGGTGTGGTGGGGTGGCTGGCGGTGGGCCGGTGCGGTGGGTGGCTGGCGGTGGGCCCGTACGGTGGGGTACCGGCGGTGGGCCGGTGCGGTGGGAGTCGACGGTCGCCCGCACCGCGGGGCGCCGCTGGGCCCGTGCGGCGGGGTGCCGGCGTGGGCCCCGGCCTGGGGGATGCGACCCCGCGGGGCGGAAGATGCCGGGTGCCCCGGGGCGCCGGGGTGGTGGCCGCGAACAGAAGGGCTGCGTGGCCGGCGGCGACAGGCTGGCGCGGAAGGACGCGACGCGGGTAGCCGCGCCTCTGAGCGGCGGGGCGCCCGTGAGCCGAGGGAAAGGGGGAGCCGCTGATGACCGAACCCGTGGTCCGGATCTTCGACACCACCCTGCGCGATGGCGAGCAGTCTCCGGGGGTGGGCCTGAGCCTCGAGGAGAAGTTGGAGATCGCGCGGCAACTGGAGCGCCTCGGGGTAGACATCATCGAGGCGGGCTTCCCGGTCACCTCCCCCGGCGACATGGCCGCCGTACAGGCGATCGCGGCCACCGTGCGCACCCCGGTGATCTGCGGCCTGGCGCGCACGCGCCGCGGGGACATCGACGCCGCCGCGCGTGGCCTGGAGCGCGCCGCGCACCCGCGGATCCACACCTTTACCAGTGGCAGCCGCGTGCACTTGGAGCACATGCTGCGTATGACCGAGGAGCAGGCGCTGGCGGCGGCGGTGGACGCCGTGGGCTACGCACGCGGCTTCGTGGACGACGTGGAGTTTTCCGCGCAGGACGTGGCGCGCAGCGATCCCGCCTTCCTGACCCGCCTCTACGTGGCCGCGGTGGAGGCGGGGGCGACGACGATCAATATCCCGGACACCGTGGGCTACACGACGCCCGCGGAGTTCGCCGGGATCGTGCGCGCGTTGCGGGAGGCCGTCCACGGCGTGAACCCCGCGGTCGTGATCTCCGTGCATACCCACGACGACCTGGGCCTCGCCGTGGCCAACGCCTTGGCCGGGGTTGGGGCCGGCGCCACGCAGATCGAGTGCGCGGTCAACGGCATCGGCGAGCGCGCGGGGAACTGTGCCCTGGAAGAGGTGGTCATGGCGCTACTGACGCGCCGCGACCACTACGGCCGGCGCCTCCAGGTGCGGACAGAGGAGCTCTATCGCACGAGCCAGTTGGTCAGCAAGCTGACCGGCATGGTCGTGCAGCCCAACAAGGCGGTCGTCGGGGCCAACGCCTTCGCCCATGAGGCGGGCATCCACCAGGACGGCGTGCTCAAGGAGCGCACGACCTACGAGATCATGCGCCCCGAGGACGTGGGCGTGCCCGAGAGCCGGCTGGTGCTGGGCAAGCATTCCGGTCGCCACGCGCTGCGCGAGCGCCTGACCGCCCTCGGTTTCCGCTTGGGCGATGCCGAGTTTGAGCGCGCCTTCACCAGGTTCAAGGAGCTTGCCGATAAGAAGCGGGGCATCGCCGACGCCGATCTCGCCGCCATCGTACAGTCCGAGGTCGTGGCGGCGGCCCCGGAGATCTGGCGGCTCCAGTACTTCCACGTCACCGCGGGCACCGAGACGGTGCCCACCGCCACCGTGCGGGTGCTGCGGCGCGACGGCGAGGCGGTTCTGGAGAGCGCCACGGGCGACGGCCCCGTGGACGCGGTCTACCGCGCGATCGACCGGGCGGTCGGGCAGGGGTTCGTGCTGGCGGACTATGCGCTGCGCGCCGTGACGGGCGGTCAGGACGCTGTCGGCGAGGTCACGGTGCGCCTAGCCGACGCCTCCGGGCGCACGGCCACAGCCATGGGGGCGAGCACGGACGTGCTGGAGGCCTCGGCGCGGGCCTACGTCGCCGCCGTGAACAAGGTGCTGGCGCTGCCGGAGGCCGCGGCGGGAACGGTCTACGCCGGGGCCGCGGGGGCCCGGGAGCCGGCGGTGTGAGGGGGGGGGGGGGGGGGGGGGGGGCCACGGCCCCCTCCCGCAGGTTGGGGCCTGCGGCGCGGGCCCAGGGGACCCGGAAGCGGACCACGAAGACCCGGCGCCGCAGAGGCCGCGCTGGGCCCTTGCCCCGATGCGCCGCTCTCAGGAATTCACTGCCAAAGTCCCTGTGGCAGGGGCCCATGCCGCCGGTGGTAGCCCCGAGGCCGGCCACGGTCGGACGGGATGTGCCTGCCGGAGGCGCGTTCGCCTGTTGCAGCGCCCCCCAGGGAGAGGTAGCGTCGCGGACGAAGGGCGCCCGTCGGCACCCCCGACGCTGCCGTTTGTCCGCTTCGGCCCCTCAGCCCCCGGCCGACACCCGCCCCACCGCCGCCTCCACCGCGGCGACGAGGGCCTCGAATCCGGCCGCGGTCACCGGGGCCGCCGGCAGGACGAGGTCGGCCCACCAGCGAGCCGGCGCCGTGTACCGTGGAAAGTTCGGGAGGACATCGCGCCGGTACCAGGCCGCCGCGTCGGCGAGGGGCATCTGGCCGCGTTCCGCGTCGCGCAACAGCCGACGCACCACGCGCTCGTCATCGGGAAGGTCCAGGTAGACCTTGAGGTCGCACAGGGAGCGCACCTCCTCGTCCCAGAGGACGAGGTGCCCGTCCAGCAGCACGAGCCCGCCCGGCGCCTGCGGGGCCGCGCGCCCGCGCAGCCGGGGCGGGGGACCAGCGGGCTCGCCGGCGCGCCAACGCGCCAGGTCCGCGCGCAGGGCCTCCCACTGCAGGGCGGGGGGGGAGTTCGTCGTGCGCAGGTGCTGCTCGTCAGGTCCCCACGTGCGGAAGTACTGATCCTGCGGCACCACTAGCGGGTGCAGCGCCGCCAGGCGCACGGCCAAGCGCTGTGCGAGCGTGCTCTTGCCGGACGCCGACCCTCCGGTCAACGCCACCACCAAGGGACGGGGCCCCGTTGCCGGAAGGGACGCGTGGTCCTCGCTCATGGCCGGGGGGATGCGCCGCGGTAGGCCCTGGTCCCTGCTGGGGACGGCTGGGCGGCGGGATGACGCCGTTCCGGCAGGGGGCTTGGGCTGCCCCTCCGATGGCGGACACCGCCGTGCGATGCGGGGCCGGGGGCGCCACGTGCCATGAACACGCGGGCGTGTGTGTGGGGGGGCGCGTAGTAGGAAGCTGCACACACGACCACTGCCGGTAGTGGCATCCCCGGCCGTTTTCGCAGCAGTGGAGCAGGGCGTGCGCCCCGAGCCGCGAAGCGTGGAGTCCCGTGGCGGCGCGGGGGGATCCTGGAGAAAGCAGGCGGCCGGCGGGTGCGAGAGACGTGGGATGCCCTGGCGGAGCGAGTGCGGGAGAGTGCGCAGGCGGGCGCATACACGCTGAGCGACCATGCGCGCCAGGAGCGGATGAAGCAGCGCGGCGTGAGCCACGCTGACGTTCGCCATGCCTTGGTGCGCGGGCGTATCGTGGAAGAGCTAGCGCACCCGTCGGGCCCGCTGTGGAAGATCCGGGGTCCCTGCGAGTCCGGTGTGCCCTTGCAGGTTGTCGTAGCGCTCGCCCCTGCGGAGGGAGACCGTGCTAGGGTAGTGGTCGTGACCGTGATGTGGCCCCAGATACCGTTGGGGGACGCGGAGGAGGCGGGAACGTGACGTGCGTGGAGTGTCGGTGCGAGATGGAGCGCCGGTACGTCGCGATCCGGGAACGGATGGGCGGCGGCGACATCCTGGTGGAGAACGTGCCCGCATGGGTATGCCCGCAGTGCGGTCAACGAGAGATATCGGGGCCCGTCCTCGTAGCGATTGAGGCGCTTGCAGAGGCCTTGGCGGCCGAAGAGCGCATGGGGGGCGGCCGAGGGTCCAGACCGCTGCGTGTCGCACCCGTGCACGCGTGAACCCATGGTGGCCGCGACGGTGTCGTAACGGGTTTCCGCCAGCCCGCCACGCGCGCCGCCTCCTGAGGGCGTGCGACGTCTCCCGCCGGCCCATCGCCTTGGTGAGAAGGACGGATGCCTAGCCCGCGCCGCTCCCCCGACCCAGGGTGGCGGCGTGGTCCGTGTGTGTGCCGGTTTTGCGGAATCACCGCAGGGCGAGCCGTGCTCTTGCCCTGGCGGCAGCTTGCTCGCAGCGGCCCCCCCTTTCTTTCCCCGCTGCCCCCGCCAATGTCTTTGGCAGAGGCGGCTGACCCTCCATGTGGTACCGGCGTTTCGCGTCGGGCGCAGCCCGATGTTGTGGGCGGTCGAAACGGACAGACGTTCCCTCACCGACGCGCGCGGTGCCTGCACGGCACCGCGCGCGGGCTGCTGTCCGCATGGACGCCGCGTATGGTGTCCCGGGCTGACCCTGGCGCTGCGAGGCCGCCCCGCGACGCGCACAGGTTTGCGCCACGCCCTTTCGCGTCCGCCAGCGCTCCCTCTGCTCCTTGCCCTCGGTGGTTGGGGGTGCGCGCGCGCCGCCGGCCCGTCCGCCAGAACGGGGGCGCGCTGTCCCGTGCGTTTTCCGCGAAGTGCCTGAGCGACAGGGCATGCTCCATCAGGCGGCAGATAGCGGGCCACCGGGACGGTCCCGGAGCCGGTGCCCGTCCGGCGCGAGCGGCAGGAACGCGCGGGGCTGTTCCGCGCCCCGCCAAGGGCGCGTCCTTGTCGGCAAGCCGCTTCGGCAGAGAGGCGGTCGCCGGCACAGCCGGTCCATCCCGCCGTGCCTCGCCGGCCACCCCGGTCCTGGCGGCTAGGGCTCCGAGCCCGGGCATCGCAAGGGCGGGCGCACCTACGGCCGAGCTTTCGCGGGCCCGCGCCACCCCGCTTGGGCGGGCGGGCCGGCCGCAACCCCCCGCCAGAACGACGCCGCCCTGCCGCGTCCCCCAGGGCACCCCAAGGTCGCGTCGTTCTGGGCGAGTCGCTTGCGCCACAGGCGATTGCGGGTGCAGGCCGAATTCGGCGCGTACGGCCGTCAGTGGCCCCCGTGACCCCACGGGCGCCGCGGCCGCATCGAGGCGCCGAACCCGTGCGCAGCAAGCGGTGGCAGGCGCGAGCGGACCGGCGTACCGCTCCGAAGTCACCCCCGCTCGTGGCGCCGTCTGGGCGAAGGCCCCCCGCTGGAATGACGCGACCCTGCAGGGCGCCCGGTTCCGGCAGGGCTGGCCCGGGAGGCGCGCGAAGCGCACGCGGGGGAGGAGGGGCGGCACGTGGGGGGAGCGACAGAGGGCGCGACGGAAGGCGTGACACGCGGGGCGGCGGCACCCCGGCGCCGGACGCGCGGCGAGCGGGAGCCCGCGCTGCCGCCGTTGCCGGTGCTGCCCCTGCGTCGCCAGGTCGTGCTGCCCGGTGAGCGCGCCTCCGTGCCGGTCGGCCGGTCGGGGTCGCTCGGCGCGGTGCGGGCCGCGCGCGAGGGGGCGGGCCTGCTCCTGCTCTGCCCGCAGCGCGACCCCGAACGCGAGGAGCCGGCGGCGGACGAACTCCACCCGGTCGGCACCCTCGCCCGCCTGCTGGACGCGCGCCCGGAGGGGGACGGGTTGCGCGTCGAGGTCGAGGGCCTGCGCCGGCTGCGCTGGTCGTCCTGGCCGCCCGACGGCGCGGGGGCGCCGTGCCTCTGGGCCGCTTCACCGGGGGAAGGCGCCGGTCCGGCGGCTGGCGAGGCGTCGGCGGCTGACCCCGCCCTGGCCGAGCCGGCCCGCTGGCTCTGGCAGCAGGCGCGGGGCCTACCCGAACTCCGCGGCGCCGGCGGCATCGCGGAGGGGCCGCCGCCGGATCAGATCGGCGGGTTCATCGACGCGCTCGCCGGCCGCTTGCTCCACAGCCGGCAGGAGCGCCTGGACGTTCTCCAGCGGCTGGATCCGGCCGAGCGGCTGCAGACGCTGCACCAAGCCCTGCTGCCGCGCCTGCCCCGCGCCGAGACGCCGGGCCAGAGCCTGGCCCAGCGCACGCGGCGGCAGATGGAACGTGCCCAGCGCGAGTACTTCCTGCGTGAGCAGCTGCGCGCCATCCGGCGCGAGCTCGGGGAGGAGGAGGACACCTCCCTGGAGGCCGACCGCTTCCGCGTGGCGCTGCACGCCGCCGGGCCCCCGCCAGCCGCGCTGGAGGCGGGGCTGCGCGAGGCCGCCCGCCTGGAGCGCATGCCGCCGCTCGCGGCAGAGGCCGTGATCGCGCGCACCTACCTGGAGTGGCTCACCGCGCTGCCCTGGACGCGCCGCAGCCCGGAGCGCCTGGACCTGGAGGGCGCCCGTGCGCTCCTCGACGAGCAGCACGAGGGCCTCGACCCCGTCAAGGAGCGCATCCTCGAACACCTGGCGGTGCACATCCTGCGCCAGGGGGCACGTCGGGACGCGGTGGCCGGGGCGGGTCCGCCGCCGAGCGGCGGCGCCCCGGGGACGGCGCTCTGCCTGGCGGGACCGCCCGGGACGGGGAAGACCTCGCTGGCGCGCTCCGTGGCCGAGGCGCTAGGCCGTCCCTTCGTGCGGGTCGCGCTCGGCGGGGTGCGCGACGAGGCCGAGATCCGCGGCCACCGGCGCACCTACGTCGGCGCGCTGCCCGGCCGCATCGTCGCCGCCGTGCGGCGCGCGGGGGCGCGCAACGCCGTCATGCTGCTGGACGAGATCGACAAGCTTGGAGCGGGCGGCAGCGGAGACCCCGGGGCGGCCCTGCTCGAGGTGCTGGATCCCGAACAGCAGCCCGCCTTCAGCGACCATTACCTCGAGGTGCCCTTCGACCTCTCCGAGGTGATGTTCATCGCGACGGCCAACGACCTGAGCGCCCTGCCTGGCCCCCTGCGCGACCGGCTTGAGGTGCTCGCGCTGCCGGGATACGCCGAGGAAGAGAAGGTGCAGATCGCCAGGCGCCACCTCCTGCCGCGCCAGGCCGCTCTGCACGCCCTGCCCGCCGGCACCCTTACCCTGACCCCCGGCGCCCTGCAGGCCCTGGTGCGCGGGTATACGGACGAGGCCGGCGTACGGGCGCTGGACCGGCAGGTCGCGGCCCTGTGCCGCAAGGTGGCGCGTGCGGTGCTCGCCGACCCGGGCGCACGCGTCCACGTGACCGCCCAGAGCCTGACGGGTTGGCTCGGCCCGCCCACGGTGGCCGTACCCGCCGACCGGCCGCGCGAGGCAGGCGCGGCGCTTGGCCTGGTCAGGACCGGCTCCGGGGTCCGGTTGGCCACCGTTCTCGCTGCGGCGCCGCCAGGCGAGGGCGCCCTGCGCGTGCTGCCGCCCGAAGCCCGGGCCTGCGCGGCCGAAGCCGCCGCCTGCCTGCTGGGGCAGGGCGCGGGCTGGGGGGTGCCGCCGGGGGCGCTGGCGGGGCGCGATCTCGTCCTGCACGTCGGACTCGACCCCGGCGCCGATCCCCGTACCCTGGGCTTGGCCTGTCTGCTCGCGCTGGTCTCCGCCCTGCGCGAGCAGCCTCTTGGGGCCCGCCTGGCCGCGGCATGCGCCGTCACGGCGCACGGCCGGCTGCTGCCTGTCCCCCGGCTGGGGGAATGCGCCGCCGCCGCGCGGCGGGCGGGCCTGCGCCGCATCGTGCTGCCCGAGACCGAGCGGCGTGCGTGGGACGCCCTGCCCGAGGCGCAGCGGGCGCGCCTGACGCCGCTGTTCGCGCGCGATGCGGCCTCCGCGGTCTGCCTGGCGTTCGCCGGGCCCCAGGGTGGCTCGCCGTCGGGAGACTCCGGCCGGGGGGATTAGGGGACGCGCCCCCCCGGGAACGGCGCGCGCGAGGGCGCCCCCGGGCGGTGACCGGGGGGTGGCACAAGGCCCCGCCCGGACGGGTCGGAGCCAGCGTAAAGAAGCGTACTGCGGCCGCGGGTGTGCGCGCGGGCCGCCAACGGCGTCTCGTCCCCGGTGCGGACCTGGCGCTTGCCATGGCGCTGCGTGGCGAGCCGGCGGGCGTTGGCCAGGCGGAAGGATTGCCGTGGCGTCCGCCGGCTCGGTCGGGAACTCGGCGACGGCGGCGCTGAAGGTCAGGGCGGGCCCGGGTACGTCAGGCGCCCAAGGGTCCGTACCGCGTCCGGCAGGTGCGTACGCGTGGGCAGCGGCGCGCTGCTCTTGTGGCACAATCGGATCGCGCCCCTTCGCGCCGGCCGAGGCCCGGTAGCGGGTGGCCCCACCGCGGGCGAGCCGGCACCGCGTTACGGTCCAGACAGGGCCGTGTCGTTCTCGGCAAATGGCCTCAGCAACACAAGCATTCGGTGAAGTGCGTGCCGAGCCACTAGCTGCGGTACGCGCTCGCCACGGGGGTGCCGTCGACCCACCAGGCGTAGCGGTCCCAACGCAGTTCACCGAACAGGTGGCAGCAACTCAGCAACAAGGGTTGGCAGCGTCCGGCGATCACCAGGGGCCTGCGGTGGCTCTGGGGAGCCCCTCCGGGCACCGGTGCCGTAGGCCCGGCTGGTCGAAATCGTGCGCTGGTTGCGGTGGCCGGAAGCGTGGGTGCGGGCTCCGCGGCCGCACGGCTGTGTGCGCCGTCGTTCGTACTCCCGAGCCCCCTGGCGGGATGACGCGACCCTGACGGTGCAGAAGAACCAACAGGGACACGAGATATACGGAAGGAAGCCCCTGGCTGGGCACCCGCGGGCGCCGGCCGCCGGTTCGGCCCGTTCCACAGCGTACGCCCGCTCGCGCGAGGGGCAGGGCCGCGTCGTTCTGGGCGAGTCGCTTGCGTCACAGGCGATTGCGGGCGCAGGCCGAATTCGGCGCGTACGGCCGTCAGTGCCCCCGTGACCCCACGGGTGCAGCGGCGGTATCGAGGCGCCGAACCTGTGCGCGGCAAGCGGTGGCAGGCGCGAGCGGACCGGCGTACCGCTCCGAAGT
>JAJZZC010000214.1 GCA_021797775.1 Bacillota bacterium
CACTCCCAGTCCCTGGTGGGTCAATTCCGTGACCCCGCCAGCCGACCAAATCGGCTCGGAGGGGGTGGGTCCATTACGTGACGCGATCCCCGCCTTCGGTGGGTCAATTACGTGACCGCTGACAGTCCTTCAGGAAGGCGAAGCGCTGCTCGACCGAGCCCTGGTCCCGATACTCCTGCAGCAACCTGGCCGCCGGGTATTGGTTGCGGTCCAGGTCGGTGATGAGCACGAACATGCCGAGCAGGCTGCGCTCGTGGTCGAGGAAGGCGGGATCGGGTTCCTCAACCCGGCCGGTCACGACGTATTCGGCGACCTCCAGCGCGGGCGCATCCTTGCGCGGCCGGCCACGTCGGCCGTCGGCGGCGACGCGCCGGGTCTGTTCCTCGATGTGCAGACGGAGATGGAAGGGACCGCGGTCGCTGAGGGCGAGCAGCGGTGCGGCGGCTTCGCCGGCGGCCTCGAGGCTTTCGAAGCGGCGCTTGCCGATGGCGGCGAGGGCCTTCTCGGCGGCGGCGCGCTTCTTGGCCAGGTGCGCCTCGAAGGTGGCGCGCTTGCGTTCGGCCAGGTGGTCGGAGGCGATCACGACCAGGCGGTAGGTGTGGCCGGCGATCACGCCGCTCTGTTCACTGGCGCGGTAGTGGGCGGGATGGGCGCGGCGGTTGTGCGCCAGGGGGCCGAGGTCTTCCCAGTCCCCGGCGAGGGCGGCCTCCTTCGCCGCTGCGGAGACGCCGAAGGTGTCGGGCAGATGCGACAGGAAGCGCAGCTGGAGGTCGTGGAGCCGCTGGAGGTTGTCCGTGGTCACCAGCTTGCTGTCGGCGACATAGACCGTGCGTCGCAGTTGCTCCGGTGACAGGGCCGCGCAGAAGGCGTCGATGACGTCGGCGTTGGCCTGGGTGTCCTCGGAGTTGCCGTCGCGGGCGTCGCTCCAGATGGGGATGCCCTGGCGATTGCCCAGGATGCCGAGAATGAACTGCTTGATCTGGGGGTGGTTGTCCTTGCTGTAGCCGCGGGTCAGCTGCAGCTCCCCCGAGGGGTCGTCGGGGTAATCGCCGAACAGCGAGAACGACGTGGTGTCGTAGTGCAGGAAGTCGGACTCGATGCCCTCCAGCAGGCAGGCGCGGGCGGCCACGGCGCTGTAGACGAGGCGGGGGCCGGCCGCAGCCAGCTTGTCCAGGGCGCGGGCCAACGCGTCGTCGTTGAGGGCCTCCGCCAGGACGCCGGGCCCGAAGACATGTTCGGTGGCTGTGTCCTCGTAGAACTCGGCGACGCGGTAGAGGGGGTGCGGCCGGCCAGGGTGTTGAGGATCAAGGCCTCGATGCGCTGGCCCGGCGAGAGGCGGCAGTGCCGCGGATCCCAGGAGACCATGGAATCGATCACATTCGCGATCTCCAACTGCTGCGCGATGTGCCGCAGCAACGGCAGGGCCCCGACCATCCGGCTCTCCAAGGCCACGCTCACGGCCGGATACGCCCGCCGATGAGGACCGTACGGAAGCCGGGCTCGAGGGGAAACAGGTAGACATCCTTGATGGTCTCGCCGCGGCGGTGCGTGCGATCCATCCGCCCGCGGCCCTGGGTCTATCTCTTGCGTCCTATCTGGCTGCGGTTGGTGCGCGATGGGCTGGCGTGGACGGCCTACACCTCGCTGGACGGGAAGACTTGGGCCCAGGCGGGTAACCAGATGGGGGTCGAGATGGGGGGCGCCTGGGTCGGGCTGTTCGCGACATCCCACAATAGCTCGTTCTCCCGGAAAGGGCTCATTCGCGTGCGGTTTGACAACGTAAGTTTCGCCGTCAAGCAGGCCTTTCAGATCGGGACGGCGTAAGTGCACCCTGGGGTGCTCGCAGGGGGGCGTCCGTGACGGGCAGGCTGCACCGTCTAGGAGGCTGTGTGAGTATTCCGGCTGACCACCACATGTTGTGGATTGAATGTTGGCAAGGCGCCACCAATGGTGGTTCGAGGTTGGTTTTCCGGTTTCTCCCACGCCCTGCTAGGCCGCACGAGGGACGCAGGCGCGGAGCCGTAGGTGGTCGGCGGGCTTGTCGGGCAAAAGCGCGGCTCGGCCGGGGTGGGCGGGCGGGCTTCAGGGCACAGGCCCGTGTTCCCCCTCGAACCGCGTTCTGTAGCGGTTGCTAGCCTTTGGTGCGGAAGTCCGTGAAGCGCGCATGCAGGCGGGAGGCGGCTGCGGATGGGGCGCCCCAACATCCTCTTGATCATGACGGACCAGCAGCGGGCTGACGCGCTGGGCGCGGCGGGCAACGACCAGATCCGCACACCGGTCCTCGATCGGCTCTGCCGCGAAGGGACCCGGTTCGATCGCTGTTACACGCCGAGCCCGGTCTGCGTGCCAGCGCGCATGGCGCTGCTCAGTGGTTTGCTTCCGCACCGCAACGGGTGCACGGACAACGGTGGGCGAGTCGCGGGCGGGCGGCCGACACTGATGGAAGTCCTCGGGGAGGCGGGGTACGAGCGCCATGCGGTGGGCAAGATGCACTTCTCGCCGCCGCGGGCCGCGCTCGGTTTCACGTCCATGGAACTCAGCGAGGAGATCCCCGGTTGCCCCGAACTGGACGACTACCTCACCTTCCTGCACGCGCGCGGCTTCCGGCATGTTCATGAGCCCCACGGGGTACGTAGTGACATGTACTACGTTCCCCAGGTTTCGCAACTGCCTGCGGAGTTGCATGCGACGGCGTGGACGGCGGAGCGCGCTGCGGCGTTCCTGCGCTCACGGGATCAGCAACGGCCCTTCTTCCTATGGGTGAGTTTCATCAAGCCGCACCCGCCCTTTGACCCTCCCGTCCCCTGGAACAAGCTCTACCGCACGGTGGACATGCGGCCACCGTTCCGACCCGAGGGCTACGAGGCCCTGCAGACGTGGTGGATGCGGCACCAGAATCGCTACAAGTACCGGGAAGGTGGCCCCGACGACACCTTCAACCGCACCGTCCGGGCGGCGTACTATGCCTGCATCTCCTTCATCGACTACCACGTCGGCCGGATCCTGCGTACGCTTGCGGCGACGGGCGAGGCACAGCGCACGCTGGTCATCTTCACCTCGGACCACGGGGAGTTGATGGGGGACTATGGCAGTTGGGGAAAGCGCAGCTTCCTCGATCCGGCCGCCCGCGTGCCACTGGTGGTCCGCTGGCCGGGCGAACTCCCCGCAGGCGAGGTGGCCACGGGCCCTGCCAGCCTGCTGGACGTGATGCCCACGGCGCTCGGCGCGGCGGGTATCGCACCCGCTGGCGACTTGGACGGCACCGACCTCCGGGAGGTGGCGGCGGGCGTGCCGGGTCGCGTGGTGCTGGGCCAACTCTCCCACGGTGCGCGGGGTACCTATCTGGCCACCGACGGCCGCAGGAAGTACGTGTATTCGGCGCCAGACGGCCAGGAGTACCTGTTTGACTTGGAGGGCGAAGCGCGGGAGGTCTGTAATCTTGCCGGCACCTCGGCCGGGGAGCGTGACCTGCGCGCCCTGCGGGAGGCGCTTATCGGACGTTTCCGCGCTGATGGCTATGAGGAACCGCTGGACGGTGCCTCCTGGCGCGGGTTTCCCCGGGCTCATGATCCAGAACGGGCGGACGACGACCGCATCTTCCAGGAGGCCGCGTGGACCGACCCGTGGGTTCGGGTACCCGGGTACGAGCAGGATTGGTTGCCTCGTTGACATCCTCCCACGGCTAAAGCCGGGGGCCTTCGCGCCAGTCTTCCGGTAAGCAGGTTGCCCTGTCCGGGAATTGGAGATGTCCGTACACGATGGGTATTGGGCCACACCAGGGTCCGGCGAGCGCCCTCTGGGCCCAAGCGCCCAGGATGCGTTGGCAGGCGGTGGTCAGCCATATCACCTGTTCCGCATGCTCGCTGCCGGGGCGCCGCCTGCGGCCGTGTGCGCCCACACGAGCCGCCCTTAGCGCAAGGGCCGAGCGCGCCCTGCGGGCGCGTCCCACGCGCCGGGCACCTGCGGTCGGCCACGGCCTGTCCGCATCTTCCCGTTGCGCGCTGGGGCTCCTCTGGACGATCTCCCCCCTTTGATCAGCTCGACGCGGTCGTCCTCGGCCCGGATGCCGCTCTCGGGCATGCGGTGGCACAGCCCTTCACCCACGATCCGCCAACCATCCCTCCGCCAGCCGTGAGGGACCGACCTGCCGACCGTATCGCAGGGACGCGATCCGCCCGCTGCGCGACTCGCGAAGGCCCCGGCGAACCGGCTGACGGCCCTTGCCCCGGCGGGCGCGTGCACCCCAGCCGCTCGGCCGCCGGTCAACGCACGGTGACCGCCGCCTGGGCCGCGCGCACCGGATCGGCGGCGTCCAACTGGTACGGTCCCGCCTGGAGGTCGGTGGGCAGCCGCCCGTCCCAGGCGAACCGGCCGCCGTGTACCGGCACCGTGGCCACCGGCACCGGGCGCACCGCCCCGCTGCCGTTCCAGGCGAGGGACAGGCGCACCGTGGGACCGATCCAGCCCGCGCCAGCCACCCGCGCGCTCCCGCCGGGTGGGAGCGCCGAGGGCCGGATGGTGAT
The DNA here is from genome assembly GCA_021797775.1 of Bacillota bacterium. Classification (GTDB taxonomy): domain Bacteria; phylum Bacillota; class Sulfobacillia; order RBS10-35; family JAJYVN01; genus JAJZZC01. The sequence continues at coordinate 4,524 of JAJZZC010000214.1, forward strand.
TGCCTGGAGCACCGGAAGCCCGCTGGTGATCGCCTGCAGCGCCGTGATCAGCCCCGGCGCTCGAGCGGGTACGCCGTCCAGGGTCGCGTAGCCCGCTGCGGGCGGGCATCCCGCCGTGCCGCAGCGAACGACCTCCGCGGCGACGTTGACCGACCTACCGTTTGGGAAGCCGATGACCCAGCTCGGACTGCCCGCGGGGGGGGACGCCAGCACGGTGAGGGTGCCGGGCCGAAAGACCATCGCCGGGATGGGCGGGGTTTGGCGGGCGGCTCGGAGCAGGGCGACCAGCCGGGCGAATGACGCGGCGTCGGCGGCGGAGGGGACGAGCGGGGCGCGCCACGCCGCGCCGCCTTCGATCACGAAGGTGACGGGGGCCCGGGGGATCGGCGGCAGGGGCAGCGGGCGTGCGGCGTGATGGGGCGCGGTGGCGGAGGGAACGGGACGCGGGGCCTGCGGGGCGGTGGCGCCGCAGGCGGCCAGTAGGCACGCGGCGGCCCCGAGCAGAATGGGCGCGGCGGCCCCGCCCGGCCACGCGGCGCGCGGGCCCCGTGCCGGGCGCCGGGGCCCGCGCGCCGCCCACTCCCCCGCAGTGGCAGCGGGCGGTGCCGGATAGGGCGGCTGGGGCACGCGGGCCAGTGGTGGCACGACGCAGCGCTTCCCCTCGCGGAGCGATCCCGACGCACGGTCTGGGCCAGGGGCTCCTTTGCCGGACGGCGGCAGCGGCGAGGCGCCAGGTCCGCGCCGGGGGCCTCAAGGGGTTGCGGGCACAGGCGAGCGAACGAGACGAACGCTCCTGTGCCTGCGCCGCAAACGGCGCGTGTAGCCGCTCTTCGGCCAGGACGCGGGCGCACCGCCATGTGGTGTGCCCGGGCGCGCGACCGGACGGCCCCTGGGCCCAACCACCACCCGCGGCTCTCCGCCACAGCGCCTGAGCCGCGCGCCCGGTGCCGCGGCGGGCGCGCCTATGGTGCACGCCGCGCCCCACGCGGGGAGGCGCCCGTTGCGCCCGGCCGCCGGACGGCGGCCCATGCCTTGCGACTCTACACGACTAGGGCCAGCCCGTTCGTGGCTGCCAGCAGTCCCCCGTTTTACGGGCTCTCGTCGCCTTCCCGCCGGCTCCGCCCGAGGAGCGCGAGCAAGCGGTCTGGACGGTTGCTGGAAATGCCGTCCGGGTTCAGGGCGACCGTGGCCCGAATGTCCGCGTCCTCATCGGGGTTCCACGCGAGCACATCCAGACCCAGCGCGTGTGCCTGGTCGATGAGGTCGCGCTGCAGGGAACGGAAGGGGACGTCGAGGCCGCGGGCGCCGGCGTCGGCGGCCACCCGCGGCGCCGCGGCGCTGACCGCCGAGCAGATGGCACGGGTCTCCGCGGAGGGATCCATCCGTCGCACCTCGGCGATGCGGGCGGGGTCGAATGCGGTGAAGGCGGTAGCCCGCAGCATCGTGCGCGCCGCTACGGCGGCCAGCGCTGGCCGTGCCGTGCCCGCTCCCTTCAGCTCGACCAGGAGCCGGACGCCGCCAGCCGCCGCCACCTGCAGCACCTGGTCCAACGTCGGCACCGGTTCGCCGCGTCCGGCATCGAGTCGCCGGATCTCGGCAAAGGACAGATCCGTCACAGCGCCCGTCCCGTCGGTCGTGCGGTCGACTCGTTCGTCGTGGAGGACCACGAGCCGCTCATCCCGCGTGAGGTGGACGTCGCATTCGATGGCGTCCACGCCGAGCGCTATAGCGTACCGGAACCCGAGCAGGGTGTTTTCCGGTCGTAGTCCGGCGCAGCCGCGATGGCCCACCATGTACATGGGTTTCCTTTACCACAACGGCGCCGCAAAAGGAATGGTCGGCGGGCGGGGGCCCCGCCCTGCCGCGATGGCATGATGGCGCGTGAGCCGAGGGTCTCGGGGCGCCAACGCCGCGGCTAGCCGCGACAGAGCCTGCGCCTCGTGCCCGCGGCGGACACGGGGACGGTACGCCCGGGCTGCCCCGGGGGAGCCGGTGGTGCGCGGCGTCCACGGGCCGTCGTGAATGCGGAGGCGGAGAACCCACCCACCGCCGTCGATCTCGCGGGATGCAGCAGCCCATCGGCCAGGTGGGTGAGGGCCTTCCGCGCACCCGCGCCTGGCCCCCCTGGCCCGGTCGCCGTGCCCATCGGCCGCGCCCCCCTCCGCGCAGCCCGGGCCCTACCCCTTGCATCGCCCGACCTCACGGTCGCCCCCGTCTGGTCGACCGGCCCGGCGCGCAGTCGAGGCTGTCGCCCCCGGCTGTCGCGGCACCCCGCGGGACGCGGCCGCCGTCGCCTCCCCCCGTACTTTGTGAGGGGCCGGCCATCGGCGTAGGCTGTGTGGGCAGCCGTTGCGCCACGTCTAGACCGGGGTCGCGGCGCCGGCGCTGGAGGGTGATCGCCTGTGACCGGGATGTGGCGCCGCCTCGCACCGACCCTTTGGGCGGCGCTGCCGTTAGAGGAGTTGCGGCGCACGGGGGAGGCGCAGGCCGTGCGCGTCGCGGAGTGGGTGGCCGGGCGCCTGCCCGGCGCAGTGTGCGCCGTCTGCGGCGGGCGGGAGGATGTCGTGGATGTGGCCGGTTACCGGCTCTGTCGCAACTGCCGCCAGGGGATCGCGGCGGTGGGGGGCGCGGACGCGGGCGAGCCGGGTTAGCGCTCGCAGATGCGAGCCAGGAGCAGCGCCAGCCAGCAGAGGGTGACGTGGGCCCGGATCCGGGCCTCCAGACGGTGGGAGACGGGACGGATCTCCAACTGGGTGTTCAGACTGCGGAAGCAGGCCTCCACCTGTAGCAACTGCCGATAGCCCAAGGCAACGTCTTCGGCGGACAGCGTGTCGTCCGAGGTGGACACCAAGTACTTGCCGTCCAAGCGCTCTGCGGCACGGACCTTCTCGCGGTCGACCGCGGGCCGGCCGCGCCGGTCTGTGGTGAGGTAGACGCGGCCCGGGTGCTCCTGCCGGAGGTGGTCGACCGCCGCGGCGTGGGCGCGGGCGTTCTCGGGCAGGGCGTTGATCGCGGCGCGCAGGTCGGAGAGGGCCTCCTCCCGGCGGCGGCGCTGGCGTTCGGCCTCCTTGGGGTTGCGTGTCAGGATGAAGCGGCGGCGGGCCTCGCCCGCAACCGGGCGGCGGAACTCGGCTTCGACTGGATGCGGTTCGTCTGCGCTCCCGTCGAAGCCCTATCGGTGGAGCCAGGCACTGCCGACTAATGCCTGGGGGCGGTGTTTCTGCACTTTACCGACCCGACGCGCGCCATTCGGGCGATGGCTCGCCTGGTGCGTTCGGGAGGGTGTGTGGCGATCTCCGCGCTCTTGGACGTGGATTGGGCAGACCCGTGGCAGGAGATTCTGGCCCCAATCCACGACGCATTGCGCATACACGGTCTGCCCGTTGAGCCGTTTGGAGCGCGCCCCCAGCTGGAGCGCGACTTTTGGGCTGCCGGACTGAGCGTTGACGCGGCGGAAGACCTGCTGGAGCCGGGGGACTACCGCACCGTCGACATCTCCATCGCCGTGTGGCGGCAAATCCGCATGACCGCAGTGATGCTGAAGGGGCTACCCGCCGATGCGGTGTCGGACGTGGAGACAGCGGTAGAGGACCGCATGCGGGATGTTTGGAGTCGGACCGACCCGCGCGACATGAAGTTTGTCGCCCGGGGATGCAACATCATCGGGCATCGGTAGGTAGATCCGGGGGAAGGGAGAGGCCGCGGGACAACTCGCACACCGCCATCTCTCCGGGGGCGGCCGCGTCACCCCCTCGTTGGGCCGCCCCGGCGGGCCTCGCCAGGGTTTCGTACAGACGCCGCGGGCACGGCCTGGACCCAGGCGGGCGGGGCGGCGCCACCGGCTACCGGCCGCCATCGCCGCGTTGCGCCGGCAGTCCTCGCAAGCACAGTGGGCTATCGATGCCGGTAGGGTTAAGAATTCGACTAACAGCGCCAATTGTGGTGCAACATGGAGGCCTGTCGCGTTGCCGTCGGGTGCCGCCATGCTGGCGATCAACCCCACGTGGTGGCCCGTCGTCGTTGGTGTAAGCGTGTGGATCCCTTTGTCAGTGCCCGCAGGACCATCTGAGCGCTTCCCGTAGCACAGCACGCTTATGAGCCTTTTCAAAAAGTCTTTAGGGGTTATAGTTTGGATTCCGAAGTTGGCGATGGCAGAGATGGTTCGGCAGGGGAGGCGCCCAGGGTGGCTGCAGAGGGGATGGCGAGATAGCCGGCGGCTGTCG
>JAJZZC010000022.1 GCA_021797775.1 Bacillota bacterium
GAGGCGGGGGCTCCGGCGCCCCCGCACCCCCCGCTGACCAGGGGACGGCGGGGCCGACGACAGCCCCACCGTCCCCTGGTACGTGTTCCGGCCAGGTCCAGCCTCGCAACTCCGTGCGGAACAGCGGATCACCCGGCAACCCGAACACACGCAGCGGAATCGCCCCGAGTGGGGTTTCATTTCGGGCCCGGGAAAGGGCCCCTTTGGCCCCGCCCAGATGAAATGCTCGTCGCCTTCCCGGGTCCGCTTTCTCGCCCCGGAGGCGACCCACGGATGGGTGAGGAGACCCCACGATGTCGCGTCTCCCCGGATGCCCCCCCGTCCTGCAAGAGCCGAAGACGAAGGCGAGCCGCCGCGCCATCACCATCGACCCGGCGACGGTCGCCGCGTTGCGGCGGCACCGGCAGCGACAAGAACATGAGCGCGCACGGGCAGGAGAGGGGAGGCACAACCGGGATCTGGTGGTCGGAACCACGACAGGCGGATTTGCCGACGCGAGCGCGTTGCGCGCGCGCCTGCGTAGGGTCGCCGCGGCGGCCGGGGTGCCGCCAATTCGCATCCACGACCTGCGGCACACCCATGCCACGATCCTGCTGCGCCAGCGGCATTCGGTGAAGGAGGTGGCCCAGCGTCTGGGGCATGCGGACGCAGCGATGGTGCTGCGCCGGTACGCGCACGTGTTGCCCGACCAGCAGGAGGCCGTGGCGCGGACCATCGGCCGGGTGCTGTTTGGCGGCGAAGGTCCGTGACCATTTGTGACCACAGGAAGAGCGGGTCGCCTGGAAAGCCTTGAGACACAAGGGAAGCGGATACTGGGCCAACTGGTCAGCGACTACGTGGATGCGGGCGAAGTGCTCCGACAGCCCGGAGCGCTGGACGCGCCCCGCCTGTACCACCAGATCCCCCGCCGTCACGAGGTAGACGGCCCCGGGAAAGGCCGCATTCAACCTGATTTTCGCAAAGGGGTTGCCCGGCGCCTTCGCGCCCAGGCGCCGGCCCCTCGCCACGACCTCACCCGCTCGTATGGCAGAGTCCTTCTGCGACAGCGGCGCCCGCCTGACACTGCGAGATTCAGGTTCAACCGCTCCAGGGCCGCAACGGTCCCCGGCAGTGGCGTGACGGGCACGTCGTACGGGTGGGCGGCGATCCCGGCGAGCTCCGGCAGCAGGCGGAGGGGGAGAGCGTCGCTGCCCCCGAGCGCGGCGTACGTGGCGCGGAGCGTGAGGAGGAAGCGGTTGCGGTTCCTGCCGAGGTGGTGGTGGGCGGCATCCACCCGCGTGAAGGCGGTCCGTACCGCCTCCTCACTCAGTCCGAGTTCGCGGCGCAGCAGGCGGGCCAGGTCGGATGCCGCCTGCTCGAAGTGGGCCTGGTTCTCGACCAGTGTGTCGTCGAAGTCGACGCAGACCAGCGGACCGGCGGGCCCTGTGGCGGAGGGCATCGGCGCCGCGCGCCCCTTTCGCGGCAGGCTGCCTCGGCCTGGGGTCGCGCGGCGGGCCGTCCCCAGGGCACGCGCAGTATAGCGCGGGGCGGCCTTGCCCGGTGGGCGGTGAGCGCGCGCTCTCTCTACCGGGTCGCGGTACCCGGTCGCGGATGCGCACCCAGGGGAAGTCGGCGCCATGACAGCGGAGGGGGCCGCCAGCTATGCGGGCGGCCCCCTCCGCGCCGTGCTCTGCCCCGTCGTTAGCAGCCGCCCCTCACTGCTCCACCAGCAGCAGGGAGTTGCCGCCCACGGCGTTCTGCACGACCTGCACCGAGGTGCCGGCGGCCGCGCTGCTCAGCGGTACGACGGTCCAACCGCCCGTGGCGGTGACGGCCAGCGGGGTCGGACCGTCGGCGACGTTCACCTGCTGGCCCGAGGAGGTGTAGATGCCGACCTGGCCGCTGGCGTTGCTGTCGACCACGCCGGTGGCGGTGACGGTGCCCTGGGGCAACGGGGTGGCGGCGACCGAGACCGCCTGGCCGGCGGCGTCCAGGCCCAAGGTGACGGTCTCGCCGGCCTTCAGGCTGCTGAGCGTGGAGGGAGCGCCCCCGAGGGTGACGGCGGCCGCCGTGGCGAGGTCCACCGTGCTCAGGGCAAAGGCGTGGGTCGAGGTGTCGAGGGCGGCCGTGACCACGCTCGGGGGCTGTGTGCCCGTGGCGACCAGGGTAACCGTGCTGGATTGGGCCACCGCCGGCGGCGCGGTCACATCGATGCCCGTGACCTGGCCGCCTTGGTTCAGCGTCAGGGTGACCTGGTCCCCGGTCTGCACCGCGCCGCTGCTGGCGGCCTGGCCCACCACCAGGACGGTCATGCCCGTCGTCAAGGTGAAGGTGACTGGGGTGCTCTGCCCGCTCTCGTCGATGGATACGGCGCTGCTGGACACCGCGGTGACAGTGCCGGTCACGCTGGAAGTCTGGGGGATGGCGGTGACGTCGATGGCGGTGACCTGGCCGTTCTGGATGGAGAGGGTGACCTGCTCGCCGGCGGCGATGGCGGAGAGGGAGCCGACCTGGCCGGTGACCGCGACGTTGGTGGCGAGGGCGAAGGTGGTGGCGGTGCCGTTGGACTCGGTGACAGTGATCTGCTGGGCGCTGGCGTTCACGGCGTTGACGGTGCCGGAGACGCTGGAGGTCTGGGGGGCGGCGGTGACGTCGATGGCGGTGACCTGGCCGTTCTGGATGGAGAGGTTGACCTGGTCGCCCGCGACGATCGCGGACAGCGAGCTGACCTGGCCGGTGACGGCGACGTTGGTGGCGAGGGTGAAGGTGTAAGCGGTACCGTTGGACTCGGTGACGGTGATCTGCTGGGCGCTGGTGCTCACCGAGTTGACCGTGCCGGAGACGCTGGAGGTCTGGGGGGCGGCGGTGACGTCAATGGCGGTGACCTGGCCGTTGGCGAGCGTCAGCGTCACCTGATCGCCAGCGATCAGCGCGCCGATGGCGCTGACCTGGCCGGAGACGGCGACCCCGCTAGCGAGCTGGAAGGTGTAGGCGGCGCCGCTGGCCTCGGTGACGGTGATCTGCGCGGCGCTGGCGTTGACCGCGTCCAGGGTGCCGCTGACGGTGGAGGACTGTGCCACACCGGTGACGTCCATGGTGGTGACCTGGCCGGTCGGGTCCAGGGTCAGGGTGACCATGTCGCCCGGCGCGACCTGGGACAGCGAACTGGCCGTGCCCGTGACCGCCACGCCGGAGGCCAGCGTGAAGGTCGACGTCCGGTTGGCCTCCAGGATGACGATCTCCGAGGTGCCGCTCACAGCGCTGACGGTGCCGGTCACTGTCTGCGCCGTGGGGCTGGAACCCGAGTTGAGGATGTCCACGAAGGTGCCCTGCCCACCGCTCAGCGCCACGAGCACCGTGTCACCCGGGGCGACGGCGGACGCCGTGGCCCCGGAGCCCTGGGCGGCAAACGCCACGTTGGCCGCCAGGGGTACGGTGACCGCGCCGCAACCGGCTTGCAGCGTGAGGGAGGAGGCGGCGACGGCCAGCACGCGCCCCACCGCGAAGCGGCTGGATGGGGAAACGGCCTGGGCCGTGCCCGCCTCCGCGTTCTGGATCAGCACCGCCATGTCGGCGCGCGTGATGGCCTGCCCGGGGTTGTAGTCCTGGGCCAGAGTCCCCGTGAGCACCCCGGCCGCTACCAGGCTGGCGACGTCCCGCTGCGCCCACGTCGGCGTAGCCGGCCCGTTGGGCAGTTGTTGGAGGTCGCCCGCCACCTGGATGGGGGCGACGAGCGGGAAGTGGAACACGCGCTGCAGGACCACGGCCGCCTGCGCCCACGTCACGGCGCCCGCGGGAGCGAACAGGTTGCTCTGCTCGCCCTGGAGGACCCCGTTCTGGACCGCCGCCTGCACGTACGACCGGGCCCACGCGGGAATGGCCTGGGCGTCCCGGAAGCTGGCCCACCCCGCGAGGAGGCTCCGTCCGAGGCCGCGGCCCTTGCCGCGCCCCTTCCGGTCGCGCCGTGCGGCACGGCTCACCCCGTAGCTGACCGGGGCAACCGCCGTTGTTGCGGACCAGCCCATGAGCCGTCCTAGCATCACCGCCATCTCGGCCCGCGTGGTCACGCCCTGTGGGTCGAAACGTCCCTGACCCGTGCCGAGCATCACGCACTGCCCGGTGACGTCGCCGATGGCCTGGCTGGCCCAGGACGCACCGCCCAGGTCGCTAAACGCCGACAGATTGAAACCGAATTGCGGGCCGAGGGAGCGTCCGCCCTGGTGGTGCCCGTCGTCGGCCAGGGCCAGGGCGCTGGCGGCCAACAGGGTGATACCCGTCCCCAGAGCCGCCGCGGCGCGCACCCAGCGCGCCGTCCTCCTTTGCACTGATAACACCTCCCGAGTCGCAGAGGCGCTTCCCCCCCGCGCGTCGGCTCGCCTGACCCGCGCGCTGCCGGGCGAGGATTGGCGGGGTGCGCGCCGCTTGGCTTTCCATTGCCCTGTATTCGGCCGGCGGGGCCGGTTGCGGGGGATGTGCGCATTACAAATCCGTAACAGAGGCGGACCCAGCGCCGCGCCGGCAGGGGCGTGGCGCGCCACAAGGGCCCCCCGCACACGGCGGCCAGCGGGGGCGCAGGGCCCCAGGCGGGGGCGTCGGCGGGGGGAGGCGCGGGGCCCAGCGGAGGCGCAGGGCCCTTCGGGGCGCGGCGCCAGATCCGGACACGGGGGCCGGACGGGGCGTCCGCCGGAATGGCGCGCCCCTTCTTGGTCGCGCCAAGCCCCACGCGTCGCCTGTTCACGGCTCCGTCAACCGGAGCCGTGGAGCACACCCCGGGACGCCATCCTTCCCGCCGTCGGGCGCTCCCCTGGGGTGGCGTCCAGGCCCCATCTGGCCGCGGCGGCTGCCCGGCCCACGGATCCCGACCCTTGGTCGGCCGCCGAGGGGCAGTGCCTCGGCAGGGTAGACCCGTTGCGGCCCACCGCTTCGGGGCGGGTCCCTTCCGGCGCTGGCACAGGGAGCGGTAGACCGAGGGCCGGCATAGGCCCGCTCGGCGGCGTGCGGGCGCAACCCCTCGCGGCGCCGGCCCTTGCCCACCGAACCGTCACCCTGGGGGCGCGCGTCCCGCGGATCTCTCGCCACCGCTCGCGGCAGGTCCCGCCGGCGGGCTCCCTGTGGGCGCGCGCTGGCCCCCCGAACCCACCGCACGCGGCAGTTTCGCCTGGCGTCCCCCGCCCCCCGGGGACCCGCCGGTCCCCAGGCGCATAGCCTCCCCGTATGGACGAAGCCCCTGGCGTCGAGAGCGGCCCCAATGTCCCGCCCGCAACGCGGCCCACGCCGGACCCGCAGGCGTTGAATCCTCTGGAGGGGGACATCTGGCGCTGGACCAACGCCGCGCGCGCGGCTACGGGCCTGGCGCCCCTGCGCCTGTACCCGGCGCTGCTGCGCGCGGCCCGGGCCCGGTGTCAGGAGATCGTGGCCACCGGAGTGGTGGCGCACGCCAGCGCGCGTTGGTCCAGCCCGCACACCTTACAGAGCGCGTTCGGCGCGCGGCTACGCGTGATGGGCGGTGAGAACCTGGCGTGTTGCCGCAACCTGGCGTGGGCCTTCACCGCCCTGATGGGGTCGCCGGATCACCGTGCCAATATCCTGCACCCGGAGCACGGGCTGCTGGGGGTCGCGGTGCTGGACTTCCGTTCGTGCGGCGTGGCCGTGTGCCAGGAGTTTGGCGGGGATTGAGGCGTGGCCCCTCAAGGGACCGACGCGGAGTTATCGGCCCACCACCACGGGCCCGTGCGCGCGGGAGGTTGCCGGTTCCAGCAACCGACATCCAGATCCTGGTGGTTGGCGCCGACGATGGCTGGCCCGCTGGAGCCGTGCCCGGTGAGCCGACCACGGCTCCAGCGAGTGGCGCGCATGGATGCGGGTCCCATCTGGCAGCTCCAGGGGCCGCGGGCTGGAGCGGGCAGCGCGCCCCCGGTCACGGGCCCCTCACCGGCTGCCCCGGGGGAATGGCGCCCGCCTGGACCAGGGGCCTGGCGGGCTGGCCGACGGGCTGGCCGACGGGCGTGCGCCGCAGATGTGGCGCACGCGGCGAGGTTGCTGCCGCTGCACCGACCTCACTGGCGCAGCCGGCGCTTGAGCCGCTGCAGCCGCTCCCAGTATCCTTCCACGCGCTCCGTGGCGGAGGCCAGGAAGAGCCGCATGGCGGCGATGTCCCGCTCCAGGGCCTGGATGTCCGTATCGGACCACGCCTCGGTATGGTGGGGCACCGCGGCCAAGACGCTGCTGCCCTTCCGCCGCAGCCGGCGAAGCAGCCTGCCCAGGAACTCCATCTGCCGTTCGCTGACCGGGCGGTCCGTCGCCAGGCAGATGCCCACGTAGTAAAGGAACTTCCGCGCTGGGTCGCTCAGCCAGCGGTTGGCCCGTGCTTCGCGTGCCGCCGAGAACAGGTCGCTGGCCCCGAAGATGCGGCCACCCCAACTGATCGCGCCCACCGCGTCTTCCCCCTGACCGTCGCCGCGTGTCGCCTGACGCGGTGGGTCCGCCCGCCCACCTTGCCGCCGACGCCCGGAGCCGGCGTGAACGCCGGGCGTGCCGGCCCTGAATCGCCCCGCAGGCATACAACAGCATAGCGCCGCGGCGGGCTGACGACAAAGGCCGAATGCTGAAGGGATGACGCGCGGCCAGCCGCCATAAGCGGTTCTCCGCCCGGAGGAGTGACTCCTCGCGGCCACCGTGGTGCGGCAGGGTCGCGTTCGCCCAGACGGCGCCACGAGCGGGGGTGACTGCGGAGCCGTACGCCGGTCCGCTCGCGCCTGCCAGCGCTTGCTGCGCACAGGTTCGGCGCCACGATGCGGCCGCGGCGCCCGTGGGGTCACGGGGGCCACTGACGGCCGTACGCGCCGAATTCGGCCTGCGCCCGCAATCGCCTGTGGCGCAAGCGACTCGCCCAGAACGACGCGGCCGCCGTGCCGGGGTGGCATCGTTTCGGGCGGGGCTTGCGGTCGACTGGAGCACGACGCCCCCGGCGCGCGCGGCCGGATCGCGTCATTCTCGGCAAACCGCTCGGACCAGAGGCGGTTGCCGGCGCGACGCAGAAATCGCGCCGCACGTCACCGGCAATACCAGCCGGGGTGTTGCGGCAGCCCTAGCGCAGCGGCTCTCCGGGCCCGCGCGCGGCAAGCGCGGGCGCATCTGCGGCAGCGACCTGGTGCGGGCCCCGCGCTACCCCGCTCCCCAGACCTTTCGGTCGGAGGCCCCCGCCAGCATGACGTCCCCCTGGCGGGCACAGGCCGGCTGCAGGAACCGCGGCCGTACACGGCCAACCGACTCCCGGCGCCGCAGCGTTGCGTCCGGCACCCGGGCGAGCCGACGAAGGGGTGGCTATCCGTGTTGCGGCTGGGCATCGTGGGCACCGCGCGCATCCTGCCCTCCCACCTCTGGGGCATCCGGCGGTTGCTCGCCGCCGGCCTGGCCGACGTGCGCGTCACTGCGCTGGTGGGACGCACGCTGGAGGGGGCACTCTCCTTCCGCCAGCGCGGCGAGGGCCCGGTGCCCCGCCCGCCGGTAATGGAGGGCAGCGACCCGTTGGCCGCGCCACACATCTACATCTCGGACGTCCACCCCGATGTCCTGCCGGACTGCTATACCGACGTGGACGCCATGTTGGAGCGCGGCAATGTCGACGCGGTCCTCCTCCTCACCCCCGTCCTCCTCCACCACACCCAGGCCCTGCGCTGCATGGAGGCTGGCCTGCACGTCTTCGTGGAAAAGCCGCTGGCGGTCAGTGTGCGGGCCGGCTGGCGCATGGTGCGTGAGGCAGAGCGGCGCGGCCTGACACTCGGCGTCGCGGAGGGCATGCGCTACGAACGGGGCGGCCGCCTGCAGCGGTGGGCGGTCGAGTCCGGCCTGCTCGGGCGCGTCGAGATGATGATGATGGGCGGCGTTGGCGGCCCGTGGTCCCCGGACCGCATCACGGCCAAGACGCCGTGGCGGCATCGCAAATTGGAGGCCGGCGCCGGCCCCGCCCTGGACATCGGTGTTCACCAGTTCGCCCACGTACGTTATGTGGGCGGCGAGGTGGACGAGGTCACGGCCGTTGCGGCGCGTTTCGCGCCAGAGCGGTTCGACCGAGACGCCGAGGGGCGCGTGGTCGAACGCGTGGCCGTGGACGTGGAGGACACCTACCACGCGCTGTTCCGGCTGCGTACCGGCGGGGTGGGCCACCTGGCCTTTTCCTGGGGCGCCCACGGGGAGCCGACCTGGTGGCCCGAGGCGCCGGTCTGGTACGGGGAGCGCGGGGTACTGAAGGGCCAGCGGCTCATCGCTGGTGATGGCACGCGCACAGACCTGACGGAATTGGCCCAGGAGCGGCTACCGGCCGCGCAATGGCAGGTGTGGTTCCCGCGCGACGTCACCGATAGCAAGGCGCTGCAGTTCCTCGACTTCGCGCGGGCGGTGGAGCGGCGCGGCCAACCCGAGGCCAACGGCGTAGAAGGCCTGCGCGAGTTGGCCTGCGCCTTCGCCATCGTGGAGTCCGATCAAGCCCGTGCCGCGGTACGCGTCGAGGACGTCCTGTCCGGCCGCGTCGATGCCTATCAGCGCGAGATCGATCAGGCATACGGCCTGGTGTGATTCGGAACCGTGCGGGTCGTGGCCGGGCCCGGGGTCAGCGGCGGGGCCGGTGGCCGTCCCGGGCGGCGTGGCGAGCGGCAGGACGGGCCGTCGCGCTGGCGGCGGTTTGAGCGGGACGGGGTGCTGCTCCATGCCCGGTGCGCCGCCTGGCTGCGGTGTGCCCGCCCCGGCCGTACCGAGGGGGCGCGCGTCGTACGTGCCGGTTCGCGTAGCCCGAGTCCGCCTGTCGCCTACAGCCCCGCAAGGGGCAAATCCGAGGCCGAAAGGGGCGAAAGCCTGGTTGGGCGGACGGTGTGAACGGGCCGAGAGTGCGGTCTGTGCACATTTTTTGTAACCAGGTTCCCGTGTGTATACGGAACTGGGTGTCGCGCGCCTGAAGACCGGCGAGCCGATCCGCCTCGGGGCGGTGGAAGCGCCCGACGCCGAGTGGGCGCCCCGCTTGCGCGCCCTGCTCGGGCACAAACCGCCTGTCTACCTCTACCACATTGAGCGCTCGCTCCTGGAGCCCCTGGACGACCTGGAGACGCTGTACTACGTCGGTGACGTGGATGGGGTACCCGTCACGGTGGCCATGGTGGCGGGCGGGCACGGCGCCGGAATCTTCGGCCACGTGTATACCGTGCCGGCTTGGCGGCAGCGAGGGGCATCGGGGCTTCTGCACGAGGCGCTCGCCGCCGACGTTCGCAGTCGCGGCTACCGTGCACTGTCCCTGGGCACGAACCCTGATGGCCACGCACGCCGTATCTACGAGGCCATCGGCTTTCACCAGGTGGTGCCTGGCAGCGGCGATATGATCTGGCGTGCGGACGGGCAGCCCGGCCCGGGGCCGGGGGTGATCACCGTAGGCCCCGCCCGCTGGGGCGACTGGGGCTGGGTCAGCGAGTCCTCTTGCGCGCCGATCGAGGCAGGGGAGGAACTGCCGCGCAGCACGCTGTTGCGCGTGCGCGCGGCGGGGCACGTTGAGTCGGCATACGTGGAGGCGATGCGCGGGGGCGCGGACCTGCACGTGCTGCGTGTGGGCGCGGCGGCCGTCGGTTGGGCCGCCCTCCTGCGGGGCCCCGCGGCGGCGGTGGGCGCGGCGGCGCTGGAATGGTACGCGCGGCCGGGCTACCGCGCCGAGGCCGCCCGTCTGCTCAGTGGGCTGGAGTGGCCGGACCAACCCGTCGTCTGCGCGCTGGCCGGGGGCCCGGGCTACCGGGCCGAGGGATTGGCCGCCCACGGCTTCCGCGAGGTGGGGCGCTGGCCGCGTTGGTGGGACGTGGGGCGGGGCCGCGAAGACGCGGTGGTGTGGGCGCGGGCGTAGGGGGTGCGCCGCGAAAGACCGCTAGGCGCCGCCCCCGGGGCCCCGGGGGCGGCGCCGCAAGGGTTTTGGTCGGGTGTCCGGTAGCGGCCCCGGCTCTTCAGGCGGCGCCTCCGTCGCAGGGGGCCGCTGCAAAGGTCCCCTTTCGCACGGTCCCCTCCCACCAGGGGGGGCTGAGTGGCCATCTCGCCCCCACAGGTTATCACCCGAGTGGCGGGACCGCTTGCTGCACGCCGCCCCCGGGGGCCGCCGCGCACGTCCTCTTTCGCGGGGCTTGTGCCGCAAGGCATTCTAGATCCAGCCCAGGCCGGCAACCGGCTTTTGCGCGATCCTCCCAGAGTGGCGCGTCTTCTCCATTTCGTCGCGGTGCGTGGACGGTTGGCGACGGCCGGCGGCTCCAGGTCGGAGGCGATGAGACCCTGGTCACCCGGGCAAGCCGCGTGTGCTGAGCCCCTCGTGGAGCGGCGCCCCGCGTTCACCCCAGCGACGGTCAGAAGGACGCGCCGCCTGGTGGGCGCCGGGAGAGCATCCTGGCGTGATGCGCCCTGCTCCGGGGCCGGGGATCATACGGGGCGTTCGCGGCGGAGTGGCGCCCACGCGGAGGGAGGACAAATGCTCACCTTTTGGTTGCACGCCTTCCTGTCCGCGTTTGCCGTGATGAACCCCATCGGCAACGTGCCGGTCTTCCTCGCTCTCGTCGGCGGGCAGGCCCCGGGTGCACGCGAGCACGTCAACCGCCGGTCCGTGGCCGTGGCCGGGGGGATCATCCTGGCGTTTGCCATGGCCGGGACGGCGATCTTCCGGGCGTTCGGCGTCACCCTCAACGATTTCCGCGTTGCCGGCGGCATCCTGCTTTTTGTCATCGCCTTCGGCCTCCTGCAGGGGCGGATGTCCGCCACCCATCATCCTCCGCCTGACGAGGTGCGCCGCTCGGACGACGACGACGTGGCGGTGACCCCACTGGGCACGCCGATGCTGGCGGGGCCCGGCACCATCGCCACGGTCATGGCGTTGAGCGCGCAACCACCGTTGCTGGCCCACACGCTCCTGACGCTGCTGGCCTTTGTCCCGGTCCTCGCGGTCACCTGGGGGCTCTTCCACTACGCTGTCGAGGTGGAGGCTCGCCTGGGCCACACGCTGATCAGCGTCATCACCCGCATGATGGGCCTCCTGCTGACCATCGTCGCCGTGCAGATGGTGTCCGCCGGTGTGCACGGGCTTTTCCCCCGGTTGGGGTGAGAGGACCCCCTGGGCTCCGGGGCGGCGGCCGGGCAAGGGCGCGCGAGGCGGCGAGGGAATCGCCTATCGCACAGGCGATCCACCGAACGGGCCCGGCCTTGGGGGGGGCGACGGCCGGGCCCGCGAGGGACGGCCCGTCATGTGGGCCGTCTCCGAGTTCCCGGCTCCCGCCTATCCCACGCTCCCCGACCCGAGCTCGTACCGGCCCATGAGCCCCTTGACCGCGCGCACCCGCTGGCGCAGGAACTGCGGGGCGACGCGGGCCAGCAGCCCCTGCGCCACCGCCGGCGCCTCGTCGATGCGATTGGTCCGCTCCCGCGGGTCCGCTCGCAGGTCGTAGAGTTCGTCCGGCTCGTCGCCTGGCCGCCGCACGTACGACCAGCGCCCGTCGCGCACCGCGCGGTCCACCGCCGCGTGGAACCCGGACACCGTCACGTCGCGGTGGGTCTCCGCCCCGCCTGCGGCCACGTCGCGGAAGCTGCGTCCCGTCATGGTCTGGCCATAGGCGCCGAGGCCCAGGAGGTCGAGCAGCGTCGGCAGGACGTCGGGGTACTGGACGAGGGTGTCGGTGACCCCGCGGCGGCCGCCAGGCAGGTGCAGCATGAACGGCACTTTCAGCAACTCGGAGTACATGCGGTCGGGCCCCTTGAGGAACTTGCCATGGTCGGCCAACGGGTGCCCGTGGTCGGCCAGCACAAGGACGACGCTGTCCTCCAGATAGCCTTGCTCTGCCAGTGCGGCCAAGACCTGGCCGAGGGCGGCGTCGACCGACGCCACCTCGCCCGCGTACAGGCCGCGGATCTGGTCGACCTGCTCCGGCGTCGCCCAGTCGAGGGCGCGCCCACCCATCGGCATGACCAGCCGCGGCCCGGCGTAGCCAGCCGGGCGGTACAGGTCGAACGGGGCGGGCGGGTCCCACGGCTCGTGCGGGTCGAACGAATCGATCCACAGGAACACCGGGCGCCGGTCGCGGTTGGCGCGCAGCCAGTGCACCGCGCGGTCGGCGACCTGCGCCGCGAACCAGTCGCCCGGCCGGTCCCGGCCGAAGCCGTCGGTGTTTGCCAGGTACTGGGCGACACGCCCGCGCCACCGCGCGTCATAACCCGGCGTCACGTAGTCGTCGACCGAGCGCCGGGTCGGCGCGGACACCCACGGGTCGTACTCGTTGCCGCGGATCCACTCGTAGGCGTGAAACCCGCGGTGGAAGTTCATCCCTGGCGCGCGGTAGTGGTAGGTGTCGCTGACCAGGGCGCAGGTGTAGCCTTCGGCGGCCAGGATCTCCGCCGCCGTCAGGTCTGTCGGCACCAGCGGCTGCCAGGCGCGCTGGTGCAGACCGAAGTGCCCGGTCATCAGTTCGTGCCGGATCGGGATGGTGGGGATGTTGCAGGGGTATGCGTTGGTGAAGCAGAGCGAGTGGGCGGCGAAGGCGTCGAGACCCGGTGTGGCGGGCGGCCGCAGGCCCGCGAAGACGGGGGCGTCCGCCGCGGCTCCGACGCCCGTCCCCCCGCCCAGGCGGCGGTAGGCGCCCACGTGGTCCTGCCGCAGGCTGTCGATACACACGACGATCAGGTTCGGTCGGCGCGGCAACGGTCCCACACCCCTTCTGGAGGCCGTTCCCCTGGGCGCTCGGCCACAGGGAACGGCCCTCCCTTCTCTTCCGGGCGAGCTGCCGCCTGCCGGGACTCCTGTGCCCGCAGGGTGGCGTCATTCCGCCAGGGGGCTTGGGGGGTCGAACGATGGCGCGCGCGGCCGTGCGGTGGTGGGCGGGGGCACCCGCTGCCCGCCCCGGTGCCTGCCACCGCAACGGCCGCACGATTTCGGCGGAGGGGCGACCACGGTGGCGGTGCACGGAGGGGCTCCCCAGAGCCGCCGTACGCCCCGAGTTGTCGCCAACCGCTGCCAGCCCGCGGCGTACCGCAAGCCGAACACCCGATGGGCAGGGCAGACCCGGGCCCGAGAGAGCCTGGCAGAGGCCGCAGCGATGCATCCCCGAACTCCCCGGCTTTAGCCGTGGGGAGGTTCAGATTGACAGCGGGGCGGATTCCAGATATTCTCAAGTCGGGGTCGGCACGTACGGAGGCGGTGAGATGCCATGGCGGCTGTAGAGGTTGCCGCGACCAACGGACCCGGCGGGCCAGAGCGCGCGGCGTCCATCGACGCCTCGTGGCTCATCCTGCAACGTCTGGACGACCTGCGCCGGGCGCAGGACGAAGTGCGCGTAGATCTCAAGGCATTGGGCGCCAAGGTGGAGCGGCAGGGCGCCGACCTGGACGCGAAGATGGAGCGGCAGGGCGGCGCCCTCGACGCGAAGATGGAGCGGCACTACACGGCCCTCGACGCCAAGATGGACCGGCTGCGCGGCGAGCAGCGCTGGTTCATCGGGGTGTTGCTGGTGGCCATCCTGGGCCTGCTCACGAAGGTCCTCCTTCCCGGCGCTTGACCCCGTGCGGTGCTCCGGCGGTGGCACCGGGGGCAAGCGCGCGGCGTGCCGCAGAGGCGCCCTGCCTGGGCGGGGGGGGGGGTGCAGAGGCCGCCACCGCCACCGCGCCCGGGCCACTTGCGTTGCTCGCGTCTGCCCTCTCCCGCCCCCCGCTACACCCCTTCCATGGCGTCATCCTCCAGGCGGCTTCCCCGGTCGGCCGCCCATGAGGCGAACGCCGCCCACAGCGCGCCGGTGTGGCTCTGGAGTTCGCCAGGGGTGGCGCACAGGGCCAGCAGCCCCTCGACGTGGTGCCCGTAACCCTCGGGTAGGGCGGGTAGCCGGGCACTCTCGGCGAACAGCGTGCGGCTCGAAAGATAGCGGAAGCGGTTCACGAGTCCCACAGTGTTGGCGGCCCAGAAGGCGACCTGCCGCGCCTCGTGCGCGGCCGTGCCCCCGTCGTCGCCCGCGGTGAACAGCTTGTACACGTGCTCGTACATGTCGGCCAGCGAATCACGGGCCAGCGCCATGAAGTCGGCCCGTTCCTCGGCGGCCTGGCCCAGGGCGCGGAGTTCCGCGTAGAGCCCGGCCGGGTCGTGCAGCACCCGCGCTGTGAACAATGCATCGCCGACGCAGGGCCAGGTGTAGTCGACCTCCGCGGCGTCCCGCCGGGCGCGTTCGACCGTGACCACGCTGACGCCGACGAACATCCCACGGTGCAGGAAGGCGTACCAGCGGTGCTCCTCGCCGCCCGCCAGCACCGCCCGCAGTTCCAGGTCCGATTCCGCGCGGTCCAGGCCCTTTGCGGTCGAACCCTCCAGCGCCACCGCCAGCAGGCCCGCCGCGTACCGCGCCCGGAGACGGCCGAGGACGCGGTCGGCGACCGCCAGCCGTTGCTCTGTCGTGAAGCGGGGCGGCCGCCACGCTTCCATCATGCTACCGTTCATACCACCACGCGGAGGCGTGCGTCTAGGTGCAGACTCCATACGGCGCAAAGGGGATCCACCGTCCGGGTGTGCCCGAATGCGCGGCGCAAACCCTGGGCCTGCGCCTTGGGGTGCGCCGTGTGGCCCGTGTCTCGCCCGGCCTGCGACAGCGGCCGGCGGCACCATGCGAACATGCTGGACGCGTCTACGCCGCAGCCGGCAGGTGGGCTTCTGCCCGGGCGCGGCGCTCCGAGCCAGCGCGCCGCACGCGCGGGCGCATCTGCGGTCGACCTGGTGCTGGCCCCGCGACAGCCGTGCTCCGCCGCGTTCCGGCCGAAAGGCCCCCGGCAGAGAGTGATGACACCCTGCTGCCGCCCAGGGCCGGGCTCAGCTGGTAGTCGGCAGATCGAGGGGCGGACGGGCGCTCCGGGGCCCCGGGCGCGGGGCGCACGGCGGGCGCCGCCTCGCGGAACCGCCTACGGTCCACTGGGGCGCCCACGCCCGAGGGCGCCCGTCCCGAGCGGATGGCGCCGATCTGTGTCCCTGTTCAGATCCCAAGCCCCCGGCAGAGAGTGACGCCACCCTGCCGCCAACCTCCAGGGCGGCAGGAGGGACGGGGCGCCGCCCGGAACTCTGGCCCGGCCAAAGGGGGTGGTGCCGGCGTGGACCTGACGGTACAGGAAGTCGAGCGCATCTGGGTCGATCTGCCCTACCGCGAGGTGCCGGCGCGTCACATGGCGCGCGAACTGCCGCACTGGACGCTGTTTGAGATCTGCCGCGTGCGCCTCGCCTGCGGGGTCGTCGGCTTCGGCGAGACGATGCCCTACTACACCTGGCGCGCGGTATCGGACGCGGCCGTCGCTTCGGTGCGCGGCAAGAGCGCCGCCGAGCGCATGTGGGACGATACCCTGGGCGCGGGGCTGCAGATGGCGCTCTTCGACGCCGTGGGTCGCGCCAACGAGGTGCCGTGCCACCGCCTCTTCGGAGAGCGGCATCGCGATCGCGCCTTCATCAGTTGGTGGGATATCGACATGACCGGCGCGGACTGGCTGCTCGAATGCCGCGAGGCCATGGCCCAGGGGTACACGAGCTTTAAGACCAAGGCACGCCCGTGGTTCGACCCCCACGAGCAGTGCGCGTTGCTGTCGCGCGAATTGCCCCCGTGGTTTCAACTGGACCTCGACTTCAACGGCATGCTGGTGAATACGGCGCAGGCCACCAAGCTGCTGTCGGAACTGGAACGCTACCAGCAGGTGGCCATCTTCGAGACGCCGATCCCGCAGGAGGATGTGCTCGGCAACCGCTTCCTGCGTCGCCAGACCCACGTGCCCATCGCCATGCACTACGGGTCGCCGCCCATCCTCACCGCCTTGCGCGAGGACATCTGTGACGGCTTCGTCATCGGCGGCGGAGCATCCCGTGTGCTGCGCGAGGCCGCCGTGGCGGCGGCCGCCGACAAGGTCTTCTGGCTGCAGTTGGTGGGGACCGGCATTACCGCCGTGTGGGCGCTGCACCTGGCGGCGGTCCTCTCGCACGCGCGTTGGCCGTCCATTAACTGCCACCAGCTCTTTACCCACCAGCTCGTGCGCCCGGCCATCGCGGTGGACAACGGCTTGGCGCCGGTGCCGGACGCCCCAGGGCTTGGGGTCGAGCTAGACGAGGAGGCCGTCGCGCGCTTCCGTATCCCGCCCAAGGCCAAGCCGTATCCGGCTCCCGGCCTGCTCATCGCCATCCGCTGGCCGTCGGGGGCCACCAGCTACTACGCCCACGCACAGCAGTATTGGGACGAATTCCTGGGCGGGCGCCTGCCCCTGTTCCCGCGCGGCGTGCGCCTGGAGCAGGTGCCCGATGACGGCAGTCCCGGTTGGCGCGAACTGCAGGCGCGGGCCCGGGTGGGCGGCGTGCACGCGGGACGGGTGGGGTAGCGCCCTTCCGCGGGGCGGGCGCTACCCCACCCGTCCCACGAACGGCACGGCCCCCCGGCTGCGCGTCAGCGCGACCGGGGTCGAAGCCGCCCCCGTCGCTGGCGCGCCCGGTGACCCGCCGGGTGCCGCGGGGCGAGCCCCGGGAGGGCGCCGCGGCTCCCAGGGTCGGCAAGACCGTTTTGCCCGTTGCCCTTTCGTTTGGCCATTGCCTGACAGGGGGGTGCCCCAGGTTGACTGCGTACGCCTGTTCTGGTAGAGTGAGGGCGGCGACAGGTTCCCGCCAAGTAGATTGACATGCAACCGTTTGGCGGCTGCTCCCACGAGCCCCTGGGAGCGTAAGACGGTTGGGGCAGAAGACGCTGTTCGGCTGCGGGAGGTTGAAGCAGGTTCCCGCGCTAGCGTAAGGCCTGACGGCGCACCACACGTGGCCCATGCGGGCCGACCGAATCGTAGCCGAAAGGCTGGCGTAGTCGTGAGCCGAAAGGGCTCACCGGAAACGGTGGGGGCCAACGTCAGGTAAAGCGACGGATGCCCCTGCGGTCTGATGCTCTGGCGGCTAGTACCGGAAGGTCCTAGCCAGTGGCGGGGCTGGTTGCTGGCGGCGCGCGAGTGGCACGGGGGCCTGCCCCGAGGGACGCACTGCGACCCTCCCTGCCGTGTGGCACGCGGACTCGGTGCAGAGAAGCGGGCCCCGGGCTCCCGGCCGGTCCTGCGGCAGGCGCGGCACGAACGGTGGTTGTCCGACCTTGTCAGGCAAAACCGGCAATCGCCGACACCACGAATGGCCGATCCCGAGCCGAAAGGGGAGACAGCCTCGGCGGGGGGCCGCGTGGTGTACCGGCGGTGAGCCTCTGCCACGCGTCTCCCGCCAGGTGACGGCAGATGGACGAACCCCCGACCCCGCCCACGCCCGGCCAGCGCCCCCCGTCCCCACATGGCTCCCCGACCGCACCCAGGGGCAAGGTCGAACCCGTTCCTGCGCGTTGCGGCCACCTTGCGGAACTGCGCTGGCCGGAGATTGCCGCTGCGGCGGCGGCCGGCGCGGTGGTGGTCGTTCCGACCGGCTCCTTGGAGCAGCACGGGCCGCACCTGCCCGTGCGCACCGACACCTCCCTGGTCAGCGCCGTGTGCGAGGGGGCCGTGTCGGCCGCGCGCCAGGCGCACCGCGCCGACGCGCTGCTGGCGCCGACGCTCTGGCTTGGCGCATCGCACCACCACCTCCCCTTCTTTGCCGCTTCGATCGATGAGCGCACCTATGTGGAGGTCGTCACCCAGCTTGCCGCCTCCCTGGCCGCGTCCGGCTTTACCCGGCTCTTTTTTGTCAACGGCCACGGGGGCAACGCGGCGCCGCTGCGACTCGCCGTGAACGAGATCCGCCGCCGCTGCCCCGGTCTGCTGGTCGCGGCCGCGGAGTATTGGGCTCTGGCGGCGGCGGCCATCCGCCGCACGCGGGGCACGGGTCCGGGGGGCGCAGCCCACGCCTGCGAGGTCGAGACCTCTTTGATGCTGCACCTGGACCCCGCCAGCGTGGACATGGGCGCGGCCCGGCCGTCGTGGCCGCAACTCCCCCCCCTGTTTGTGCGGGACCTGATCGATGGTGGGCCCGTGACGCTCGGTGTCGAATGGGACGCCCTCAGTGCCGACGGCACGATGGGCGATCCGACCCAGGCCAGCGAGGAGAAGGGCGAGGTGTTTCTGCGCGCCGCCGTGGCGGCGACCGCCGAGGCCGTCGCCGCGTTCGCGCGGCTGGATCCCGGCGCACTGCGCGGGGGCGTGCCGGTGTCCCCGGCGCGGGGGGGTGGGTCGGTGTAAGGCCGGCGTGCCGCTCCGGTTCTGGTGGCCGCGCCTGTCCTCGTCGCCGTGGGGAGCGGCCGCCCGCCGAGGTCTCGATCGCGGTTCGCGGGGGAGTGGGGCAAAGCGCTACGCTGGCTGGCGGACAGTGTCTCTCTCGCGGCGGCGGCCTTTGCCGCCTGGGCCCATGTGGGTGCTTGGGGATGGTTCCTCGTCTTGTCCGTGGCGCTGGTCGGTATGGCCGTCGGCGGCGACTACGCGAAGGAACCTGGGCCCCGGAGCGGCCCCTGGGTGTCCCGTGGCGAAGGCGGGCCTTTGTGGCGCCAGGCACCCGCCCTGCAGCAGCCCTGGTGGCGGCGGCCCGCGTGGTGGCCGCCATCTTCACGGACGGGCTGACATCGCCAGCGGACTTCGTGCCGGCGTACCGCACGCCCGAGACCATGCGGGCCTGGCGGGCCACCCTCTGCGGCTAGGGCCGGAGCTGCGACGCCCCATCGTCGCCCAGCGCCTCGCGGAGCACCCGGAGCAGTGCGCCATCGCCAAGCGGCACATCCCGACCGACTACCAGCGCGACGGGGCGCGCCTACCGCGCGCGGCCGCCCATGAGCACCCCGTGAGACGTGCGTGCGCGGGTACCGAGAGTCCCGGTGCTGACTGGCGCGCGGGAGTAACCGCTGCGCCACCCTGGTGCATCAGCCCGGCCGGCAGGGAATGGCAATGGTCCGGTGAATGGGTTCGCCTCCATGGGGGAGGAGGGTGTTCATTGAGCGCGGGCCCAGCATCTCCCCGGGTCCTGGCCGTGGAATCCCCCTTACGCCGCTCGCGCCGGCAGATGCTCGGGGATGCGGGCATCGCAGCCGCCGCCGTCGTGGCGGGGGCGACCATCGGCAGCGTGCCGGCGGCCACCGCCGCGGCCAACACGGCATACACCACGCTGCAGTTCATGGTGGGGTTTCCCCTCAACGGTCTCACCGTCGACGTGTTCACCCAAGCCCTGGCTCTGTTTCAGCGGCAGAACCCCAGTTTGCGGGTGAAGTTGGTACAGCCGTCGGTGATGAACGTCGGCAGCACCGGGGCGACGGCGGAGGCCATCCTGGCGGGCGCGGCGCCAGACGTCTTTGAGTCGTACCGCTTCAACGCGATCGCGGCCACCGGCTACCTCATGGACCTGACGCCTTTCGTCAAGTCTTCCAACCTCAACCTGGCGGCGTTCCCCTCGTCCCTCGTCCGTTTCTTTACCCGTGGTGGGCGCATCTACGGGCTGCCGGAGGCCAACGAGTGGACTGCCCTGGCCATCAACCTCACCCTGCTGAACCAGTTGGGCCTGCGGCAGCCCCCGCAGGATTGGGACGTGGCGGCGGCGCGCCGTCTGTACACGCAGATGGCCCAGCCGAGCTCGAACCCCAGCGAGGCGCGCTACGGCTCGTGGTTCTGGATGTATTACAGCAACGAGCCCAGCCAGTACTACCTGGCCCCATGGGGGGCGTCCGTGGTTGACCCGAACGACCCCTCGCGGCCGGCCATGAACACTCCCGAGATGATCGCCGCGGTCACGTACATCTCCGACCTCATCAACTCCGGCGTCTGCGGTTGGAGCACCGGCCTCGGTTGGGGGCACTTCACCCGGCAGAAGGTGGCCGTCGGCATCGCCACGGACTTCACGTTGCCCACCATCGCGGAGACGGCGGCGACCGCGGGCTTCGACTTCGACTTCTGGCCGAATCCCGTGGGGCCCAAGGGCGGGGCGACGTGGGGCAGTTCCTCCTATTACGCCCTGCCGGCCACGGCCAAGGATCCCGCGGCGGCGTGGGCCCTGCTCGAGTACATCGAGACCAATCCGGCCCTCGCCCGTGCCATCATGCGGCTGTACCTCTATCCCTCGCCCTTCGTGAACCTGCAGGAAGAGTTCATCGCCGTCATCAAGCAGTACGCGCCGTCCCTGCGTCACAAGAATCTGGCCGCCTTCTCCTACTGGAGCGACCACGCCGAGCAGCCCGCGTTCCAGTACGACGAGGTACAGGCCCAAGACCTCGCCAGCCAGTACTTCGGCAACATCTGGAGCAAGAAGGCGTCGGTCGTCGCCGCGCTGACAGAGGCCCAGGGGCGCCTGGCGGCGCTGGAAAACGCGGGGCGGGTCGCCTCGGCGTCCACCGCGCGCGTGGCGCAGCAGTTGACCACGCTTGGGCACGCCAGCGGTCCGGTGGCCCTCACGCCCCCGCCTGTGGCCGGCGTCGGTGTCGCGGCGGCCACGGCACCGGGGCTGGGGAGTTTCCGAGCCAGCAGCAAGACGTGGGATCTGCTGGGTGACGGCGCGGGCGTCGGCGGCACCAGCGACAACGGCGTTTACGCCTGCGCGGCGATGCGTAGCAGCGTCGCGGAGTTCACCTGCCGGTTGGTCTGGTTCGGCAACCTGACCTGCCCTAGCCTCAGCCCGCAGGCCATGGCTGGCCTCATGGCGCGCGCGGACCTCAGCGACGACGCCCCGATGGTCGCGGCGACGGTGACAGGTGGCAACGGCGTGGCCGTCTCCGTCCGCGTCTTAGCGCTGATGCGCGAGAACCAGGTGCGCAACGGCAGCGGCCTGTTGCCGGCCAGTGCCATCACGTCGGCCGCCGCCCACGGGACGGCGAACGGGTTGTCGCGGCCCGTCTACCTGAAACTGCGGCGGGAGGGGACCACGTGGACAGCCTTCACCTCGCTGAATGGGCAGCAGTGGCTCCAGGCCGGTCCCCCTATGATCGTGCAGGCCACCAGCATGTGGATCGGTCTCTTCGCGACGGCCGACAACAGCGCCACCGTCAACAACGTCAACTTCGGCAACAAGGGTTACGTGCGGGCCAGCTTCGACCACCTCAGCTTTCAGCCCAGCGCCGTCTATCAGGTGGGGCAGTCCGGCACGCCGCCCGCTGCGGGTGCGATGCCCGCCAACTGGGCGAGCTTTGGGCCGGGCGCGTAGCATCCCGTTCCGCCGCAGCGACACGCGGTGGCGCAGGGCCGCGCGCGGGGTGGGCGCGGCGGCGCGGTCTGCCGGGGTAGGGGGCGAGCGGTGTGGGGCCTGAGGCCGCGGCGCGGGGCCGCGATGGGCGGCGGGGGCTGTGGGCGCGGCGCGGTCTATAGCGGCAGGGCCGTGGGCAGCAGAGGGTGCGGGGTGTTAGGCCGTTGGGCGGGGGCGTGGGCTCCGGTGAGCAGCGGTGATGCAGCGAGGGTGGCGGCTGCCCGCTCTGGGGGGGAGGGGCCGCAGGCAGGCGAACGGGGCTTGGGCCCCCGCGCGGCGGCTGCGCGGGGGCGCAGTGGCCGGCCGGGGCAGGGCGGCGCGGGTGCCGCCGCCCGGTCGCCGTCCTTACCGTCCCCAGGCCGCGATCGCGCTGCGGATGTCCCGGGCCGTGCTTTCCTGCATGAGCGCGTGGTTGTAGTAGTTGAACCCCGTGCAGCCCGCCTGCGCGCACGCCCGCAGGGTTTCCGCCATGCGCTCTGGGGAGAGTGGCCGCGGCGCCATGGGGTAGATGCCGCAGACCACGTCAGCCTCGGGGCCGAGGGCGAGGCGCGCCGCCGCCACGGCTTCTGGTGTGGACGCCGTGACCAGGCCGTCGGCCCACTGGCGCAGGTCGGTGTCCCCGTGGAATGCGCCGAAGCCGATGGGCGTCAGCCGCGCGCCCGAGACGCCCCGGACGGCGGCACGCAGCCGTGCCCCCAGACCCTGCAGCACCTCGCGGCGGGCCTGGAGGTAGGGCGTGAATTCCGCGTGGGCGCCGGCGAAGGCGGCGCGGTCGCGCGCCGCGTCGGGTGGGCGCTCGGCCAGCCGCCAGGCCGGCGTGCGCAGGTGTGCCAGGATCTCTGCCCGCACGGCGTCGGCCAGGCGGTCGGCGTCGACCCCGCGAGCCCCTGCCGCGCCGCGGCAGGCGGGGCAGCAGCAAAGCGCTAGCAGGAAACTGTGGAAGCGGTCCAGGGGCACGCCGCACATCTCGTGGTGCGCCCCGTGCTCAAAGGCGTCGGGATAGTCGAAGGACTCCAACTCCAGGGCGTAGGGGTCCAGCTGCCCGGCGATGTCGCTCAGCAACGCCGCCAGGTACACTTGCACCTCCGGCTGGCCCGGGCAGAGGTGATGGGGGAGGGCGTCGCCCAGGGCGTTCTGGATCGCGAGGTCCGGATGTGCCAGCGCGAGGTCGGTGTGGTGGCAGCCGATGACCCATGCCTTCAGCCGCATGCCGCGCCGCGCCAGCTCCGCCCGCAGCGCCTCGGGGACCGTGGGCTCCGTACCCGCCCCCAGCAGGGGGCTCGGCGTGGGCCGCAGGCGGCCGTACCGGCCGCGCGGCGCGAAGTAGGCGTAACTGTGCTCGGAAAGGAAGATGCGGCGCCGTGGATCCGCGGGCAGCAGTTGGCGCACGCGGTGGTATGTCGCCGCGTAGCTGACCGCGTTCAGGCCCGCACCTTCCAGGTCGTCCGCGAAGCCCGTCACGCCCCGGTCGCCGATGGACCAGAGGTGTGCATACAGCGAGTGGATCATGGGCTCACCGCCTTTCCACTGCGGGGCGGGGGCGGCCGGCCACGGCGGCGCCGCGCCCCCCAGCGGCGGTGTGGCCCGCGCGCCCCCCTGGGCCCGTTTCCGCTTGGCACCGCGCGCCCACAGCCGAACGCGGCGGTGCGGCCGCCGCGACCGCCCCACGGCAGGCGTGGTGGCCTACGGCTGCAGGCCCAGCCCACCGTCCGCGGCGGCCGTTGCGGCAGGTCCTGGCGCTCGGCACCGGTTCCCACCCTTGTCCCGTGATGCCTTCGGGCTCCCTGCAACCCAGGCCACCGGCCCGGTCCGTACCGTCCTAGGTGGCGGGGGAGAAGAGCCCTCTTGCGCTCGGCCTGGGTCTCTCGCCTTTGTGCCCCAACGCCTTCTTCCTCCGGTGCCGCCCCGCGGCGACACGCGCAGCAGCGCCCTCTGCACGCCCGCTGATGTCCTGCCCCGCGCCCTGCGGAGGCGGTCTGCGCGCGGGTCCGGCCCCGCCCCGTCTGCCCGGCGGCGGCGGGGCTACCCGCGGCCCGCCACCGCCCGCTTGAGCGCCTCCGCCGGCGGGCGCCGCGTGCTGCTCGACGTCGGCGTGCGGCTGAACGCGCAATTGGCGGGATCGACGCCGTGGTGGTCACCCACGCCCACGTCGACCATATCGGCGCCGTTGGCCGCCGGTGCCTTTCCGACCGCGCCGCTGGTGACCACGCCCGCCACCCTCGCCCTGATGACCGTCATGCTGCAGGACGCCCTGCGCTCGCGGAGAGGCGGAGAGGGAGATCCCGCCCGAGCCACCAACTCCACATCGCCCGGCATGGCGAAGGCGGCGATGCTCACCCCAGGCGCGACCTCGACCACGGGCAGGTTCCGCCGCACCCCCGCGACGGTGATCGGGTACGTGCCGGGCTCCACCATCGCTCCCGCCCCCCGGCCGCCACCGTATCACGAGGCGGCGGGTGGTGGTCGCCCGGGTTGTGGGCGGGCCTCCCCAACGCCGACGCTGCGGGCGTCCGGGCGCCAGCGTCACCGCGCGGGGCGCACGAGGTCCCTACCCCGTCTGTAGAAGGCGAGCTCCTTCACGCCCTCGGTTGACAAGGTGCGGGCGATGGGCGATGGTAGCGTCGGGGTGCTAAACGTTGGCCTCACGTTGGAAGCCGCCATTCTGGATCGGCGACCGGGAGTTCAGCGTGGCGGACCTGGAACTGATCAGCGAGACGTGCCAGCGGTTTTCCCGGCTGAGCCGCTGGGAACTGGCGCTGACGATCTGCGAGAACCTGCCGTGGGAGGCGCCCAATGGCCGGCCACGGGTGCATTCCTGCCTGGTACTGCTGGAACAGTTGGCGGCGGCGGGGCGCGTGGAACTCTCGGCCAAAGCCGCCCAGAAACCGCGGCGACCACGGGCAGCGCGTGCGGAGGCCCTGCCCCCGGTCGCGATCATCGCCAGGCTGGCGGATGTACGACCGGTGACGGTGGTGCCGGTGCCAGCGAGCGAGCAGCCGGTGTGGGATGCCACCGTGGCGGCGGAGCATGCCCAGGGCTTCCGCCGTGCTTTCGGCGCCCATCAACGGTACTGGACCTACGGTCACTTCGAAGGTCGGCCGGTGATCCTGGGTGGGTTGCTGTTCGCGGCGGCGGCGCGCCACGTGGCCTGCCGCGATGTATGGCTGGGTTGGAGTCCCCTGCAACGCAAACGGTTTCGCTATCGGCTGGTGGCCAACAGTCGCTTTCTGATCCGCGCGGGCGTGCAGGTGCCGCATCTGGCCAGCCACGCCTTGGCCTTGGCCCTACGCCGCTTGCCCCAGGATTGGCGGAGCCGTTTTGGCTACGAACCGGTCGTGTGCGAAACGTTCGTACGCGCCCCAAGGCGGGGGACCTGCTACCGGGCGGCGAACTGGGTGTACTTGGGCCAGACCACAGGCACCGGTCGGCAGGATCGGCGCTATCGGGAACCGGGGAGCGTCAAGGAGGTCTTCGCCTACCCCTTGGTCGCCAACTTCCGGCAGGCCCTGGTGGCAGATGGCAGTCCAGCGACGGTCGCAGCGAAGGAGGGCCATACCGTACCGCCCGATCCGCCGATCCCTACCGAACTGGCTGCAGACCACATCCGGCAACGGTATGAGTTGCTCTCGCCCTGGTTGAATGAGAAGCAGCGTAGGCTGTTGGCCGCCGTCGAGGCCAAACTGGTGGGGCCCGAGCGCGTGGGGCAGGTGGCGGCTCTGGTCCGCATGGCGCCGAGCACCGTTCGGGCGGGCCTGCGCGAGTTGGCGGAACCGGCCTCGATCGAACCACAGCGCGCACGACGGCCTGGGGGCGGCAGAAAGCCGCTGACCGAGATTGACCCCGAACTGCGGGATGCGCTGGCACGCTTGGTGACACCGGCGACCCGCGGCGATCCCGAATCGCCCTTGTGCTGGACCAACAAGAGCACACGCGAACTGGCAGCGGCGCTGCAGACCCAAGGCCATTCCGTCAGTCACGCGACGGTCGCCAAGCTGTTGCACGACCTGGGCTTCAGCCTGCAGGCCAACCGCAAGTTGCAGGAAGGCAAGCTGCCGGTTGCCGATCGCGACGCCCAATTTCGGCGCATCAACGCGGACGTGCAGGATTATCAGCGCCGCGGCCAGCCCGTGATCTCCATAGACAGTAAGAAAAAGGAGTTGATCGACAACTTCAAGAACGGAGGACGAGAGCGGGAGCCAGAGAAGCAACCTCAGGCCGTCGCAATGCACGACTTCCCGACTGCGTTTGGCAAGGTCAGTCCCGACGGCGCGTTCGATGTCGCGCGCAACGAGGCCATGGCGACGGTCGGCGCGGACCACGACACCGCCGTCTTGGCGGTCAACAGCATTCAGAGCTGGTGGACGACCATGGGCCGAGCCGCCTACCCGCGGGCCAAGGAGTTACTCATCACCGCCGACGGCGGCGGCAGCAACAATCCCCGCGGCCAGCTCTGGCGCACCCAACTGCAGCGCCTGGCAGACACAAGCGGCTTGATCATCGAGATGCGCCACTTCCCGCCTGGGACCAGCAAATGGAACGCCATCGAGCACCGTTTGTTCTCCCACATCAGCATCAACGCACGGGGACGTCCCTTCACCTCGTACGAAGTCATCGTCAACGCGATCGCGCATACCCACACCTCCCCAGGGCTCAAGGTGCACTTGCAACTCGATCAGACGCCCTATCCCACCGGCCTCCAGGTGACCGATGAGGAACTTGCCCTCGTCCAGATCGAGCCGCACGAGTTCCATCCCCTGTGGAACTACCGGATCCGGCCCCACGTCCCTCCTAAGATTTAATAGTTTACGGCTCCTAACGGACCCTGGCGCCGTCGGGCGTCAGGGTCCCTGGTCCTTCCCTTTCAGGTGTTGGCAGGCGAGTGTGTGCCTCCGGTCCCGCTCGACCGCGCGCGACTGATGCCAGCGCCGCACGCTGGAAAGTGCGGGCGAGGTCCAGGCCCTGGCGTGCCGCCGACTCTACGCGCAGGCGTCCGCCGCCACTGGCTGCTTGGGGCGCGGCCTGATGACGGCGCGCCGCCGTGCGGGTGACGCGCCGCACTATCCCGCACCCGGCCCGGCAGGGATTGTGGGCGGGCCGCCCGAACGCGGGCGTCCGCGTGGAAGGGGGAGGGGACCGACCATGGCGGAACGGCGCACGGCGATCCTGGGTTGCGGGCCGCGCGCGGCGGATCACGCGGCGGCGTACCGGTCGCTCGTCGCCGGCGGGCGCCTCGTCGCCTGCTGTGATATGGACGCGCAGCGCCTGGAGGCGTTTGCCGCGAAGTTTGGTATCGAGCAGCGCTTTGGGGACCTGGCGCAGATGTTGCGCGCGGTGCGCCCGGATCTGCTCCACGTGGTGGCGGCCCCCCCGTTCCGGCCGGCGCTGCTGGAGGTGATCCTGGGCGAGCGGCCGCCTGCGGTGCTCGTGGAGAAGCCCCTGGCGCGCCGTCCCGAGGAGGGCGCCGCCTGGATCGAAGGGTGCCAGCGCGCGGGCGTCGCCCTGTTCGTGAACCATCAATTGCGGTACCACCGGCCGTTTCAGCGGGTGCGGCAGCTGGTGGAGTCCGGGTCTCTGGGCCGGCTGGAGTTCGGCCGCGGCAGCTGCCGCGGCAACCTGTTGGAACAGGGTACGCACCTCTTCGACATGCTGAGTTATTTCCTCGGCGACGGGCCGGTGGAGTGGATCTTCGCCCAGGCGGAGGGGGCTGAGGGCTACGCGTCGGCCCATTCCGCGCCGAGCTACGCGGCGGGGGCCGCCCTCTTCCCTGGCGGCGTGCACGTCGGCTTTGAGTGCGGCGCACCCGCGGGCACCTGGCGTGAGGAGCCCGTCTACTGGTGGAACAAAGGCGTGGAACTGGTCGGTACCCGGGGCCGCGTCGGGGCCAGCACCCACCACGGCTGGTGGGCGCAGACGGAGGCCGGTGGCCTGGAGGGCGAGGTGGTCCCGTACCCGGAGGAGGACCTCCTGGCGCAGGCGCGGCTTACCGAGACCATCCTCGCCGCGCTCGACGATCCGGAGCGCCACCAGGCCCATGCCGCCACCGCCCGGCTGTCGTTTGACCTCGCCATGGCGGCGCAGCGCGCGGCGCTGCTCCGGCGCCGGGTGGATCCGCGCGAGCCGGTGGCCGACCGCGAGATCGAGGCGTTGCGGGCCGCGCTGGCGGCGGCGGAGCCGAGGGCCGCCGGGTAAGAGGGGCCCCGGGCGGGAGGCGGGTGGGCAGGGGTGCGGTCCGCGGGCGGGCGTGTGGGCGGGGGGCTGCCGCAGGCTGGGGGGGGCACCTGGCGCCACATGGTGACGCCCGCCCGCATGCGAGGTGTGCGCCGTGCCGCCGGCAGGGACGTCGCGCAGGGACACCCTGTTGGCAAGTTTTCCTCTCTGTCAGCCGGCCAGCCGGCTGCACGCCGCGATCTCCGCCGCTCAGAGAGGGGTGCGCCCTATGAAGGATGGCTCGTTCACGTTCTCGGCATCCACGGTGCTCTATGGGGAGCAGACCCTGGAGCGCGCCTGTGCCGAGTTGGCCGCGGTGGGCGTGGAGGCCGTCGACCTCTGGCACGTGCGCGGCTGGTGTGAGCACCTGCGCGCCGGCGCGGCGGCGGTGCGCGCGACCCTCCGCCGGCACGGTTTGCGCCTGGAGGCGGTCACGGCGTTCCATTCGACCGACGCGGAACTGGCCGCGCTGCTCCCCGTGGCCGCCGAACTGGGCGCGTATACCCTGGTGACGGGCTCGACCGCGCCCGAGGTGACGGTGGAGGCGTTCGCGGAGCGGATCGGGCCGCTGGTGCGCCAGGCGGCGGGGCTCGGCGTGCGCCTGGCGATCGAAAACCACGGGCGGGCCACGGTCGATTCGTTGGCCTCCATGGTCGAGTTGGCCGAACGCCTCCCGGATCCGGCCTTCGGCTACGCGCTGGCGCCCATCCACCTCTGGAACCGCGGCGAGGACACGGCCGAGGCCGTGCGGCGCCTCAGGGAACGGATCGCCTTCATGTATATCTGGGACTGGGGCCCCACGGCCCAGGCGCACTGGAAGGACCCGCAGGAACAGTTCGTCGGCACGGGCCGGATCGATTTCCCGCGCGTGTTCGCGGCCCTGCGGGCCATTGACTACGACCGGCCGCTCTGTGTCTTCGCCCACGGCCCGGAGCACTGGCCGCCGGAGCGGACCACGCCGGAACTCGGCGCCGCCCTTGCCCGGGCGCGTGCGCTGGCGGGGCGGGGGTGACGCAGAGCGGCGGGTTCCCGGGGCGCTTTGTCGAATGGACTCCGGTCCGGGTGGGAGTCGCGGCACGTGCGGCTGCGGAGCCCGAGTCCGCCTGTCGGCTACGCCCCACGAGGGGCAAATGCAGGGCCGAAAGGAGGCGAAATCCTGGTTGGGCGGATGTGTGGAAGACCGAGAGATCGGTGTGTACACATTTTTCTAACCAGGAACGGTTCCATGCCTCCCCATGGTGCTGCGGAGCCACCCTACGTCGAATGCCCGCCCCTCGCCGCCGGCGCCTACGGCAAGTGGTGCACGGACTTCGGAGTGTGGGCGCCGGCGGTGGACTGGGTGGCGCGCCGGCACGGGCTGGGCGCGCGCGGGACGGTCTCCGTCGGCGTGCCGGGCTCGCACCCAGTGTTCCTGACGGCCGCGGGCTACGTAGTCAAATTCTACGCCCCGCATTGGCCGGAGGCCCATGCGGCGGAGGTAGCTGTCGATGAGTAAGCATTCGGCGACGTGCGTGCCGAGCCACTAGACGTGGTACACGCTCGCCGCGGGAGTGCCGTCGACCCACCAGACGTAGCGGTCCCAATGCAGTTCACCGAATAGGTACGTCGATGAAGCACGTACACCGGACAGCTCACGGCGGCCACCCTGGTGCCCAGGGGGGGCAGGGATGTTCCCTGCGTGGGACAACTCGGACAGTGGCGACCTGGCGGAGGAGAGCCTCTGCACCGGCAAGATAACGAGGGTGGCCGCCGTCCCGCCGGGCATCACGGCCGGCCACGACTTCTCGGCGGTCGTCGTGGGGTCGGGTCCCGGGTCGCAGTACATCGTGGCGTGGGCCGACCAGGCCGCGGCGCTGCTCGGCGCGACGATCACCCCGGACCCGGGGCAGGTGCCGGGGCCGGCGGCGGTCTGGAGATCTGGCACCTGCGGACGCCGCTTGATGCGTGGGCGGCGCAGAACCCCGCCGCGGCGGGCCGCAGCGATTGCATCTACGCCGCGACCTATGCCGGTGCTCCCAGCGGCCTGTCGGTGGATTGGCAGGGGCAGACGTATCCGATGCACCCGGCCGTCACGCTGTCTCCCGGAGGCCTGATGCCGGCGAGCGTTCCCGGCGGTGGTTTACATATCCAGCCACCCGGTGACCATCACCACGACGGCCACAGCCTGGCCAGCGCGGCGGTAGGGCACCCCCGCATCCCTGCCCGCCAATCCCCGCAACTGCGTTCCCGAGCATTGCGCGGCCAGGCGCGCGGAAAGCCCCGACACCCGCGCCTCACGCGCCCGCCGGCCACCGGCGGGTATCGCCGTCTTGGAGGTGACCCTCCCTTGCGCTACTGTTAGTCCCCGCTGGCCAACGTGCTCCTGGCCGCGCTCGGCGTGCTGCTGATCGCCGGGTCCGTGGCGGCCGTCTGTGGCTCGGCCGGCGGGCCAATCGGCAGGTCGAGGCCGTGGTCGCGGTGCGCGCGATCCCGCCGCTGCACGCCATTGCCCCCGGGGATCTCGCCGTGCGGCGGGTGCCGTTCCCGGTGGCCGCTCGCGAGGGCGGGTTCGCCACGAACCCGGCGGGGTTCACCGGCCGCCTGACCAGCTACGGCATTCTGGCCGGGGCCGTGCTCCACCCCGGCGAACTCATGCCGGCCAGCCTCTCCGAAACCGCCCTGGACGCCCTCCTGCAACAGGTCACGCAGCAGACCGGCAAGCCGATGGTCGCCGTACCGGTGTCGCTGGGCCAGTCCCAGGGGTTCACGGTGCCGGCGGCGGGCGACCGCGTCACGCTGTTCGCCACGGTGTCGGCGGGGCAGGGCGGCGGCGGTGGCGCCTACGGGCCCCAAGCGGCGGAGATCGTCTCCCGCGCGCGCGTCCTGAGCGTGAGCCCTTCCCGACAGCAGTTGCCGCACGCGCTGTGCGGAAGGCAGGCGAGCCGGGGTGGACTGGCCGCCGTCGTTCATCTATCCGTTGATGCTCGGCGCCGGGTTCGGCACGGCGCTGCTGGCCTGGGTTGTGACCGGCATCTGGTGGGCGGCGGTCGGCGCGCTCGCCGTGGGATTCTACGCGCCGGTGTGGCGGCTGAACGGGCCCCCGTTTGGCCCACTCCGGCGCAGCGTGAGGTCGCTGCGCGCCCCGTCCTGCCCCGCTACAGCCACCGATCCAGGAACGCCAAGGCCTCCGTGCGCATGCCCAGCGTCTCGACGTGGCCGACGTCATAGCGGGAAAGCCGCCACGCCTCCGGTGAGCCGCACTCCGCGTACACGGCGCGGAGTTCCCGGTCCACGGCCTCGAGCCCCTCGGGCGGCGTCAACCGGTCGAAGTTGCCCGCGAGAGCGAGGTGCGGACGCGGTGCGATCAACGCGTTGATATCGGCCGTCGAGAAGTGGCGCAGGAGGCGCGGCACGTAGTAGTAGATCCCGTGACCGTCCAGCCCCCGCATGCGGAGCAGCGTCTCGAAGTCCGTTAGGCAGCAGATGTCGACGCACACGCGCACCCGGAGGTCGATCGCCGCCACCCACCACGCCATCGTGCTGCCCATCGACATCCCCACGGTCGCGATGCGGCCGGGGTCGACGTCCGGCCGCGCCGTCAGGTAGTCCAACGCGCGCAGCGAGTCGAACACCATCATGCCCCAGAGGACCTGACCCTTCCAGAGCATCTCCTTGAACAGCTCCGACTCCGTCCGCCCACGCCGCTCGCCGAAGTTCCAGGCGTCCACCGCGAGGGCGGCGACGCCCCGGCGCGCGAGCGCCTCGGCCCAGCCCTGCGCCGGCATGTACGGGCCCGCGCGCAGCATCTCGGTCTTCCCGAGGTCGGCGTGGGAGTGGTTGAACAGGACCGCGGGGATTGGGCCGGTCCGCCCCCGCGGTCGCGTGAAGATCGCGGGCACCCGCTCCAGGCCGTTCAGATCGAGAAGCAGGTGCTCAAGGACGTACGGCCCCGATTCCTCGGCCGAGAGCAGCGTCGCGCGGACGGGTCCCGACGCCGTCGGCAGCTCGCCCAAGAGCCCGCGCAACTCGCTCCGGCGCGCGGCCGGCTCGCCCAGCCGTCGCGTGTCCGCCATACCTGGCCCCGCTCCTTACGGAATCCGCTTCGGTCCGTGGGCAGATACGCGGTGGGCGCCGCGGGTCCTGTCGCGCAGGGCAGGCTGCGGAGATCGACGGACGGCGGTATCGACTGGTCGTCATCCATTCCGACCATCTGCACCAGCGCCAGCGCAACCCCTTCGGACAAGCACCTTTGAGAAGCAATGTGAGACCCTGGAGCGGGAGGTCGCCGCCCTGGATAAACGCCGCTTGGAGATCCCGGGGGGTGCTGGTGAGGACCCGCTTCTCGATCGAGCCACAGGCGGCCTGGTTCCTTTGATTTTGACTCACCGTCCGCCAGCATGGTCCCCGTATGGCGGGCGGACAGCGCAGCCGACCCCGCCGAGACGCTCCGCTGCACGATGATTTGACATGCATCATCGATGGGCAGGTCGGCCGCCACGCCGCCCGAACGGCCTCCCTGCACGCGTACGGTGTGGGCTTGGGTGCTCCCCGAGAAGGGCCTGCCGCACCGCACGCCCCATAGGGTCCGGCGTCAGTGTCGGGCCCCTGCGACAGGAGGAGTGGCCGGGGTCCCCAAACCATCCGTGCACCGTAGCCCAGGAGGGCGGGTGATGGCGGCGGCTGAACGCGAAGCGGAGGCAACGAGGGGAACCGGACGGCCCACAGGGTCCGGTTGACGCCTCGTGGCTGATCCTGCAACGCCTCGACGACCTGCGACGGGCGCAAGATGCTTTGCAGGCCGATCTCAAGGCGCTCGACGCCAAGATCGACAGGGTGGCGGACAAGCTGGACGCCAAGATCGACAACCTCCGCAACTACATCGTCATCCCCGTCGTGTTGGTGCTGCCGGCAGCGATCCTGGCCCACTTTGTGCCGGGGCTATGACCAAGGGCGCAGGGTGGGCCCTGCGGCAGAGGCGGGGGTAGGGAGGCGGCAGGCTGCCGTTGCCTGAGCTGGCGCGCGCGGCCACGGCGTGCCTGTTGACGGATCTCTGAGCTCATGCTGACAGTGGGGCAGCGCCGTTGTGGTGAAAAGGTGGCAGAGACCCTTGGCCACCGGGCGCGGCCGTGGACTCCACGCCGCGCGGGCGTCCCGCCACCTCGGCGCCTGGCCCGCGGTGTCTGCGGCTCCGCGCCGGGGCATTTCCCCCGGCCGCCTTGCACGGGGGCAGCGCCGTGGGGTGCGGTGCAGAGGGCAATGCGGCCCTACTGCCCACGGCCTAGTCTAGCCCCCTACTCCACCCCTAGCCCCGCTGCGCCGCGAACAGCAGGTGGGCGCCGGTCTCCGGCGCACGCCTGCAGGCGTCCGCCTCGGCCTGCAGCAGGGCCGGCCAGGCAGGGTCCCGCTCCAGTTCCACCAGGCGGTCCGCGGGAAGGCTCAGCAGGCACTCCGTCGCGGACGCCTCCAACAGCGAGAACCCGGCCGCGGGCAGGGCGGCGCGCACCTCGCTCAGGTGGAACATACGGGCCCGGTGCTCGGAGATCGGGCGGCCGTCGATCTCCAGCACCCCCGTCTCCACGACCCGCTGGAGGTCGCTGGCGCTGAGGCGGTCGTCCGCGGGCTTCCACCCCTGAGCCAGGATGGCTCGCAGCGAGCCGCTGGCGTTCATGACACCGCCGAGCAGCAGCCCACCAGGCCGCAACACTCGGTGGAACGCGGCCAGCGCCTCCGGCACACGCTCGGGCATGTAGTTAAGGGATCCGCCCAGGCAGAGCACGGCGTCGAAGGCCTCGGCCGCGAGGAACCCCGTGTCCAGGTAACTGCCGCGGTACACGCCCTCCAGGCCGGCCGTTAGCCCCGCGTCCGCGATGCGCCGCTGGGCCTCGGCCAGCATGGCGTCGGAGACATCCACCAGGGTCACCCGGCACGCCCGGCGCAGGGGCACGAGGGCGAACCGCCCCGGGCCGCACCCCACATCGAGCACGCGCATGACCTGCCCCGGCTGTGCCAAGGCGTCCAGGTGCCGCTCCAGGAAGCGCGCCGTCACCCATGCCTGGACGCGGCCGAAGGGGGTCTCCAGCCGGTTCCACTCGCGCTCTCCGTACCGGTTGTAGAAGGCGCGCACGCCTTCGGGGTCATAGAGCGCCACGGGATCCACCTCTCTCTCGGCAAGGTCCGTAAGCGCCCGGCGGGAACTGCCGCAGTTCTCCGCTGGCAATGCGCTCCCGCAGCTCGCCGGCATACCGGCTCAGCCTGAAGAACGCGTTCTCCTCTTCCACCCGCTCGGGCGGGCGTAGGTGCTCGGGACAGAGGCCATCCGGCGTCAGTTCTTCGGGCGCGTAGAACTGCTCGCAGCCAACGCAGTGGAGGCCGCTGTATGTCTTGCGGGTGATCGCCCCCGCCGTGGCGCAGGCCTGCCACAGGGCGGCTACGCCGGCGCGGTGTCCTGGGTCGGTGCTGGTGCGCAGAAAGCCGTCAACACCGACATCCAGCGCGTCCAGCACCTCGGCGAAGGCGCGCGCGTTCCGCGCGACGAGGGCCGCGACCGGGATCCCCTCCGCAGCGGCGGCCAGGGCGTTCTTGAGCGCGTTGTCGTCGGAGCCCGTCTGCAGCCGCACGGTCCGGCCGAGCTGCCGGCGGTAGCGCGCCGGGGCGTCGGCCTGCACGTACTCCAGGGCGTGCCCCACATGGGGCCGGGCGTTCACATAGGGAATCGTGGTCGTGACATAGGCCGCATCCTGCCGCACCGTCAGTCCCCCCTGCCGGGAAAAACAAAAGGCACCCCGACTGCTCGGAGTGCCTCGTCCGCTTGATACGGCCGCCGGGCGGCCTCGCTACCGCCCGCCGGGCGCAAGCAGACGAGGGCCGCACATCATGTGCATCTGCCAGAGGGAGGACTGGTCGAGGTTAGCCCACCGGGTCGCCTGCGCCTGCATGGCCGGGATGGTAGCATGGTCGGCCGGGCCGGTGCAAGTGAGCTGCCCGCGTCAGCGCTGAAGCATGAGCGGACCCGGGTGCGGGCGCCACAGCGGAGGGGCCGTCGGATGGCGCGACGTGCGCGGCCCCTGCCAGGCCAGCGTGATCGAAACCGTGGCCCGGCTAGGCCCGTGTGGGCCTCGCCGAAAAGCGGGACACGCAGCGAGGGCCAGCGCATGCCCCCCCCCCGAGGGCGGACCAACGAAGAGGGCGCCGACGCGACGCCCTCGCGGCCTACGTGGTGCCCGCCGTCGCTCGCCGGAGTGCGGCCTCATAGAGCGCCAGGTGTGCGCGCACCCATGGCACGGCGCGCGCCGCGTCGGGGCCCAGCAGGACGGCCCCGGCCGTCTCCTCGCCGGGCACCACCTCCTCGAGCGCCAGCACGCGGGCCGTGTAGAAGCTCATGTAGTTCTCGGGATAGGGGAAGGGGTAGCCGTCGGGTCTGCCGCAGCGGATCTGGTGGCGCTGGTATGCCAGCGCACGGACGGCGGTCAGGTGTGCCCCTGCCTCCTCCCGGGCTTCGCGGACGACCGCCTGTTCCGGCGATTCGCCCGACTCCACGTGGCCCCCGGGAACCTCCAGGCCACGCCGGATCAGGCGGGCCAGCAGCAGCCGGTCCCCGGAAAAGGCGAAGGCAAAGGCCGCCGGCACCAGTGCGGCGGGTGGCGGCGTGTCGGCGAGCACGAGTTGGCATGTGTTGGGGTGCGGCAGCCAGGGCACGTCGTCTTCGGTCTGCAGAATGGTGAACCTCCCCCCCGCTAAAGCGGGCACAGCCGAGGGGGGCTGGGGCACATCCCATGGACCCGGACCAGGCTCCGTCGCGTCCGCTTCTGTCCCGGTGGCCCCGTGGTCTTCGTTCATCGGTACCCCGCCACCAGGTAGTGCCCGGCGAAGGACCACACCGCGTCCGCGGAGGGAAAGCCCGCATCGCGCATCAGCGCCGCATCCTCCCCCGCCGTCAGCGGCCACTCACCCGGATCGAACCCGTGCGCGTAGCTGTTCCAGCGGAGCGCGCGAAAGGCGTCCCACGCGGCGGGGGTGCCGGTCCGCGTGGCCGACTGGGTCGCCACAGCCTCGTCCCAGAGGCGGCCCCAGCAGTGCGCGACCTCGGGGCCGTCGACCCGGCCGGTGTCGGCGACCAGCAGCCCCCCGCCGGGCACAGGGGACTCGGCCAGCGCGGCGTATAGCCCCCGGCGCTCCGCGGGACGGAGGTGGTGGAGCGCGAGGCAGCTCACGAAGCAGTGCACCGTGCCGCAGTCCGCAAGCCAGCCGGCCGGCTCGCGCAGGTTGCCCGCCCGCACCGCCGCGCGTGCGCCAAACGGCCCGAGGCGCGCGTCCGCCGCCGCCCGCATGGCGGGGGAATCGTCGATGACCACCGCGCTCATGCCGGCATGCGCCCGTAGCACCGCTTCCACAAGCCAGCCGTCACCGCCCCCGAGGTCCACCACGACGCAGCGGGCCCCGGCGATGCACTGCACGAGCGCGGCCACCATCTGGGCGATCTCCTGCCTACGCGGAACGAACGCATCACTCCACTGGAGATAGGCGAGGGTATCGCCATCCGTCCAGGCGTCGTGGTGGGGCGCTTCCCCGTCGGAGACCGGGGCGTCGTCCATCCTGTATCGCCCCCGCGACGAGTCGCTCATGGAGCAGGGAATATCCGCCGGGGCCTTGTGCGGCGAGCGCGCGGGACACCTCGCCATGCGCGCGCCGCGTGGCCCCGCGCCTGCGCCCGTGGGCTGCGCTGTCGATCCCTTCCGTTCGGGAGCAGCAGCCTCCTCCCCGCGAGCGGCGGCCGGATCGGGGCCTGCTTTGCGCTTGCCCCACGGGCGCGCACCAGCCCGTGGCGCACAAGGGAGCGCAGCGGCTCCTTGCGACGGGCAGCGTCCCCAGCCCTTGCGGGCTCCCCACCCCAGCCGCAGCGGCCTTGCCCCGCAAGCACCCCGCCCTGAAGGCTGGCCTACGGTAGTGGACGGGTGGGGTAACGGCACGCGCAGCGGCGCCGCCGCACCGCTCTGGTCGAGGTCGGGGGGACCGGGAGCGGGCGTTCGCCACGCTGGTTGCTTGGCCGACCAGCGGGCGACGACCCGGGGCGTGGGTCGCCCCGCGTCACCGCCGGCTTCCCGCGACGACCCGCGCGGCGGGCCACTCCATCTGCTCCGGCCCCGTGGCGCGCGCGTCGCGGTAGGTGGTGATGACAGCCCAGCGGTCGCCGCCGGTGCGGTTGGGGTGCGAGGCGTGCAGCGTCAGGTCGTGGAAGAAGATGGCCCCGCCCGCCTCCAGGGGCGCGCTGATCGCGCCTTCCCCGTCGAGCCCCTCAACGCGTGTGCCGAAACCGTGCGCGCTGCGCACCCGCGCGTGCGCGACCTCGGCGTGGTGGCTGCCCGGGATCAGCCGCAGGCACCCGTTCTCCGGGGTGACGTCGTCTGGCGCAATCCATAGGGACACCTTGTGGCGGCCCCGCCAGTACGGGTAGTCCTGGTGCCAGGGCGAGGCGCCGTCCTCGTGCGCGTCGCGGAAGACCACCTTCTCGCTGAGGAACTCCGCGTCTGGCCCGAGGATGGCGGTCAGCGGCCCCACCGCCCGCGGGTCCGCGGCGGCCGCGAAGAGGGGCGAGCGCCGGGCCAGCTGGCACCCCAACCGGTGCGGCCGCCCGTCCACCGTCACCCGGCATCCCGGGCAGATGCCCGTGCCGTGCACACGCGGCCGCGGGAGCGCCGCCACCCTGTGCCCGGGCGCGGAGGGGAACCGCAGCGAGGCTGGAAGTGGCGCACGGTGCGGGGGTGGGACCATGACCAACGGGGATCCTGGCGTCCGCATCCGGGATTCCCTCGCCCACGAAACGGAGGCCATCGAGCAGCTCACGTTGACCGCCTACGCGGAGTACGCGGCCGCCGTGACACCGGAGTTCTGGAGCGCCTACCGTCGCAACATCGCTGAGGCCATCCGCCTGCGGCTGCCCGGTGAGCGCGTGGTCGCGGAGGCGACGGGGAGCGGCCGGCTCCTCGGCAGCGTTCTGCTGATCCCGGCCGCGCATTCCGCGGCGGATGCCGACGTCCACGGTCGGCCCGAGGCCCGGCTGCTCGCGGTGGATCCCGCCGCCCGAGGCCGCGGGATCGGGCGGGCGCTGATGACGGAGTGCATTCGCAGGGCTCGGGCCGCGGGTGCGGCGGCGCTCTACCTGCACACCACCGAGTCCATGCGCACAGCGCTCGGGATGTATGAGCGGATGGGGTTCGTGCGCGTCCCCCGGCACGACTTTTCCCCGGCGGCCGACGTCCTCGTCAAGGGATACCGGCTGGCACTTGGGGAGGCTCCCGCCAGCGCCGCCGCCGCGGGGCGCGTAGGCGCCGGCCCGTCGCGCTGAGGCAGGGAGCGGGGCGGAGGCTGGCGGAAGCCGCATCCGCCCACCGGCAGGGCGTATCCTCGGGCCGCAGTCGTGGATACAGTCGTAAAGCCCACCACTACTACTTCCACGGCGAGGTGAAGTCGGTCGGGGTGCGACCGCTCCACCGCCGGGCGCGGCGCTTGCTGTCCGCCGCCTTCGATGCTCCCGCCGTGCGGGTATGGGGAGCGAACGCGGTGGCACCGGCCTTGGCGGACCTCAACGCGATGAAGCTGGAGGGGCGGGAGGGGCTCTTCACTCGGCTGCGCGCATTGCCGAACGTGCGCAAGGCCCGCGGCATCCGGCACCAGTTGGTGTCGATCCTGGGGGTGGCGATCGGGGCGGTCGTTTGCGGAGCGCGGAGCTTTACGGCGATCGGCGAATGGTCAGAACAGTTGTCGCCGACGATGCGGCGGCGGCTGCACTGCCGACGGCATCCAGAGACAGGGGCATACCGTCGCTGCGTGGACACACCCGCAACACTCGGGCGGCGGGGGTGGGCCCGCGGACGTGCCGGAGCAACTCCACGCGCACTCATCGCGGGCAGCGCCCCGGGGCAGGGGCTCCATGCCCCCTTTCCCAATGTGCTCCGCGCCTGCAAGGCTCCAGGGGGGACAGCGCAGGCCGGGCAAGGGCATTACAACCAGACTTTCGCAAAGGGGCGGCCGGTCGCCTTGGTGCCCAGGGGCCGGCCCCTCGCCACGCCCTCACCCGCTCGCGTCGCGGGGTTCTTCTGCGCAGCGGCGCCCGCCTGACACTGCGA
>JAJZZC010000215.1 GCA_021797775.1 Bacillota bacterium
GAAAACCCGTAGGGGAGCCTAACAGGCTACCGGGGACCCGGGAAGGGGCGGCGCGCGGGACCGGGCCGATCCCGGCAACGGACGCGGGCCGAGCAAAGGCTCTCCGGTCCGGGTGGAAGCCCCGGCGTGCGCGGCGGACAACCGCCGTGTAGCCCGAGTCCGCCTGTTGCCTACAGCCCCGCAAGGGGCAAATCCAAGGCCGAAAGGGGCGAAAGCCTGGTCGGGCGGACGTGTGGAAGACCGAGAAATCGGTTTGTACACATTTTTCTAACCAGGTTGTCGCTGGTGCCGAGCGCATCCACGTCCGAGACCGAGGTCGGCTTCGCGCGGGGTGTCCTCACCCCGCCCCTGGGCAGCGAGATCGCGGGCCAGTTCCTGCCGCGCTACGCCACCGCGGTCCATGACGACGTCTACGCGCGCGCCCTGGCCATCCGCACGGGCGGCATGGCCCATGTGCTGATCTCCTGTGACCTGGCGGCGGTGCCGGCGGCCACCGTTCGGCGCGCGCGCGGCCATCGCCCGCGAGACCGGGCTGTCCCCCGGTGACTGCCACCTCTTCGCCACCGAGACGCACACCGGGCCGCGGGCGCACGACAGCCTCGGCCGCCACGCCGATCCAGAGAGGTGAGCCAGCGGCTCCCCGGCCAGTTGTGTGCGGTCGCCCAGAAGGCGTGGGCCCGCCTGCGGCCCGCGCGGCTGGTCGCCGGCACGGCCTCCCTCCCCGCCACCTACAACCGGCGCTTCCTCATGCGTGGCGGGCGCACTGTGATGAACCCGCCCCGCGGGCACCCCGACGTGCTCGGCCCGGAAGGGCCCACCGACCCCGAGGTCCAGGTGCTGGCCGCGGCGGACGCCTCCGGGCACTGGCTCGGGGGGGTGGTCAACTGGGCCTGCCACCCCATCGTGGTCGGCCATGAGTCCGTCGTGTCCGCGGACTACCCCGGGGCGATGGAGCGCTTCCTGCACGCCGCCTTAGATCCCGAGTTCATCTGCCTGTTCGCCAACGGCGCCAGCGGTGACCTCTACCCGTTCGACTGGTACCACCCCGAGCGCACGCCCTACGGCTTCCCCTTCATGGAGCGGCTGGGGCGGGCCTTGGGGGCGGAGGTGGTCAGGGCCCTCAGCCTGGACCCGGAGCCGCTTCAGGCCGGGCGGCTGCGCGCGGCCACGCGCCAGCTGGCCATTCCCCTGCGCTCCCTGGAACAGAGCCGCGTGGCCGAGGAAGAACCGCTGGCGCCGGAGGTCGCCCGGGTGTACGCGGCCGACAGGGCACTGCTGGAGGAGGAGCGCGCGGCGTCCCCCGTGGACAT
Organism: Bacillota bacterium; assembly: GCA_021797775.1. Classification (GTDB taxonomy): domain Bacteria; phylum Bacillota; class Sulfobacillia; order RBS10-35; family JAJYVN01; genus JAJZZC01. Next base: position 1,311 of record JAJZZC010000215.1, read on the forward strand.
GGTGGAGGTCGGCTGCCTCGCCCTGGACCGCTGGCTGGTGTTCTTTCACCCCGCGGAGCTGTTCTGCGCCTTGGGGCTGGAGATCAAGGCGCGCACCGCGGGCTGGCGGACCATGGTGGTGGGGCGCGCCGGGGGCTACGTCGGCTATATCCCCAGCGCCGAGGCCTTCGCTCACGGCGGCTACGAGACGCGGCTCTGCCGCACCAGCAAGCTCGTGCCGGAGGCCGGCCGCCTGCTCGTCGAGACCTGTGTGGGCCTGGCCGCGGACATCTGACCCGTGCGCGCGCACGCTGGCCCGGCGCCCGGCGCCCGGCCGCGCCCGCGCACGGGAGAGCGGGGCCCCCGCACGGCGCCGGACGGCAACCGCCCTGTGGACATGATGCTTCTGTGTGCACTCGTGGCCTTGCTGAACGCGGGGACGAGGGCGCAACGTGGTCCGCACCGCTTGCAACTGGCGGATACGGCCCTCCACGGGTTCCAGTTGCCATGCCACGGCTTGCTGCGGCGACAGTTGCCCCTTCAACAGCCGGCGGACCGCTGGCACCGGGAACCCCAGGTGCCGCAGCACCAGGACCAACTCCAAGCGCCACCGCCAGGGTGCCAAGCCGCCAAGCCCGGGCACGAAGGCCGCAGTGCTCCCGTTCGGGTCCAGGCGCCTCCGCCTCCGGGACGTCTCGCGTCGGCTTCCGGGCGGCCGGTGCGCCGGCCATCGCCCCCTACCGGCGTTCGAGCAGGGCGAAGAGGATCTGCACGAGCCCGACGAACAGCGGGATCAAGCCACCGATCAGCCACGGCCCAAAGCCAAGGGTGGCCAGGCCGAGCAGCAGTGCCAGGCCGACGGCGGCGGTGGTCACCCCGCCCTGCAGCCCGCCCCGCCCGTTCCGCCTCCAGAAGCCAGGCCAGCGCCCGCAGGCGGGGGATCCGGCGGGATCCAGCGGCGGATCCTCGGCCCGCAAGGCGTCCGGCGGCCGGGAGGCCCCCCGCGCCAGCGCGTCGTAGTACGCCCGCCGCTCCAGGTACCGCAGATACCGCGTCACCGCGACGAAGCCGAACACCACGAGCACGATCCCCAAGGGAAAAAACGCGCTGAACGGTTGAAAGCCGCTCACGTTCACGGGGCGCGCCTCCCAATCTCCGGCCGGAGTGCACTCCTGCGGGGTCGGGCCGTCTCATCCGGCCGTGGCGGGTGCCGCCGGGCCCCACGCCACGCCGCCCAAGCCGCTGGTCAGGGCGATCGCTCCCAGCGTCGGGCCGCTGGACGACGGCCAATCCGCCACGCCCCCGGGCGTCACCACGGTGTAGTGGCCGGGGCGGCCCGGTGCGAGCAGGCGGAGGCGCACGGACCCGTTCACCGTGGTGGCGCTGCCGCCCGACCCGCCCGATCCCACGTAGCGGATGTCGCCGTTGACGGTGTGCAGGGTGAAGCGCGACGCGGCCACGCCGCTCAGCGCGACATCGCCGTTGACGTCGCTAGCCGTGAGCGAACCCCCGACGCGCAGGCCGGCGGCCGTGACGCCGCCGTTGACGTCGACCGCGGCGGCGCCCCCGGTCGCCGTCACGCCGGCCAACGCCACGTTGCCGTTGGTGTCGACGGCGCTGAAGCCTCCCGCCACCACGGCGCGGGTGACACGCACGTCCCCGTTGACGGCCACGATGGACAGGGCGCCGCGGTAGTCGGCGACGGTGACCGAGCCGGCGGCCACGCGCAGCGCCGCCCGCGGGTGCGTCCCCGAGACCCAGAGTGCGCCCGTGCCGTCGCTGACGCGTAGGGATACCCTGGCCGGCACGGCAACACGCACCCGCGTCCCGAGCCAGCCGCCCGTCAGCCACCACCAGGCCCAGTTGGACGGGGCCACGCGAACGACGGGGCCCTCAGGTCCCGCTGTCACCAGGATCCGCGGCGACCAGCGGCCTTGCCAACCGCGTCCGGCCGCGCGGACGTCGACCCGCCCCGGCGTGCCGTCGCGCACCACCACGCTGCTGGCGCCCTCGACCGCCAGGTCCAGCGTCTGCCCGGCCCGGACGGCCACGTCTCGCGTCGTGGCGCGGGATCCGGCCGCCGACCCCGCGCGGGCCCACGGCCAAGCGCCGCCGACGACCCAGGCCATCGCGACCAGGGTCGCCAGCGCCAGGACGGCGACTGCCGCGACGGTCCCGCTCCGTCCCCGCGTCGTCATGCCCGTCACCCCTCTGGGCCTTGGACCGCCGACCTCGGGCGGCGGTTTCACGCCGCCGCCGGGCGGTGTGCAGACCGCCGCGGGCCGGTATCCGCGCGTTGGGACGGCCCGTTCCGGGAAGCGCCGCCACGCCGGGACCGGCGGGCCGACCCTGCGCGCGCGTACGGGTCCGCCGGGGCACACGGAATCAGGGGCGGATGGGGCCGGGGCGCGGTCTGACCCTCTGCGGAGGCCACGGGCCTCTACGCGACGGGCCGGTGCGGCGATGGACGGACAGCATGGCGCGGGCGGTGGCCTCTGCAGGGCGGGGGGTGGCGTCGGCGTGGCACGCGGCTCCCGTGCGGCGCGGACCGGTTGGCATCCCGGGCATCGCCTCCCCGGACACCGGAGGGCCGCAGCCGACCACCGGATGGCCTGTCAACCTGATTTTCGCAAAGGGACGGTCCGTCGGCTTGGCGCCCAGGACTCGCACCCTTGCCAGGGCCTCACCCGCTCGCGTCGCGGGTTCTTCAGCGCCGACGGCGCCCGCCTGACACTGCGAGATTCAGGATCAACGAGAGGGCCTCGGGCGGTGGGCGCACGACTTCCGACGGATCTACGCGCCGGGTCCGGGAGGGTGATGGTGTGGTCGTCGTTGCCGCGCGCACCTCGGCGAAACGCGCCTCCGGTCTCGGCCGGCAAGGCCGCGTTCCACGCCCCCGTGCCGTCGAGAACGGGCTCCCGGCCCAGGGCGATCCCCCAGGCGGACGCGGGGCTATGCTGGAGCCCCACGGCAGCGGAGCGCGCCGCGGCGCGCTCCGCTGCCGTGAAACCACCGGCCCGCGGCACGGGTCCCCGTGGTGGTACCATCGCTGCAGGCGGCAGGGCGGCGTCGTTCCGCCGCCGCTCGGCCCGGGAGGACGAAGCGTGGCCGGTGGCGGCCCCCTTGATGCGGGCGAGCGGGCGCTGGTGGCGGCGGCGCGGGCCGGGGACGGTGAGGCCTTCTCGGCGCTCGTCCGCCCGCACATCGACGCGTTGCTGGCCTTTGCGCGGCGCGCGGGCGCCGACCCGGCGTCCGCCCCCGACGTGGCGCAGGAGACGCTGCTGCGCGCCTGGCGCCACATCGAGGGGTTCCGAGGCGCGTGCGCCTTCCGCACCTGGCTGCTGGCCATCGCCTGGCGCGTGGCGCGCACCGAGGGGGAGCGCGCCGGCCGGCGGCCGCAGCCGCGCGAGGATCTGCCGGACCTGGCCGCGGACGAGCCGGGGCCTGAGGAGCGCAGCGTGACCGCGGACCTGGCGGCGCGGGCGCACTCCGCCCTTTCGCGCCTCGCCCCAGGGGAGCGCGCGGCCATCACGCGCGTGGACGTGGGCGGGCAGCCGCTGGCGGACGCGGCGAAGGCCTTGGGGATCCCGCTGGGGACCCTGAAGACGCACCTGCACCGTGGGCGTCGGCGCCTGCGGGCGCTGCTGGAAGGTAATCCCCGGACGGAGGAGGAGGCACGGCGGTGAGCGCGCGGCACGACGAGGAAGAGATCCTGCGGTTACTGCCGCCGATAGACGCCGCAGACGCCGCCGCACGGGCGCACTTGCGGCAGGCCCTGCTCGCCGCGCAGTCGGCGCCCCCGGCCCCGCCCGAGGAGCGGGAGGCCGTGGAGCGAGTCCTGGCCCGCTTGGCGCGCCATCGGCGCGCGGGCGTGCCCGTGGCGCGCCGCATCGGTTGGGCAGGCGCGGTGGACGGTGCCTGGGTCGCGGCCGCGGCGGTCTTCGCTGCGGGGTGGGCGGCCCTGGCCTCCGGTTCGCTCCCTGGGCCCCTCGGCGCGCGCGTGGTGGCGGCGGCGGCGGCGGCAGGGGGCTGGTGGCTGGGACATGCCGACGTCGTCCTGTGGACGGTGGCGGGCGCGGGAGTGGCCTTGGTCTGCACGGTGGCGTGGGAGGCACCCGTGCCCGGGTCGGCAAACGCCAGGCGCGGTCGGGGCTGAGGACCCGTCACGAAACAGCATTTCCTTCCGCCGGGCTCAGGACGTGCCCTGGCGGGTCGTCTTCGCCAACGCGCCCGCCGTGGGCAGGAATCCGTTGGCGCTGAGACGCATGCAGGTTCCGGACGTGCGAGGGTGGAGAACGTCGTTCCAGTCCCCGTGGAACGCGGCGCGCTCGATGGGGGTGCGACCGTCCACCGCATGAGATCCAGGTCCGCTTCGTTGGAGAGACGGTCGCCGGTCCAGAACGGCGGATCCTGCCGTGTCGCCCTGGCACACCACCCCGACGCTACGGTACAAGCCCGGCCGCAGCCTGCCAGCCCGTCCCACCTCGCCGCGTCGCGGCTCCTCCTGAAAAAGGCCGCGGGCGCCACTGCCGGCAGTGGTCATGTGCGCCGCTGCCGTCTTGGCGTCGTTGACATCCGTTCACCGTGCCAAACCGCCTCTTGCCGTGGTCGTGTCCAGTTGTTCACAGCCCTTTCCGTCACCAGTCGCTTCCAGTGCGGAGGACAGTACTACTACGCGCCCCCCCAAACACACCCGCCCGCGTCTTCATGCCGCGGGCGCCGGCCGCGTCGGCATGGGGGACTCCTCAGAGGGCGGGGGGAGGGGCAGAGCCCCTCCCCCCGCAGGCCTATCGCGGTGGTGGCACACCGGGAGGTCCGCCTTAGGAGCCGGAATGGAACAACTTTGCCTCGGAGCGGGGCGTGCGGCACCCGGGGGTGAGGCTCGGGACCACGCCGCCGCCCGCCGCGGTGCTCGGCCTGTTGGTGTTCTGGACGGGGCCCCCGGTCGTGGCGACAGCGGCCCAGAAAATCATGCCGAGCAGGTGCTCCGTTGTCAAGGTGGCGCACCTTGTTCGCTTCCGGCTCCTTAGCCCGTGCTGCCCCCGCCCATCCCCGCCAGCGCCTGCACCAGCTTGGATCCGTCGGGCAACCCGAGCCCCGTGGCGGTATTCCAGCCGGTGCCGCCCGCCAGGCCGTAGTCATAACCGAAGCCCACCTGATACAGGTTGCCGCTGGCGTGGCTGTAGTAGAGCAGGGGCCCGGCCGTCTGCGTGCCGACGTCGCGGATCGCCCCGCTGGCGGCGGTGTAGAGGTACGGAGCCGCCAAGCCCAGCGGTTTGCCCGCGGCCTGATTGGCCAGGGCCATCAAGCCGGTGAAGACCGGCGCCGCGGCGCTGGTCCCGCCGACGTCGAGGAAACCGCCATCCACGGTCACCCAGAGGCCGGTGAAGGGGTCGGCGTCCAGCGAGACGTCGGGCACGCCCCGCATGCCGCTGGCGCTACGTTGCCAGAGCGGGCTGGGGAAGACGGCGCTGTACCCGCCACCGCCGCCGCCGGCGAACGCCACCACGGGGCAGGCCGGGACGGGCGGCGGCGTGACGGCGGCCTGCGCGCAAAGGGTCGTGCCCCAGGGTGTGACCGTGCCGCCGGGCAGCAGCGACACACCGCCCACCGCCGTGACGAAGGGCGAGGAGGCGGGGAAGTCCACCGTAGGGGGGCCGCCGGTGCAGGGGCTGCCGTTGCCGCAGTCCCCGGCGGCCGCGGCGACGCCGATGCCTTCCACGGCGGCGGCCTCGAACAGGATGTCGGCCGCCTGCAGTTCGGTTGGTGGCAACTGCGACTCGTAGAAGCCCCACGAGAGGGAGACCAACCGCGCGGGCCGCGTCGCCACGACCTGGGCCAGGGTGGGCAGGAGGGCGGAGGCGCCGGGCGCGACGTACACCAGGAGATGCGCTTGGGGCGCCAGGGCGTGGGCCCACTCCGCGTCCAGGCTGGTCTCGATGTTCCAGCCCACCGCCTGCGCGTTCGACGGGGTGAAGGTGGTGGGCCCGATCTGCTGGACGTCCGCGCGCGGAAGGTTGAAGGCGGTGTCAAACGTGCCCAGGTCCTGCTGCAGGGTCGGGCTGCCGTACGCCTCGACGAGGGCGATGCGCTGCGCCGTGCCGCCGGAAGGGGATGGGACGAGTCCGATGGCGGCGGCAAGACCCGCCGGCGCGAACGGGCATGGGACGTAGGTCGCCCCGGCCACCGTGGCCCCGTTGTCCGGCGCCAGCGACTGGCAGAGTTGTGCGGCGGTCGGCGTCCCCTGGGCGCGGGGGGAGACGAGCGGGGGGCTGGGCCGTCCGAGCACGTGGACCTGCGGTTGGGCGATGGCGGCTCCGTCGAGCCCGCCGATGGCCATGACGTCGGCGGCGAGCGCCGCGGGCAGGGACGGGTTGTTGGCGTTGGCCACGACGGTTCGGCCGTTCACTGTGTACTGGCCGAGAACGACGCCGAAGGCCGTGGCGACCTGCGCCGCTGTGCCGGCGGCCGACACGAAGAGCCGGTTGCTCACGGTGCCGGTGACGGTCAGGCCCTGGCTGGTTAGGTAGGACGCGACGGCGGCGTAGGCGGCCGGCGAGGGCGCGTAGAGGCGATCGAACTGTGCCGGGCTGAGAAAGCCCCCGCGTTGTGGGCTCCCCGGCGTCACGACCTCCTGGGCCAACTGCGCCAGACCGGCCGGGTGCGTGGGCCGCAGCCAGAGTGTGACCTGCATGGGTGTCGATGGGGCGGGGGGCGCCAGCCGCGGGGCTTGGGCCGTGAAAGCCGGGGTCTGGTTCGGTAGGGTCACCCGCGCGGGCGGTGCCGCGGACGCGGGGAGCCCGCCAGCCAGGGAAAGGGTGGTGGCGAGCAGCAGGGCGACGGCGTCGCGTCGACTCGGCAAGAGCCCAACCCCCAGTGTGTGCGGCGCTTCGCCAGGGCCTTCGCCCTCGACCAGGGCGGTCCTGCCAGAGCGCACGGGGGGCCAGGGGGGCGGCCTGCGGCCCGGAGGGGCTTGGGGGTACGAGCGATGGCGCACGCAGCCGTGCGGTGGTGGTCCGGGGCACCCCAGGTGCCCGCCACGGTAACGGCGGCACGATGTCGGCCGGCCAGGCCCACGGCGGCCGTGCATGGAGGGGCTGTGCCGAGCCGGCGTCCGCCCCCGGTTGTCGCTCTACGCCGCTAGTCCTGGTCGCTGAGGCCGTTTGCCGAGAACGCCGCGACGCGGGCCTGCGGCAGCGGGGCGGCTGCGGCCCGCCCGCCCCAACGGGGTTTCGGTCGTGTAGCGGATGATGGGGCTGGCCGGGCGTCGCGCCCCCCACATGCGGCCTCGCCCACCTGGGCCTGGCCGTGGCCCCGGCGCGCCAAGCGGTTGTGGCGCGCCGCCCCGGGAGGGATCCAGGGGGCGCGGGCTGTCAGATGCCCCCCACTGCGCCC
>JAJZZC010000216.1 GCA_021797775.1 Bacillota bacterium
GCTGCGAGGACTGCCACTACCGCTTCGGCCTCGTGGTCACCGGCGCCCATAACGGGGCGGCGGTGGTCTTCCGGCCGACCGAGCCGACGCCGATCGACCACCTCGTGGTCATCACCGACAGCAGCTTCCGCTTCTCGTCGATCGCGACGTCCGCCCCGGTTGGGACCTCCTACGCCGGCATCCTCCTGGGCGCCGCCAGCGGCCCCATCCTGTGGAACCGTATCGACGCGACCGCGGTTGTCGGGTTCCACGACAACGTTGTCGCGTCGAGTGGCGTGACCTACAACCGCATCACCGTGGGCCACAACCATCAGGCCGCGCACGCCCTCGTGAGGATACACGCCGGCGCCGACGGCAACATGTGGAACCTCAACGACGATCTCAACGGCACCGCGTCCGTGGGCGTGATCTGCAGCGGATCCAACAACACGTTCACCCTCCAGTCGTCTGGCTTCCCCGCAGGCAAGGACGTCATCTTCCGCTACGGGGCGACCGGTAACACGGTCCTCGGCATCAGCCCGTTGTCCGTCACACAATCGCCCTCGCCGTTGGACGTGAACTGCGTCGTCGGCGGCGTCATGTCGACCGGCGCGCGCTGCGGGCTGGCTGCCCTCCATTATCTCCGAGGGCTGGCGGGCTCCGGGGGCTGAGTGCCGCACCGCGCTGACGTCGCCCCTTTGGGGGCGCGGCGACCGGGCGGACGGTTGGCGCGCGGGAGATGCGGCCGGCGGAGTTCTTACCGACGGGGGGATGGATGTGGGCCTGCTGCCGCGCCGGACCATGCTGGCTCTTCCCCTGGGGGTGGCGGGGGTGGCCGCGGCGATCCGGGCCGGCGGTTCCAGGGCTGCCGCCCCCGTGGAGACCGAACCTCAGTACCTGTCCATGCACAAGACCCCGAGCGGGGGACCGCCGCCGGGGGTGTATTGGTACGAGCAGAATCCCTCCAGCATCGGTCAGTCCGGCATCGACGAGATTGTGCAAGGCGTCGGGACGCGCGGCAGCCGTACGCGGCGTCTGGCCTTCGCCTTCACCCTGAGCTACCTGAACAACCCCTTACACCTGGAGCGGGAGTGCGTGCGCAACCTGTTGCGACTGGCGGAGGCCAACGATCTCCCGGTCTTCATCCACCTGGACGGCGTCAACTGGTGGAACGCGCGGCCCGACCTCTGGAACTGGTGGGACAAGGCGAGAAGCGGGTATGACCACAGCAACGCGGCCAACGTCGAGTGGTTTGACTGGGGCGTCCAGCATGCGGTGATGATCGGTTGGCGCGACTGGGGGCAGCAGATCCGCGTGCCTCCCCATCCCAACCTGGCCGCACCGGCGTTCCTGGCCGCCCAGGATACATGCCTGCGGGTACTCGTACCCGTGGTGGCCGACTGGTACCGCCGCCTTCCCCTGGCACGCCGCCATCTCCTCGGCGGCGTCGTCCTCGGCTGGGAGGTTTCGACGTATACCAACGCCTATTACTACCCGAACGGCAACGCCTACCTGCGGCGTTGGCCGAATAGCACGGCCCACGATCCCACCGCTGGGGTGGCCGCGAGCATGCCGCTGGGGTACGCCGCGGCCACCGCCCTGGGGCGGGCGCATGCGGGCGCGCTCACGACACACGACATGGACGGCATCATCCGCTTCTACCTGGACCACGTGACCTCGCTGGCCGCGAACCTCGGTATCCCGCGGGACAAGCTTTGGACGCATAGCATCATTTACGATCCGGCCAGCAGCGGCCTCGGGGCCCTGACCCCTTACGCGCAGCCGGGGTGGAGCTTCTATAACATGTCTGCGCAGGCCGCGAACGTGCCGCTGGCGCAATTGGACCTGACCCCGTGGGCGGCCGTCGAGTTCCAGCCGTGGGGGCTCTCGCGGCATCTCTTTGACAGCTTCTTCACCTACGGCAACTGCCGGTTGGTCAACGTGTTCAACTGGGAGTCCATCCGCTGGAACCCGTCTGCGGTGGCCGCCGTGCGCCAGACGCTCAGCGGCAGCCCCCCGGCGGTGGCGCAGCCGGCCACGGACCTGCAGGCCCGTGTGCGGGCGGGCGGCGTGGTGCTGCGCTGGGTGCCCGGCGCCGGGGCGGTGGGCATGGCCTTGCAGATCGCGGGCGGGGGTGATGCGGTGAACCTCACCGGCGCCCTCGACGGCCCGCTGGTGCTGCGGCGGGACGTGACGGGCTTACGGGAGTTGAGCGTGGACCTGCCACCCGGGACGTATCGGTGGGTGCTGATCGCCGCGGGCGCCGCCGACGGGCCGCCCGCGCCAGCCGGGCTGCCGCTCGTCGTCCGGGAGCAGTGGGCGCTGACTTTGGGGGGCGACCGCATCGCCACGCCAGCGCAGCGCTTCGTGGTGCCCGGGCCCTGAGGATGCCGAGACGGTGGGGCCAGAGGGGCGCGGGCGGCACGCGCGCGGTCCGTTGCCGCCCGCCCGGCCATCGCTACCGCGGAAGCGGGCGAGGCGAGGCGCGTGGCCGCGGGTGGGGCGATTCGCGGTCGGCCGAGTCGTGGTTGACGGGTGGAAAGCGTGGGAACGTGATCGGCTGCGGCGTCGTGACGAAGACGCCGCGGCGCGCCGGAGGGCGCGCCCATAGGCCGCCAGGCCATCCCACGGGTTCTGGCTCTCGCGCGGGCGCCCTCACGGTGAGTCCCGCACCCGGGCGGGCGGTGCAAAGGCGCGATGGATGGCGGCACCGCGCGAACCGGTGCTGGTGGACCCGGCAGGGCGCCGGCCGTTGGTCGGGCGCAGGCGAGGGAGCGCCGGAGTGAACACGGACGAGGGACAGGCCGCTCCTCGCCCGGAGCCCTGGCACGGAGGCGCCGGAGGCCGACACCCCCGGGGGGCTTGGCGACCATGAAGCCTGCTCCCCCGAGCGTCGGGCACGGGCCGTGCCCAAGCCCCATCGGTTGCCGGCGCGTTCACGGCTTTGGTGGGCGAGATCGAGGCCCCATCCCGTGGTGCCGTGCTCCGCGAGGGTGGCGGGAATCCGGGGGAGAGGGCTTGCGTGCCGTGCGCGTGCGGTGGGTCCCTCGCTGCGGATGCGCCGGGCCCACACGGCCGCCACCCGGTCGGGTGGCGACAAAACGGATCCAGCGGGGGTTGGCGTCATGCCTATACCAGGTGAACCGTCCAGTCGCCGCTCGCTCCTTCTCGGCGGCGTCGGGACCGCCGCGCTGGCGGCGGCGGGGCGGGGAGGGGTGGCCCGCGCCGCGGCCGGAGGCGCCGCGACCGGGACCGCCGCACGGCCGGTGTCCACGGATTGGTCGCAGGCGACCGGGTGGGCCAGCGTCCGCGACTTTGGCGCCGTGGGCGATGGGAAGCACGACGACAGCGCCGCCCTGGGGCGGGCGATGCGGGCCACCCTGGGCAAGACCTTGTTCTTTCCCAACGGCACGTACCGGATCGCCAAGGACGCGCCGTTCTCTTTCGGCGATAGCTTCTCCGGCACGCACTGGATATTCGACAATCAGGCGCAGTTGGCGTATTCCGGCGCGGGGACGATGCTCACCCTTACGGCCTCCCAGAGGGGAGCCGTCCACAACTTTGTGCTGGACGGCTTGAACGTAAGCAGCACGCGGGGCGGTGTGATCGCCGCGCAGGGCATCACTTGGTTTACCTTTCGCCATGTCGCCCTGTTCACGCCCACGGGGGTGACGGCTTTCCGCATCGACAGCTCCAACACGGGCATGGTCGGCATCCACGTCCTGCAGGGCGGGAGCACGTCGGACTACGCGACCAGGGGGTTGGTTCTGGGCAGCGGCGCGGTGAACGCCGTGCGCGTCTTTCAGGACGGCGCCGGGCAAGTCGCCGGGTACTACTTCGGGATCACCAACGGCGCCGGTACGAACGGGAATCAGGACAACAGGTTCGAGGGCCTTGTCTTCGAAGGCAACCAGTATGACATCCTCTGCGTGAACGACCAGGCGACCACCATCCGCGGCTGCTACTTCGAGGCCAGCGTCACCGCGTCGGTATGTGTGGACAACAGCGGGAACAACATCCCGCAAGGCATCAGTGTCACGGACTGCTTCTTCGTCGCGGGCAGCAACGCGCCGGACGTGCTGGACCTCTACATCGCCGAGTACTGCGGCGGACTGTACATGCACCGAAATACGTTTAACAACCCGCCCCGCAACATTGAGATTGCGAACCCCGAGAAGGTGCACGACATCGACCTCGACGCCGTGCCCGGGGCGCCCTCGCCCTGGATGCACCGTAACGTGCGCATCCGCGACCACCCGGAGGTCGTGGGGCCGCCCGTCTACCAGTTGGAGTCCGGCGCCTTCTACCAGAACACGACGGGGCGGCCGATCTCCGTCGGGGTCCCGGTCTATGCGGCGCTGCCGGGCACCCCCGGCAGGGTGTCGGTCGACGTCGTGTCTCCCACGGACGGACCCAACGGCTTCAATTCCGTGCGGGGCGCCGGGGTGAACGTGTGCCAGAAGAGCATCCCCGGATCCGCGTCCGTGACGCGGCCGGAGTTCTGCACTCTGTCGGTCCAGCCGATGTGGTGGTTCTCCCTGACCGTGGAGCAGGCCGTGCTGGGCTACCCGAGCGTGGTCGCGGAGGCGTAGGCGGGCGTGAGCGGGGGGAGGGGGGCGCGCCGCGGGCCCCGTAGGCCGCCGGGCCGTCCCGCGGGTTCTGGCGCTCCCGCGGGCTCCCTCACGGTGAGTCCCGCACGGAGGGTCTGGGCGGGGTGTAACGGGGGACGGCCGCGCTGGCCGCCCGCTCGGCGGGTGGTGTGAGCGGCGGGCGGAACGGCGGGGGCGGCGCGCGCTCGCCGCCTCTGGGTTCGTAGGCGTCGGAGAGCGTTGGTGGCTGTCTGGAGGGTGTGCGGCCGTGCGATGGTTGACGTTCCCCCGACAGGGTGTCTCAGCTGAGCGCAGGGAGGTTCGGGCGGGTGCCGCCCCGGAGGCGCCCCGCGCGCGACTACGACGGGCGGTGACCGCGGGGATTGCACTGGCCGGCGTGTTCCTGGCGGCGCTTTCCGCCGCACCGCTCCGCGCCGCCGGGGGACCGAGCGGCTCGACCGCTTCGGCCGCGCCCTGCCCGCCGACCACCGTGCCGCACCGGTCGGCCCCGCCGTGGGCGGGCCTGCGGCGCCTGGTGGCGGGCCTGACGCCCGGGCAGCCCGTGGCGCGGATCGGCGCGTACTACTTCGACGGCTGGGCGAACCGCTGCGGTTTCCACTTCAAGGGGCTGCTGTCCCCCGCATTCGCCGGGCGGGAGCCCTTGTCCGGCTGGCACGACGGGACCGCCGCAGCGGTGCGGGCGCAACTCTCGTGGGCACGGCGCGACGGTATTTCCTTCTTCATCTTCGACTGGTACTACCATGGGCGCGCGGCCGGAGCGGATAACAACGTCAATGCGGCGCTGCGCGCCTACCGTTCCCTCCCGCGCCACGACCACGTGGGCTTCGCGTTGCTGTACGTGGACTCGGGGCCGTTCACGGTGCCGCCCGCCCGTTGGCGGTCGATCGTCAACCGCTGGATCACGCACGACTTCGTCCGGCCCCAGTACGCGCGTGTGGACGGGAAGCCGTTGCTCGTCGTGTATAGCGTTGGGCAATTCGTCGATGCCTTCGGCAGCCCGGCGGGCGCCACGCGGGCTCTGGGTGAACTCCAGGCCGCCGCGCGCGCCCACGGCCTTCCGGGGGTCTTTGTCGCCGGCGGCACCTCGCTGACCACGGCGTACCCGCTGGGGGTCGACTTTCCACGGGATACGGCCGCGGCCGGGCCATGGAACGCCGTGACGCAGTACAACTACCCGGGGGCGGGGACCCTGCGGGTGGCCGGGCCGCACGCCGGGCCGAATCCCTACGCGCAACTGGTGGCCGCAGGCGAGGGGCAATGGAACGGGTTCGCCGCGACCAGCCCGGTGCCGTACATCCCGGTGGTCATGGATGGCTGGGACTCGCGGCCGTGGGGTGAAACCCCGTACTGGTACACGCGCTCGCCCGCGACGTTCGCGGGTTTCGTGCGCGCGGCGATCGGCTGGGTGCGGGCCAACCCGAAGATGCGGCTCGCACCGGCACGGTCCCGGCCGTTGGTGTTCGTTGAAGCCTGGAACGAACTGGGAGAAGGCAGCTATCTGGTGCCGACGGTCGGCGACGGCAACCGCTACGGGCGGGCCCTGGCCTCGGCCCTGGGCATTTGGTGGTGAGCGGTGGCCCTGCGCCCCGTGTGCGTGCCGGGGGGCGCTTCGACCGGGCGGTGGCGCGCATGGGACCACCGGTCGCGGCGGCGTCCCGAGGCCGGAAGCGGGCCGCGTCCCGCGGGGAGCCGGCGCCTCTCCAGCGCTACTCGCCGCCACACGGCCCGGAGGCGCCTGGACCGAGAGGGCCCGGCGATGCGAGCAAGAGTGGCCAGTAAGGAAACGGGGTGCGTGGATGTCCTCTGGAGACCATCCCTTGCCGCTGCTTCACCGGCGGGAGGTGCTCGCCGTCGGGGGCGGGCTTTACGCGCTCTCGGGGCTCGGCGCCTTGGCCGGACCCCTGGTACGGGCCGCGGGCAAGGGCACATCCGGGCGCCCAGGGGGAACGGCGCCGCCCCCGCGGTTGACCGTGCGCGACGGAACGTTGCTGTGGGCGGGCCGGCCGTTTTCGGCCCTCGGCGCGGTCATCTACCAACTGCAGGATTACTTCGTGCCAGGCGGCAAGTCAGGGGGCAGCGCGTCCTTCGCCTCGTTCCCGTACGATCCGGCGCGCGGAGAACTGATCCTGCGGGAAGCGGCGCTCTATGGGCTGCGCGTGGCCCGCATCATGTCGATGGGGGAGAACGCCGGGTGGCTCCACGTGTGGCTGACGCAGCCCGCCGCCTTCTGGCGCGGGCACGACGCCATGATGGCAGCGGCCGCGCGTTACGGGGTGTACCTGATTCCCTCGCTGGTGTGGTGGCCGCTACCCTTCGCCCAGGAGACGGGGGACACGAACGCGCAGGTCTTCCAGCGCGGTACCCAGGGATATGGCCTGATGATGCGCTGGGTGCGCGAGTACGTGACACGCTACGCCCACCATCCCGCCGTGTTGATGTGGGAGCTGGGGAACGAGTGGAATCTCTACGTGGTGGCCGCTGGGGCGACCAGCGGCCAGTTCGGGACCGGCTCGCCGTACTTTGAGACCTTCGCTGGCCTGCAAGCGGTGATGGGCGACTTGGTGGCCGCGATCAAGGGGATCGATTCGCTGCACCTGGTGGAGTCGGGCTGCGCGTCGCCGTCGGGCTTTTCGGCGTCGTCCATCGCGCTGCAGCAGGAGCTGTTCGTTGCAGCGAACCAAGCAGTGGACGTGGCGTCCCTCCACATCTACCCGCCGCAGCAAGCGCAGCCCTCGGGCCTGGCCGCGCTCTATAAGAGCGCGGCCGCCCAGATGCATCTGCCCGCGCCGCAGCCGAGCGGCGCGTGGGTGAAGGGCATCTGGCCGGTGGCGACCTATCTGCAAGGCATGGCACAGGCGGCACGGCAGCAACTGCGCAAGCCGGTGATCGTGGGGGAGTTCGGCGAAAACCTCGTGCTGCAGCCGCAGGCCCCGTTCCTGCGCGCCGTGCTGGAGAGTTTGGCCCAGGGCACGGTCCCGCTGGCGTTGGTCTGGGATTGGATGGCCCACGCCGGTGACTACAACAGCGTCGACCCGACCCGTCGCCCGGCCGTGGCCGACCTGTTCCGCGCATACGCGCGCAAGCACCCTTGGCCGCCGGCCGCTGCCGCCCCGTCCAGTCACCAGGCGCCGGTACCGCCATGAGGGGACGCGGCGCCCTGGCACAGGCCCTGCTTGGCCGCCCCCCCGATCCATCGCGTCTAGCCCCGGGGGGCGACACCCACGCGGCCCGCCCATGTGGGTGCTGTCATGGGTGCCGTGCAAGGAACATGCAAGGCGGTGGTCACCGCGAACGCAGAGACGTCCTCGCGCAAGACTCCGGCGAAGGGTCCCTTCGGCCGCAGAGAATTCCTTGCGCGCTCGCTCGCCGCCGCGGCGGGCGCGACGCTGACATCCGCACCCGCCGTGGCGGCACTCGCCCCAAGCGGGCGGCAAACGGAGTCGGCCACGGCCGGGTACGCTGCTGCTCTGCTCCGAAACAGAGAGCCCCCGCTGGTGCACTACCGCATGCCCTACCAGGCGGTAAGCCTGCAGTCCGGCCCCGCGCTAACCCGTGCCTACGATGAGGCGGCGCTACTGGCCGCCCTCCAGGGTATCGTCAACCGCGACGCTCCCCGCCTTTACATACTCGGCGTGAGCGGAGGAGGCATTGCCGACCTAGATAGCTTCTGGTGGCAGCGCATGGGCGAGCTGGGGTGGAGTGTCGCGCGCCAGCAACCCTACGAAGCCCAGAGTCTGAGTGAACTGCTGCAGTTATTCAAACATCGCGCGCGCGGGCTCGTGGTCTGGGACCCGAGTGTGCCGGCGACCGCGAACGTGGCCGCGACGCTCGCGGGTCCTGGTACAAGGCTGTTGCGCAGTCCCTGCGGGCCAGTGTTCCGCCATCCCCACCATATCCTGGTCCCGTCCAGGTCCTGGACCTGCCCACGCTGCTGGCCCTGCTTGGGGCCTACGCGAAGAGCCAGGCACAGCCGGGTGCGCTCGCGTCCGGCCAGGCGGGATTCCTGGATGCCCGTGAGGGGGGAGGCAGG
>JAJZZC010000217.1 GCA_021797775.1 Bacillota bacterium
GGTCCCCGGGGGAATCCTCTGGCGGGCCGGGAGGCGGCCGCGGCGCGGCCGCCTCCCGGCCCGCACTATCATCGCGATTCGGGAGGTCGACTGTCAGAATGGCCGACCAGTTGCGCTTGGGGTTCATCGGCGCCGGCGAGATCGCCGTGCGGACGGCAGAGGCCGTGGCCAAGGCGGAGCACGCGCGCCTGGTCGCGGTCGTCGACGCGAACCCGGACCTGGCGCGCGACCTGGCCGAGCGCCAGGGCGCCGAAGCGGAGGAGTCCGTCGACGACCTCGTGGCCCGCAAGGATGTGGACGCGGTGTACTGTGCCGTGCCGCACTTCCTGCACTCCACCATGGCGCAGAAGGCGGCACGCGCCGGCAAGCACGTGCTGCTGGAGAAGCCGACGGGGACGGGTCCGGAGGAGGCAGAACGCTCGCTGCAGGCGGCGCGCCAGTGCGGCGTCTCGTTCAGCGTGCCGTTCATCTACCGCTATACGCCCGCGTGGCAGCGGGCGCGCGACCTGGTGGCCGACGGCGCCCTGGGGCGCCTGCAAATGCTGCACATCACCTACACGGCCTCCAAGCCGGCGTCGTACTGGCAGGGCGGTTACACCGGCCGCGCGCGCAGCGACTGGCGCACCCGGCTGCTGCAGGCCGGCGGCGGCGTGTTGATCATGAACTGCATCCACGAGATCGACGCCATGCGCTGGGTGACGGGGCTGGAGGCGGAGCGGGTGTACGCGGAGTACGGCACCTTCGGCACGCCGGCGGAGGTGGAGGACGCCATCTCGGCCGTGGTCCGCTACGAGGGCGGCGCCATCGGCACCATCGCCGCCGGCTCGCGCCACCCCGGTGGTGCGGGCCCGATCGGCAACGGGGGCCAGCGCATTGTCGGCGTTGGGGGCCAGATCGTCCTGGACCGCGGGCACCTGTGGGGTTACAGCGAGGAGGGGGCCGACGGCCTGCCCGCCGGGCAGTGGACGGATCTCGCGCTGCCCGAGGCCGATCCGCGCACCCTCTGTGTCGAGGACTATGCCCAGGCCATCCTGGCCGGCGACCCGCCGCCGGTGCCGGAGGATGCCGCGCTGCACGCCATGCGCATCATCGGTGCCGCCTACCGCTCCCGCGACACGGGCAAGGCGGTGCGCATCGAAGAGGTGGGGCGCAAGGTGGTGATGGGGGTCCGTCCGCTGAACTGACGCGCGCCCGCGTCGGAGGGTGGCGAGCGATCCGGTGTGCCGCCCGTGTCGGCGCGATCGTCGGCCAGGCGGGGTGCGGTGGCCGCGTTGGCGCAATGGTCGGTCAGGCGGTGTTACGCCCGTGTCGGGGTGGTGGTGAGCGATACGGTGGCTGCCCGCGTCGGCGGGGTCGTCGGCGGAGGCTTCTGCCGTACCCGCCGCGGGGCGTCACGGTGGCCGAGCAGCATGGCGGCGGTCTGCGGTTTGTGCGCCCCGCTGGCGCGCCCAAGACCGCGCGCGAGTACGCCGCGTTACCGCCCACCGCCCTACGACCGGGGCGCGTCCGTGGCTGCGGCCCTTAGCGGACGACGCGCGGCAGCCGTTGGTGAAGCGTATGGAGCCGGAACCCAACAAGGTGGGCCACCTTGACAACGGAGCACCTGCTCGGCATGACGGACTGGGCTGGCGTCGCCGAGACCGGGGGTCGCGTCCGGAACACCAAGAGGCAGAACACCGCAGCGGACAGTTGCGTGGTTCAGAACACGCATTCAGGAGCCGCACGGCCCCTTCGCGGAAAAGTTGTTTCATTCCGGCTCCTATGGCGCGAAGACCGAGGGGGGCCCGCACGCGGAGGGACATCGCGGCACCGTGGCCGCGATGTCCCCGGAGGCGCTCTCCGGCGAGAGGGATCGCGCTGCGACACGGTGGCGCGTCCGCGCCAGTGCGCCCGCGGCGCGTGCGGTCACCGGCCGCATCGAGGGGAACAGTGTATCGGCGTGTTGCGGCGGTTGGGGTGTGGGCCCACGGTGGCAAGGCGCTCCGGGTCGTGATCCGACCATGGTCTGGTGCGGCGCGCCCGGGGCCGAACGCCCACGCCCTCCGGAAGACCGATGGGGGCTTGCGCGATGCGAGGTGAAAGCCATCGACGCCGCGGGTGAGCGGTTGGCCCGGCAGTTGGCGTTCCTGTTCGAGGTGGACCAGCTCAAGGGCGTGCTGCGCCAGACCCTGCTGCTGGACGGCTCGCGCCGGGAGAACGACGCCGAGCATTCCTGGCACCTGGCCGTCATGGCGCTGCTGCTGGGGGAGCACGCCAGCGAGCCCGTGGACCTGGCCCGGGTGGTGCGGATGCTGCTGGTCCACGACATCGTGGAGATCGACGCTGGCGACACTTACGTCTACGACGTGGAGGCGGGGCGCGATAAGGCCGAGCGGGAGACGCGCGCCGCCGAGCGCCTCTTCGCGCTGCCCCCGCCCGACCAGGGCGCGGAGCTGCGCGCCCTCTGGGACGAGTTCGAGGCGCGCGCTACGCCCGAGGCGCGCTTCGCCTCCGCCCTGGACCGGCTGCAGCCGTTGCTGCACAATCACCGCACGGGCGGCGCGTCCTGGAAGGCGCACGGGGTGACCAAGAGCCAGGTCCTCACCCGCAACGCGGCCATGGCCGAGGGCGCGCCGACGCTGTGGGCGTACGCACAGGCCCTGATCGAGGACGCCGTCGCCCGTGGCTTTCTGGACGGTGCTTAGTCCTGTCCTCCGAACTGGAAGAGACTGGTGGCTGACAGGGCTGTGAGCAACTGGCCATGACCACGGCAAGAGGCGTTTCGGCACGGTGAACGGATGTCAACGACGCCAAGACGGCAGCGGCGCATCCTAGGAGCAGGCAGTGCGGAGGGTAGTATTAGGGGCCACGGGGCGCAGGGCGCGGGGGGAAGCCCCTCGCTGGGCGGCGGTGAGACAGCGACCGTCGTGCCCGCGCTGAAGCCGCTGCCCCCACGGAGCGGTCCAGGGGCCCCGGGGGCCGTGGGCACGGACCGAGCGGCGGCCTGGCGGCGGGGGGGCCCGGGCCCCGCGGGCGGGAGACGCGGGGCGGGTCTCCCGCCCGTGGCCCTGCGGGGGGCCTGGGGCGGAGCCGGGGGCCCTACGGGGGCGGTCGCCGGGGGATGCTGTGGGTAACCAGCGCGCGGCGGCCTTGCGCCGGGGGGCGCACGCCACGGGTGGTCGCCGGCCTTGCGCCAGCGGGGTCGCCGCCGCCGGGCGGGCGGTGGAGCCGCGTGAAGGCCGCGGGGTTGCCCTGGTCGCGCGGCCTTGTGCCGGGGGCGGGGCGGCGGGCGGTCCGCACCCGCGTACGGGGCCGCGTCCCGGGGCTGCGCAGGGCCTGGCGCCTACCGACCGCCGGCCGTGTGCCCCGTGCGC
This sequence comes from Bacillota bacterium, assembly GCA_021797775.1. Lineage (GTDB taxonomy): Bacteria > Bacillota > Sulfobacillia > RBS10-35 > JAJYVN01 > JAJZZC01. Next base: position 3,354 of record JAJZZC010000217.1, read on the forward strand.
CGGGGCGGCGCCCGTCAACGGCCCCCGCGGCCGGGGCGGCCGCGCCGGGCGACAGCGCGCGAGAGGAGCGGTGGATGCCGTCCTGCAGGTGCTCGCGCTCGCACTCATCCTGGCCATCAATAACTTCTTCGGTGCGGTGTCCCTGGGGGCCGTGCCTTTGCACCGCAGGCGCCGCTGGGGGATCGTCGCCCTCTTCGCCCTCAGCGACTGCGGGCTGCCGCTGATCGGTGTGGTGCTGGGCGCCGGGCTCGCACGCGCGCTCGGTCCCGCCGCCGCGTACATCGGGCTGGGCCTCATCATGCTGACCGGGATCTACCTGGTCTTTGGGCTCTTCCGCCCGGGCGAGAAGAAGGGGCATGACGGGGCCGATGTCGGGATCGGGGGCCTGGTGGTCACGGCGGTTGCCCTCGGGCTGGACAACCTCGGGGCCGCCGTGGGCCTCGGCGCCACCGGGGTGGACGTGCCGCTGGCCCTGGTGGCGTTCGGCCTGGTGACCGGGGTCGTCACTGCCGTGGGCCTGGCCGTGGGTGGCGTGCTCCACCGGCGCCTGCCCGGCCGCACGGCCACTGGACTGGCAGGCGTGCTGCTTTTCGGCACGGGGTGTACCATGCTGGCCGCGCGCCTGCACTGGGTATAGGGCCTTATCGGTAAGTAGGGTAGCGCGACGGGCACCGACGGCTCCGCGGCAGCGCGACCACCAGCGGACGAAAGGTAGGCCCTGTGGCTGAGCGCCCTCCACCACGCACGCTCGCCGCCATCTGCCACCACGGTCGCTCGGCACGCGGAAACTGACCGGTATTGGGGTGCAGGGGCTGCCTGCAGGCGAGCGCTCGGGCCCGAATGGTTGCGCGAGAAAGGGATGGCGGGGAACGGCGGACGTGCGGTGCCGTGTGGTCCTCACGCCTCCGGTCCCGCCGCCACCCCGCCAGCATCCAGGCGTGCCGCCTCCGCCGTTCAGCGCCGCTGTACCATCCCGCGTGCGGTCGCGCACCCGCCCCGGGGTGTCAGCAGGCTGACCGCCGCCCGAGAAGGCTGAGGGTGTCGGACCAGCCGGCGACGTCGTCCGGCGAGACGCCGCCGGCGAACACGCCGCGTAACCGGGTCTCGACGGCGTCCTCTACCGGGGCATGCCGCTCCGCGGGCACCCCGCGGAGCATGAGGCGCACCAGCGTGGCCTGGCGGACGATCTGCAGGGCGATCTCGGCGCTCGGGCAATCCGCGCGCTCTCCGGCGACGATGTCGCCGCGCTCGATGGTCAGGCCCGCGCCCGCAAACGCGGCCTCCACCTCGTCGCGCTCGGGCAGGAAGCCGCGCATGGGCAAACCGTGCAAGGCGCGCTCCTCGCGTACAGGCGCCAGGATCTCCTCCCATGCCGGTCCCCAGCGGAAGCGCACGGGGGCGTTGACCGCGACGGCCCCGCCGGGGCGGACGACCCGGGCCATGGCACGGAGCGCGACGGCCGGGTCGGTGAAGTGGAGGAAGGTGGAGCCGAGAACGAGATCCACCGTGCCGGCGGCCAGCGGCAGATCCTCGACGGGGGCCTGCAGGAAGCGCAGCCACGTCAGCCCGAGGCTCTCGGCGCGACGCCGCGCCACCTCGATCTGGGCGACAGACGGATCGGTCACCAGCAGCTGGCCGCCGAGACCGATGCGTTCGGCCAGGCCGCCGTCGAAGGTGATCCGGCCCGAGCCGGCGCCGACCTCGACGACCGCCATCCCCGGATCTGGCTGGACGAAGGCGACGAACTCGCGGGCGTGGTCGACCGCCCGGGCGAAGGCCTGGCGGAAGTACAGATCCCAGTCGGGGCCGAATCGCGGCTCCTCGCCGCGGGACGGCTGCGGCGTCGGGTCGGCGCCGGGCATGCGCACTCGCTCCCTTCCAGATCGTGTCAGGACGATGCGGCCCGCGCCCGAGCCGCGCAGGAGCACGCCCTTGCGCTCGTACATCGCCTCGTCCGCCTGGTGCACAGCCCGCTGCAGTGCGCCGGCCTCGTACCGGGCCAGCCCGTAGCTCAGGCGCAATGGCAGTGGCAGGCCCACCTCCTGGGCCTCGTCGGCCGCGGAGTGGGCGATCCGCTCCGCCATGCTGGCCGCCCGCCCAGGGTCCGACTCCTCGCAGACCAGCAGGAACTCGTCGCCGCCGTAACGGACCGCCAGCGCCCCCGGCGGGGCGTGGTCCGCGAAGGCCCTGCCGCTCGTGGCCAGGGCCCTGTCGCCGACCTGGTGTCCGTAGAGATCGTTGATCTCCTTCAGGTCGTCGAGGTCGAGCAGGAGGACTGTGCCGGCGCGGGCGTCCCATCGGGCGAACTCGCGCCGCCAGCGGTGGAGGTTATACAGGCCCGTCAACGGGTCGCGCAGGGCCCACTCCGGGTCCCCGCCGACCGGGGCCGCCTCTCCCGGTGGCGGGCCGACGGAGAGGACTACATACGAGCTGCCGCCTCGAAGGACGCGCAAGCCGCACAGGCGGACCTCGCGCGTGATCCCGTCGGGGGCCGCCGTCAGGCAGGGGATGGGCGTCCCGAGGTCGAGCCCCGGCCCCACGGTCTCCTCCAGCCAGCGGGCAGGGGAAGTGCCGCACGGCGGGGCGATGCGTAGGGCCGCCCACACGTCGCCGCCGATGGCCGAACCCCCCGGCAGCTCCCACTGGGACTCCGCGCTGCGGTTGAAGAACACGATGCGGTAGGCGGCGTCCGTGACGACCACCGGGGTAGAGAGGGCCGCGCAGAGGCACCAGGGCCCGGCTGCCGGATCCGGCATACCCCACGCCCCTCGTCCAGGAACTTCCGTCCATAGTTCGGGGCCGCGGTGGAAACTCCTTTCCAGTGGTGCGGGGGGCCGCTCCCCGGGGGGCGCGGCGGGCCGGGGCAGGCGGGGGGGGGACGAGGGCAGGTCCTTCGGCGCGTAGATGCCGCGATCCAGGATGCGGCCTGCGTCCCGTGCGGGTGCGGGTGGCCGGCACAACGTGTGCCATTGTCCTTGCCGGTCCACAAGTGGAAGCGGCAGGCTGAAGCCCGTGTCGCCCACCGTCGACCGCTCTAGCGCCGCTTCACCAGCGTCTCCAGCTGTTCCACCGTCCGCGCGAAGGCGTGGAAGCCGTCGTCCACCACGGCGGGGTCGGTCATGTCCACACCGGCCACGCGCAAGGCGTCCAGCGGATAGAGCGAGCCTCCGGCCTGCAGGAACCTCAGGTAGCGTTCCCTCGCCCCGGGCTCGCCACGTAGGACGCGGTCCGACAGCACGTGCGCCGCGGAAATCCCCGTCGCGTACTGATACACGTAGAAGTTCGCGTAGAGGTGGGTCGGGAACTCAGCCCAGGTGATCCCAGTCCGCTGGCGATCCATCTCCACCTCGCCGCCGTAACCCTCCCCGAAGAGGTCGGCGAGCAGGGAGGTCAGGCCGTCGGCGGTGAGGGCCTCCCCGCGTTCCACGCGCTCGTGGAGTTCCAACTCCAAGCGAGCCAGCGTCGGCATGATGAAGAGGTAGCGGTGGAAGTTGGACATCGCCTCTTCGAGTACCGCGACTTGGAAGTCGCGGTCGGAGTTCGCCTCCAACAGGTGGTGGCGCACCAGCGCCTGATTGAAGTTGGATGCTACCTCGGCCACGAAGATGGAGTAGCCGCTGTACACATAGGGCTGCGTGCGCCGCGCGTACCAGGAGTGGAGCGAATGGCCGAGTTCGTGCGCCAGCGTGCTGAGGCTAAAGAGGTCCTTGGTGTAACTCATCAGGATAAACGGGGGGGTGTCGTGCGAGCCGTCGCTGAAGGCGCCCGCGCGCTTGCCGCGGTTCACGCTGCGGTCGACCCAGCGCTCGCTCGTGGCCCCGCGCCGCAGCGTGTCTACGTACTCCGCGCCCAGGGGCCGCATCCCGGCGGCGATCCACTCGACGGCCGTTTCGTACGGCACGGCCGGGGCACGCTCGGTCAGCGGCGCCTTGATGTCGTACTCATACAACCGCTCGTAGCCCAGCGCTTCACGCCGCAGGCGCCAGTACCGGTGCCACACGGGGAGGTGCCGCCGGAACGCGTCGAGCAGGTTGTGGAAGACGGGCGTGGGGATGTGGTGCGGAGCGAGCGCCGCCTCCAGCGACGACCCGTATCCCCGGGCCCGCGCAAGGAAGACGTGTTGCTTGACGCCGGCGGCGAGGCAGTTCGCCATGGCGTGCCGGAGCGCCAGGTGCGCGTCGGCGTAGCTCTCCCACGCCATGCGCCGCACCGTGCGGTCGCGGTCGGTCAGCAGTTGCCCGATGGTGCCTTGGGCGACGGGCACGTCTTCCCCCGACGCGGACCGTGCGGGCGCAAAGGTGAGGTCGGCGTCGGCCAGGGTGCCGTGGGTCGCGGTCGCGGTACGGAACGGGTCCCCCAGGCCGGCGAGCAGTTGCTCGACCTCGGCGGAGCGCACGTGTGCGCGGCTGCGCTCGATACGGTCGAAGTGGTGGGCGAAGACGGCAAGGCGGGGCTCCCCCCGCATCCAGTCGGCGAGGCGGGGCGCGCCCAGCGCGAGGATCTCCGGATCGGCGAAGGCGCACGTGCTCGCGACGCGGCTCGCCAGCGCCCGGGCGCGGTCGTTCCGCGCCGAGGCCGCCGCATCCGCCGTATCGGCCGCGTGGCGCATGACCGCGTAGGTCGTCAGGCGGCCCAGCCGGCGCCCGATGCCCTCCCACGCCTCGAACCAGTCCACGAGCACACCTGGCCCTTCGGCCAGGTGGCCGCGGTACCGCTGTAGATCCGGCAGCGCCGTCTCGATCGCGCGAAGCTCGTTCTCCCACAGTTCCTCCGTGGGGAAGACACTCGCGGTGTCGCAGGTGTGGTGGACGGGAACCTCCGTGCGTGCGGGGACAAGGGGCGTGGGCATGGCGGGGGCCTCCTTCGGCCGTGCGCGGTGGTCGGCTGGGGGGCAGCGGTCTTTTCCCGGGGATAGGGGTCACCAGGCTGGCACGCTCCGAGCGGCCGCTTGAGTGGAGCCTGGGCGAAGGGACTTCTCCCGAGTCACGCCCGCACCCTGCCCCGGGGCCCCAGAGCACAGGGTGACGTCGTTCCGGGGGGGGGCTCTCGACCTCTGAACCTGACTTTCGGTGCGCCGAGACGAAGCCGACCGATCCGAGTGGGTGGGATTCCCGCCGCCGAAGGCCCAGCCAGCCACGGCGAAGCGAGTCTTGTGTGGCCGGCCGCGAGGCCGGCGACGAAGCGTAGACAGCGCGACGACCAGGCCGTAGCCCGCAAGGGCGAAGGG
>JAJZZC010000218.1 GCA_021797775.1 Bacillota bacterium
GGGCGCCGTCTCGTCTCCCGCCTGTCCGTCGACCGTCGTCCCGCCAGCCGGGCTCGCCCCGAGCAGCCAGCCCTCGGGACAGGTGCCCCACGGCACCCCCGCCCAGGACGGCTCCGTGCGGATCGTCTCCCCGAGGAACGCCGGGTGCGGTCGGCCGCCGATGAGGAGCCGGCCGATGCAGCGATAGTTGGGCAGGTTCACGAAGTCGTCCGGGGTGAACTGCATCACGTCCTGGATTTCCTCGACCGGCGAGATCATGTTGGCGTAGACGCGGGCCAGCAGTTGGCTGTGCTCTTGGGCTTCCGCCACATTCTGGCTACGGAAGATGAAGAGGTTCTGTACCAGTTCCCGCACCGTACTCATGGCACGCTCATCGGCAATCTGCCCGAGAAACTGCAACCCCAGCGCCACCCTGGCGCCATACTCCCGTCCCTCGGCCACCAGCCGAAAGAAGGATTCGCCCAAGAGCCGGTGGGCCTCGTCCATCACCAGGAGCGTCGGCGCACGCTCCTCGCGGATGGCGTTCCACATGGCGGAGAGCAGCAGGATGCCCACCAGCGCGGCGTTGTCATCGCCGAGTTCGCTGGCCGCCAGGTTGACGATGAGGACGCCCCGGTCGCGCAGGATGCGCCGGAGGTCCAGGGACACCGGCCCCGACGTGGCCTCCGCCCGCCGCGCGCCGAAGGTGAGCGCGGTGAGCTTGTTGGCCGGCGCCGCAAGGCTCGACACGATGGTCCGCGAGTCCTGCGCGTACATCTTGGCCTGCTGCGTGAACCACGCGGCCACGCCCCGGTCGGGGATCTTCTTGCCCAGCGCCTGCCAGGCCGTCGGGTCCGACAGGATCTGGCGCACCGCACGGAACCCTTCGGCCTCGCGCCGCAGGAGGATAGTGGCCGCCACTGCGTGGCGCAGGTAGTCCTCGGAGCGCGCCATGATGGCGTCGGCGGACCACGCCTGCTTCATGGAGTACAAGATGCGGTCGGTCGTCAGGTCCCACTCCGCGGGGTCGCCCCCGATGAAGGGGTTGTAGCCGAACCGATCCGGCCTCCCCACGTGCCATGCGGCGCAGGGCCGGCCCTGCGGCACGATGCCGCGGCACGCGTCGGCCAGCGAGCCCTTGAAGTCGATGACCACGGTGGCCCAGTCCGCGCGCCGCGCGCCGAAGTCCACGAAGCGGCGCAGGATCGTGGACTTGCCGGACCCCTGGGACCCCGCCGCCAGGACATTCCCCTGCAGGTCGCCCTCGGGCAGCAGGATGCGGCGCCCAGCCTCGTCCACCACGGGGATGACGCCCCGAGGCCGCGCGTCGTCGGCCACCTGAGCCGTGGGAATCGAGAGCAGCGCCGGCCCGCGCCGTGTCGGCTCCCGGAGCAGGCCGGTCGCGCGTAGCCGGGCCGATGGGATCTGCCAGAGCGTTGAGATGAACACGCCCGGCAGGCTGGTGCAGCCCACCACGGGCCAGACGCCCGGCATGCCGCCCCGGCGCCAGGCGTCCCACGCCCGCCGGGCGTGTCCCTCCCACACCCGGTGGTACACCCAGGCGTTCTCGGCGGCCGCCTCGTTGAGCGCGCCGACGATGGCCTGCAGGGTGGCGATGCTGCCGGCGGCGATGCGGACCTCCGTACGCCACCACTGCCGGCCGGCGGTGCCGGCGACCGCCTGCAGCTGCGCCTGCTCGCCGACGGTGACGATGCCCTGGCTGGGGTCCGTGGCGCCGCGTGCCACCAGGCCCTGCTCGTGCCGCCGGGCCTCGCGCTCCGCCCTGGCCGACGCCCGTGGCCCCCGGGGCGAGAGCACGAACTGCAGGTGCGCCGGCGCCTCGGCCTCGTCCAGCACAGCCAGCACGGACTCCGTGATGGAGTGGCTGTAGTCGCGGTAGGTGCGGAACCCGCGCACCGTGGTCCGGCGGTACCGCGGCGTGACCTGCGCCGCGAAGACCGCCGGGACGGCTGGGACCGGCTCGGCCACCGTGCGCACGCTCGTCCAGGTGGCCCGGAGCCGTGCGGCCAGCGACTCCACCGTGCGCTGGGTGCCGCGGAGGTAGAGGAGCAGCCGGCCCTCGGCGTCGCGCACGACGTCGAGCGTCACCGGGTCGGAGCCCATCAGCCAGGGCAGGTAGCGGTTCTCGGCCACCTGCGCCCAGGCGTCGAGCGTGGCCGATACCGTGAGCGGCATGGCCAGGTCGTCGCGGCCGAGGAGCAGCCGCAGGCTGACGATCTGGCGGACTTGGGCCGCCCGCCGCGCAAGCCGGAACGCCACCCAGGCCGCCACGCCGGCCAGGATCGCGACCCCCGCCCACAGCGCCCACGGCAGGGCCCGCCGCAGCGCGGGCACCCGGCCAAGGTGGCACCGGAACCCGGCCCAGGGGTGGGTGGCCGTGATGAGCAGGGCGACGGTGAGGTTGGGATCGCAGGTGCGCTGGATGAGTAGGATGCCGCCGACGAGGACCGCGACCAGCAGGAGCCCGGCAATCTCGTACGCTCGCCACATGCTCCATCCGCCCCCGAAGAGAAAGGGCCGGGGGGAAGCCCCCCGGCCCGTCCGGCTCTTGGGTCACCGTCTTGTGTCCCGTGGGCACGCTCGGTCAGTAGGGCACGTCTGCGGCTTCGACGTGTGGCTTGGCGCGGCCGAGGGTGTCTTCGTCCGCGCCAAGGGCGCCCGCCGCCTGTCGTAGTAGGGAAGGCGCCGTGGACGGTGGCCGCCCGGGGCGGGGCAATTCTGTCGCGCGCGCGCGACAAAACTCCATACGCGCTGCTCTCCTTTTGGGCGCCCCGCGTTTGGTCTCCCGCATCAGCCGGCGCCCGCTCGGTCTCGGTCAGCTAGACGGGCCGCCCGCGCCCGCCGGGCACCGGGATGGTTGTTCGGCGGAGTTCCGCCGAAAAATCGGACGGGCCTCGGTTGTCTGGTTGTTCCGCCGCTGGCAAAGGCCTCCATGCGTCGCCGTCGTCAGCAGTCTCTGCCTTGGATGGGCCGAAGCGACGGCGGGTGCCCACGCTGCGCGGGGGGCGAATTTGGCGCCACGCGCAGCGGATAATTCAACCCGCGGCTGCTCCAGCCTGGGCGCCACCCAATCCGCTTCCCGCACCACCCGCCGGCTCTCCGGCTCGCACGTGATACACCCGGAAAGCGCGTTTGGTCGGCGCCGTCCAGCCCTTGAAGAAAGAGGGCCGGGGGAAGCCCCCGGCCCATCCGACACTGTCGGCTTATTTTTCAGCCGAGTTCTGCTGAAAAATCGGACGCCCCTCCGCCCTTGGCTCGGGGCGGTGCGCTGCGTATGAGGGGGTGGGCCCCCCCTGTGGCCGGCTTTTTGACCGGAGTTCCGGTCAAAAATCGGGCGCGCCGCCGCATCGCGTTTGGGTTGGTCCGCCACGGGCGAGGGCAAGGCCGGGGGAAGCCCCCCGGCCCGTCCGCCGCTCACGATCACCGCTTGCGCCCCGCGGGCGCACCGGATCAGAAGGGCACGTCCTCCTCGCTGCCCGCCTCCTCATCTCCAGCGAAGGGCGTCGTCTCATCGCCCGGCGCCGACCGCTCTCGGCGCGCCCGCCCGGCGCCCGCAGCGGCTCCGGCCTGCTCCGCACCCCCCGGGGCGCGGTCCCGCTGCGGCTCCATGAACTGCCACGTCGAAGCGCGTACCCGGACCGACCGCCGCGCCTGCCCGTCCTGGGTCTGGTAGTTGTCGATGTGCACCTCGCCCTGGACGAGCACGAGCCGGCCCTTGGTCAGGTACTGGCTGGCGCTCTCGGCGAGCTTCTGCCAGCACTCCACGTCGATGAAGTCGGTCTGGCGCTCGCCTGCCTGGTTGGTGTAGCGGCGGTCGACGGCCAGCGTGAAGTGCGCGACGGCCGCGCCGTTGGGGGTGTAGCGGAGGTCCGGGTCGCGCGTCAGCCTGCCGACCATCACCATCAGGTTGTAGCTGTACCCGCCGCCGCGCCCCTGCGTCTGGGTCCCTTGGGCTGGGGTCCCCGTCCCCGCCATGAGACATCCATCTCCTCCGTGCCGACTGATTCGCTGCCGCCCGGGACCATCGCCCGCCACGCCTGCCGCCACACGCTCGGCACCCGTGCCCAGGGCACGCGCCACCGCCGCGGCGGAACCCCCAGGCCCGGTAGCGGACACTGCATGACCACCACGGAGGGCGGGTCGCGGGGACCCGCCTGCCGTGCCATCGCCATCACGCATCCCCCCTCGGCTGCGCCGCCACGTCCGAGCGCAGCATGGGCTGCAGGGTGTCCGGCGCCTGCACCGCGACGGCCACCACGCGCTCGGCCACCTGGAGCAACGCGTGCCCCCTGGGCAGCGCCGCCGCCTCGCCCAGCATCTGCGGGTCCAGGCCGAGCTGCGCCGCGGCCTCGGACAGGTCGCCCGCCGGCTGGTGGAGGTAGAGCTTGCAGCGCGTGTTCTGCCAAATGGCCCGGCCGGTGTCGTTGCGGAGGAAGTCGGCCACCCCCTGAGAGATGATCGTCATGGAGATGCCGGCCTTGCGCGCCTCGCGGGTCTGGCGCTCCAGCCAGGGCGCCATCACCGGGTCCCGCAGGAAGTTGTGGGCCTCGTCCACGCACAGGACCTTGTGGGGCGCCGCCAGCGCGCGGAAGCGTTGCGCGGCGTAGTCCACCACGGCGGCATAGCCGGCGCGGGCGAAGCGCCCGCCGGCGGCGATGAGGTCGTTGACGCCCAGGCCCACGACGGGGCTGTCCAGCGTGACCGTCGTCTGCCCGTCCAGCAGATCCGAGGAGCCGCCCTGGCAGTACGGGGCGAGCATACGGGCGTAGCGCGGCCCTTCGGCGTCCTCGCTGGCCTCCAGTGCCCGCCTGACGTCGCCGAGGGTCGGCCAGGCGGTCTTGGGCCGCCAGGCCAGGCTGCCGAGCGCGTCGACCGCCCCGGTGAAGCACCCGTCCCAGGAGTCGGTGCATCCGGCCTGCCGGTAGGCGCGCTGGAGCGCGGCCTCCAGCACGGCGTCGAAGGGCCCGGAGTCCAGCGACTCCCCGCAGAGGGCGGCGAAGATCGGCTTTACCGCCGCAATGCGGTCCGAGACGGGTCGGCCCGTGTGCTGCTCCGGCGCGTGCCCTTCCGCCAAGGCCGCCCCGTCGGGCATGACCTCCAGGGGATTGAGCCGCTGCGTACCCGACGGCTGCAGGGCGATGTACCGCCCGCCGAGGGCCTCCAGGAGCGGCGCGTACTCGCGCTTCGGCGAAGGGTCGAGGACCAGTAGCGGCCGTCCGAAGACGCGCTCCTGGGTCAGCAGGACCTTCACCACGAAGGACTTGCCGTAGCCGGTGTCGCCCGAGACCAGCAGGTGGGAGACGTCGGGGAGCCAGCGGTTCCAGAGGACCGGCGCCCCCGTCCGCTCGTTGATGCCGGCGAACACCCCGCCAGGGTCGAGCAGGTTCTCGTCGGTGAAGGGGAACAGAGCGCTGGCCTGGGACTGGTCGAGCAGAAGCCCGCGCAGGACGGGCCGCCCGCCCGGCAACGCCCCGTGGTAGGACGGTCCCTGGCTGTGACGCAGGGCCACCAGTTCCAGTGTCCGTTCCCGTGCCCGGCGCTGCGCGGCCCGCGCCGCCTCCACCGCGGCCTCGGCGCCGTCCGCCCAGTACAAGAGGGAGACGTGCGCGTCGAAGTGGCGGACCATGCCCGAGGCGATGGCCTCCTTGAGCGCCAGGGCATCGCGGATCTTGCGCTCCTGCTCGGCGTCGACGGAGCCCTTGCGCTGGGCTTCGCGCGCCGCCGACTGCTGGCGGGGCAGGGCCTTGTCGAGCGCGGCGTTGACGCGCTCGGCGGGTACCGGGGCCAGGCCGATGACGAGAGCCGCCTCGCCAGCGAGCGTGGCGTCGGGCATGGCGCCGGGCGCCAGGACGGCCGGCCACGCGGCCACCTCGCGGACCTGGCAGGCGCGGTCGCCGATCACCAGGTGGTCGGCCGCGACCTCGACGCCGGAGGGGGTCCAGCCCCACGGCCGCTGGGTCTCGGGGGCGTCCACCTCCAGGACTGTGCCGACCGGTTCGCGCTTGCGGGAGAGAACCGCTACCACTCCGTTGAGACGTGCCACGGATCCGTCGCCTCCTGCTGATGGAGACGCCCGGCCGGGGGTGGCCGAGCGCCGTGTGTGTCGTTCTTAGGCCAGTGCTGGCCACCGCGGCTTCATGAGATGTGTCACAGCGCCACCCAGCCTCCACCGTGCTATCGTAGACAGGAGTGGGAGGTGCGCCGTGCCGGAGCCGCCTGAGCCGCCCCGCGAGAAGAGGGACCACGGGATGCGGTACCTCTTCGACGAGGTGCCGAATCCCTCGCCACGCGTGTTCGGGGTGCCGTGCCCCGAGCATGTCGAGGTGCTCTCCCCGGTCATCCCGCTACTGGAGACCAAGGCCGTGGTCGTGGACGGGCTGCTGCGGGGCGTGGACGACGGGAGCATCTGGTCGCTGGAGTTCGAGATGGGTTCACCCGACTACGGCCGGCTGATCGAGCACCATGTGGCCGTGGCGCGGGCGTACCCGAATACCCGTGTCGAGACGGTGGTCTTCTGGGGCCGCGACCGTTCCAAGCCCCATGTGGTGCAGTGCGGCCGGGCGACGCTGGAGGCCCGCCAGGTCTTCCTGCCAGCGATGGACGGGACCAAGGAGTTGCGGCGGCTGCGGCAGGTGGTGGCCGAGGGACAGGCGCTGACCTCCGGGGACATCATGCTGCTGGCGACGTTGCCGCTAATGCGCCACCAGCAGTCGATGTGGGACGTGGTGGCGGCTGCGGCACCTCTGGCGGTGGGCCTGCCGCCCAACCTGGAGCGTGGCGTGGTGTCCGCGATGGGCGCGCTGGCGTACAGCGCGCTGAAGCCCGAAGAGCGACCCTTTCTGTTGGAGGTGTTGGGCCGGATGCCAGTGGGAGAGGAACTGTTCGAGGATCTGCGCCACGAGGGCGAGGTACGGGGTGAGTTGCGCGGCGAGTTGCGCCGGGCACGGGCGTCAGTGCTCGAAGCACTGGAAGCCCGTTTTGAGCGGGTACCCGCGTCGGTCCGGGAGGCGGTCGCCGGGACTGAGGACCTGGCGTTGCTCAGCGCGTGGCTGCGTGCTGCCGTGCGTGCCCGGGACATGACCACGGCGGAACAGGTGGTCCTCGGCACGCGGTGACCGTGGGCGCGTTCTGGGCCGTGTCCGTGCCACGGCCCTGCGGTCGGCGCCAAAGCCTGCGCCGACCGCAGGGCCCGCGCGTTTCCCTTAACCGTGGACACCCCACGGATCCACGGCCTCTTCCCCAGCGAGGGGCAGCGCTTCCCCGCGCGTCCACAGGGACAGGAGCTTGGCCAGGTCATCCCCGGCCATCAGGGTGAGGGCAAACCCGACATCGCTGGCGGCATCGCGCACCAAGCGGACGGCCTCGGCGAGCAGCCGCATGGCGTCGTCGCGGCCCAGGCTCGCGCGCTTGCCGGCGCGGAGCCGAGTGCCCAGGGAAGGGGCCGCCGGCCGAGCCGTGAGGACCACGGCACCCGTCCTCCGCGCCAGCCCACCGGCCTCCAGGCCGGCGATGTGCTGCGACCATATCCAGGCGATGTTGCTCGCGCCGGGGGCGCTCGCCGCCAGGCCGCGGGAGGCGTCCTGGTAGGCGGCGGCGACATCGGCCAGCGAGAGCGGCGTCTGCACGAGCACGAGCTGCGCGGCGACCTGGGGCCCGAGTTGGGCGATGCCGCCCACGAGGAAGCGGGCGAAGGACTGCAGGAGGGTCGCGGCGGCGTTGCTGCTCATGGAGTCCGCAGGGAGGAGAGGGAAGGCGAGCGCGGAGCACCATGCGTCTTCGGCGACCTGGGCGAGGCTATCTCCCGCCGCCGGGGGCCGGATCGGGTAGAACGTGCCGGCGTCCCCGACCGCCATCGGGCATCACCTCCAGGATGTAGACGGGCCGCGCGGGCCGGGCGTGGGCGACGGTGGGCGGCGCGCAGCTCCTGGGCTCGAAGAGCCATGTGGCCCAGGCGAGGACACGGGCGTAGCCGCGCCGGCCGTCGCGCGGGGGGAAGAGGATCAAGGGCACGCAGGCCAGCAGGCCGGCCACCACGAGGGCGACCGCGAGGTGGGTGGCGTGTGCCCCATAAACGGCGGCAGCCGGGGCAAGGAGCGCCCCGGCTGCCATGAGGTCTTCGGACGTGAGGCCCAGGAACGGGTCCAGAGGGGCGTGCCTGGGGTCGTTACGGGGCACCGGGATCGGAGCGCATCGCATCCATGAACCCCCTCCAGAAGCCCCGGCGCGGGGACGTCTGCGCGGCTTTCGCGGGTCCCCGGCGGTTCGCCGCCGGGGCCGGTCCCGTGCGGTCGGCATGACCGATGGCCATAGGGTGCAAGTCCCGAGCGGGGGCTGGTGAGCGCCTACCGCTAGCCGAAGGCAACGGTGGCCGCGGTGACGCGGGATCGGAAGGAAGCCGGAGGCAAACCCCCGGTCCGAGGTACACGAACCCGTTTCGAGGCCGCGCCGGAGGGGCGAAGCTGCGGGACAAGCCGAAGCCCAAAGCCACCAAGAGC
>JAJZZC010000219.1 GCA_021797775.1 Bacillota bacterium
CCGAACCCGTGCGCAGCAAGCGGTGGCAGGCGCGAGCGGACCGGCGTACCGCTCCGAAGTCACCCCCGCTCGTGGCGCCGTCTGGGCGAAGGCCCCCCCGCTGGAATGACGCCACCCTGCCAGGCCAGGGATCCCGTACAGGCACGGGAACCACGCCCCCAAACCCGGGTCTCCGGCGCCCGTGCAGGAACCGGGGTACTCGGGGGCCAGGCTGTGACACACATAGCGGCGCAGGTGGAGGCATCGGGCAGAGCAACGGGCAGGGCGTGCGGCAGCGTCCTGTGCCCGATGCCTCGCCGTGTGCACTCAACGCGACGGCGATTGGCGAATCTCCGGCGGCGCTGGCGAAGACCGGGCCCCCCGCAGGTCGGTCCCCTCCCGGTACGGGAGGCCACGAGGTCCGGGCCTCCCACGGGAAGCATCCGCCCCGAGGCCCTGCAAGCGCTGCGTGCTGGCGCCACGGGGCCGCTCGGCGGCGCCGTGACCGTGCGGCGGTGGCGCCCGTGCCGCGGTACCGTCACCGTCGCCGACGCCGCACACGACGCGCCCTCTCCGCCACGCCGCCACGTTGGCAGCAACTCCCAGCCCCGGGCTGCCCGGGACGGCACGGGCACCGCCCGGCCGGCGGCCCCGCCCCCCTCGCGCACCGCCGACACCGCTGCGGCCCGCTGCCGCAACCCAGCCTGCCGACGCCGGCAGGCCCGCCCCATCGAACGCATGCCCAGCGGCGTGGGCCACCACCGCTCCCCCGGAAGAGAACCCCGCCACCACCGGCAATCCCCCGTAGATCAGCAGGAGCAACGGGTGCGACCACACTGCCCCACAGCACCAGCGCCAGCGCGGCGTAGGCGGCCAGCGCGTGCACCGGCAGGGTCGCCTGTGCGCCAGGGCCGCTCTTGAGGGATGGGGATTTTTCAGGGTGGGGATCGACAGAGGGAGTCGAGGTCGTGGCTGGCGAGGGCAGCGACCTGCCTGGCACGGGCAGTCAGGCCGGTTCGACCGACGGCAGCATCTTGCCGGGGGGGTTACCGGACCGGCGTTTGCCATAGAGGAGAATCTCTTGGCGGTCCGCCTGCAGCCGTAGCCGGGCTCGTGCCAGCCCGTGGGTCCGGGTCGGCTCGCCTGCATGTCCTCGGGAGCCCTCAACGCCTTGGGGCCGAGGGCTCCCGCATGCGGCGTAACTGGTGCCGGGGGAGGGATTCGAACCCTCACGGGTCGCCCCACGCGATTTTGAGTCGCGCGCGTCTGCCATTCCGCCACCCCGGCAGGACCGGAACTACCCCATGGTACCATGCCGCGCAGCGAGCAAACAACGCCCCGCCACCTCGGGTCGACGCCACCGCGTGCGGCGAGCCAGCACGCGCCCCCCGCCCCCTTGTGCCCGGGCCCGGACGGCCCGGACATGCGCAGGGCAGGGGCTTCCACCCATCGACCTCAGGCCCCCACCGGGCGCCCCCCCAGCGGCGTGCCGATCCCACCTGGCCGACGGCGGCAGCGCCCTTGCCGACCCAGCCGCCCGGACCCCGGAGCGACCATCCGCCGCGACAGGCGTGGGGCTGACGGCGAAGACCGCTTGGGACTCACCCGCCTGCGAGCACTCCGCGGGTGCCCGGCAACGGGCACCCGCGGTATAGCCGCGCCCCCTCCCGTCATGGGTGGGTCCTCAGCCCGTCGTGGACCAGATCCCCGATGGTCGTCAGCACCCTCCGGTACTCCTTCTGGTAAAAACCCGCGCGCAGCGCTGGCGCCTGCGTGGCGAACGCCCGGCCCAGGTGGCTGTGCGGATATTGGAACAGCGTCGCCACCGTCACCGGAGCCTGCGGCACACCGCCCGTCACCCCGGGCACGGCCGCCTCCTTCAGCACCTCGAACCCCATACGCCCGTCGGGCCGCACGCCCATCCACACCTGGGCACGGGCAAACAACTGAAAACTGCCGCGCGCGTACCGCAGATCACCCCGGTACACCGTGAGGTCCTGACCACCGTCCGGCAGCGTGCCCATGCGTTGCAGATGGCTCTGAAACGGGTTGGCAAACGGCAGGCACGGGCCCGCCAGCCAAGAGGACGCGGCGCCGACCTGCTGCAAGTAACGGTTGGCCATCAGCCCGTCTCCGGGCGGGGAGGCCACAGGCCGCTGCAGCATGGACAGGTTGACCTCGCCGCCCTCGGCGATGGCCGCCTTTGATTGCGGTGTCAATCCGGCACCCGGCACAAAGGCGGCGCTGGCGGTACCGCTCACCACGGCACCGCCGCGCCGCCAGGTATCAATGACAAACAACTGATCGCTTGCGGCGCTACGGACCAAGACCGCCTGTTGGCAGTTGCTCCCGTGTACGCTTCGCAGAACCGCACGGTCTACAGCCAACCCCGACGACGTCTCAAACCGGCCCACCAGCGCCGCGTCGACCACTGCCGCCACGACGAGCGGCCAAACCCACCAGCGTGGGCTCACGCGGTGTCGTCCCCTCCGTCCTCCGCACGGCGGGAAGGAGGCGGCAGCACCGGATGATGGTGGGACACAGCAGCCCCTTCGCGCACCTGGTCGGCGCGCCGCGTGCCTCCTCCGCCGGCAGCCACAAAGGCCGGCCGCATCTCAAAACTCTCCTCCGGGAGATCGGGGACGCCGAGCTGCTGCGCGATCTCCTCCACCTCGTCACCGCTGAGCTCATGCTTCTCGATCAAGGCCTGCGCGATGGCGTGGACAAACGTCGCGTTTTCCTCGAGCAACTCCTTCACACTGGACAAGGACTGGTCCAGCAGCCGCTCGATCGTGCGCTTCATCTGCGGGTCAGGGGGCATCTGCCCGAAGGCCAGAGTGGAGAACAACGTGCCCTCCATGCCCAGTCCGCCCACGATGTAGGCAGCCAACTGCGTGGCCCGGCGGAAGTCGTCGATCACGCCCGAGAGCTTCATCTCCAGGAACAGTTCCTCCGCGGCGCGCGAGGCCAGCATCGTCTTCAACTCCGCACGCAACTCTTGCTCCGAGGCCGTATACCGTTCCTCCAGCGGCTTCCACGCGGCAAAGCCCAGCGCTTCCCCGTGCCGCACAATCGTGACCTTTACCACCCGGTCCTTCTTGCGCGAGAGCATGTAGCGCGCCACCGCGTGGCCGGCCTCGTGGTAGGCCAAGCGGCGGCGGTCCTCGGCGGCCATCGCCTTGATGGGCTGGCGCAACCCCCACTCCCACATCTCGCGCGCTTCCGTGAAGTCGCGATACGTCACCTGGTCGCGGTCCTCGAAGTGGGCGACCACCACGGCCTGGTTGATGATGTGCTTGATCATCACCGGCGTGAAGCCAATCGTCTCCGCCGCCGCGCGCTTGTGGGGGAAGCCCGCTTCATGGTTGACCTTGTTCAGGTAGTACTGGATGAGGTCGAGCCGACCGTCCATATCCGGAGCGTCGACCGTGATCTTGTGATCGAAACGGCCGGGCCGGACCAGCGCCGGGTCTAGCACGTCCGGGATGTTGGTCGCGCCCATGGTGAAGACGTTAGCGCGCTCCACCCGTCCACGGCGGATGCCCATCTGCCGCAGCAACCGCGCCATCCAACCGTTCTCCAGATTGGGTGGATCCATCTCCATGAGCAGCTGGTTCAGCATACCGGAACCGCCGCCGCCGAACAGACCACCCATGCCACCCATGCCACCCATGCCACCCATGCCGCCGTTCCCCATCCGCGACATGCCGATGGCGTCGATCTCATCGATGAAGACGATACAGGCGCCGTACTCCTGGGCCTGCTTGCGCGCCTTGCGGTAGAGGCCCATGATCTGCAGGTTGCCAACACCGAAAAACATATTCTGGAAAGAGGGAGCGGACGCGTAGCAAAACGGCACCTGCGCCTCACCGGCGATGGCCTGGGCCAAGTAGGACTTGCCGGTGCCAGGCGGGCCCACCAAGAGCAGGCCGCGCGGTACCTCACCACCCATTTCTTTGAACCGCTTGACCCCGCGCAAGAGGGTCACGGTGCGCTCGGCGAAGTCCAATACCGAGCGATTGCCCCGATAGTCGGCAAACGTGACGCCGCACTCTTCGGGGGTCAACCAGTACACCCGCGGCCGGCCCATGAACCAGAAGATGGCCGCGAACTGGATAATCACGATAAATACGTAGAAGACGACCATTAGGATGGCGGATGCCACCTGCCCAAAGAGCTGGCCGCCATACCCGTAGTTGGGCACGAACCACGTGAAATACGCCGCCACCAGGATGGCCAGAACCGCCAGTGACACGGCGTGACGGCGAACGGCCCGCGAGAGCCACCGGCCAAACATGAGGCCTCACTCCAGACGGCAGCCGGACCTGCAAGACATCCACCGACGCGGCACAGGCGTCGCACCGCACGACCCGGCTACGCTCAATTATACCAATGGCCCGCGTCATGGGAACCCCGGGCTCCCAGGCAGGTGGCGTCCCCGCGGGCACGCCGCCCATCCCCCCGTCGAGGAAGCACGGCGGCCGATGCCGCACCTCCCATTCTGGCGGATAGGGATGAAGGCAATGTGAAGGCGGGTCTCGGCCCGCGATCAGGCCTCCAGGGGAAACACGTCGGCGGGCGGTTCTTCAGCGGCAGCCGCCTCTCGCGCCGCGTCGGCGCGCGCCAGGCGAGCCAGGCCGCGCACGAGGCAGCGTGCTGGCTGCTCGGGCAATACCACCTGCAGGCCCAAGTCCGCCTGCAGGCGCTCGCGCAGGCAGGCAAGCAGGGCGCCGCCGCCGACCAGCAGGACACCCTGGCGCTGGATGTCCATGCGCAAGGCGGGCGAGCAGCGCGTGAACAGGCCGGTCAGGTGCTCCAGCACGGCGCCGATGGTCGACGCCATGGCGCCCAAGGCGAAGGAAGACTGGAGCTCCAGCGTGGTCAACCGCCCCGTCAGCCGTTCCTGGCCCATCAGGTGCGCGTCCCCGCCAGCACGCTTCCATTCCTCCACGGCGCTGCGCGCGACACGGACACGGTGCGCGTCCTCCACTGCGCCGCGCAGGGCGGTTGTAAAGTCATGGCCGCCCACCGTCCACTGCTGGGCCAGCACGGGGCGCCCATACGAGAGGACCGTGGCAGCGGTGCGCTGGGCGCCGATGTCGACAACCATCAACCCGGGCAGCGTCCGTGGTGAGAGCCCCGCGCCGACCGCCTGGGCGAAGGCGGGCTCCTCAAAGCTATACTCCCGCAGCGGCAGCTCCCGCAGAAAGCCGTGGAAGACGGTCCGCTCCATCGGGGTCATGCCCGATGGCTCGGCCAGCCGCGCATGGGGTTTGAAGAGGCGCCGCCGCTGTACCTGGCGGAGCAGCAGGCGGGCCAGGTGCTGCGCCGACTTGGGGTGGCTGAGGTGGCCCACCTCCACCGGCTGCACGAGGCGCCATTCTTCAGGCAGCCTTTCCTCCATGTGCTGCGCGCGCTTGCCCAGCGCGGCGATGCGCGCGCGGGCATCGAGCACCGCCCGCGCGGGCACCTCCAGGAGGGAGCGGCTGCCCACGTAGGCCAAGCGGAAGGCGTCGGTACCGAGGTCGAGCGCCACGGTCTGGGGCCGCCAGAACCGCGCCCACGACACGGGCAGGTAGCGGATGGGCGCCACGCGCCGACCCTCCCGGCAAGGCCGTTTCCCTGACGGCCATCATGCGGGCTGGTGACGGAGCACGACAACCGTCACTTCTTTCCTGCATCGTTCGACACGCCTGCGGCGCCGCGGGGGCGCGCCCGCCACCCTGCGGGAACCTCTCGCGCCTCGGCCCGCCCCCACACCAATGCCAGAGCAGGCGAGGTGGTGGGCGTCCCCGTACGCCATGGCGCCCGCCCGCGGGCCAGAGGGCATCGGCGCGGCCATCGAGTCCCCCATGTGGGCAGGCCGGCACCATGGGATATGAACCTGAATCTCGCAGTGTCAGGCGGGCGCCGCTGCACAGAAGGACCTCGCGACGCGAGCAGGTGGGGTCGGCCCCTGGGCGTCGAGGTGGCCGGTCGCCCGATTGCGAAAGTCAGGATGAAAACGCGGCCGGGTGTGCGGGGGGGGGGCGCGGTAGGAAGCGCCGCGCATGCCCACTATCGGGCGTGGAGTGCGCGGCCCGCAGGAGATGTGGGGGGCTGCTACGCGGGGGGCCGCCCTTGTTCGCACCAGCGGTCATCATTCTCAGGCCTCAGGCCTCTTGGCGGCCAAGCCCGTCGCTGCCACCCTTGGCGCCCGCCCCCCGCCGAGCCCGGGCCGGTCGACGTACGGGCTCGGCAGTACGCCGGGCCCGCCAGTCGTCGGCGCCGCCAGACCCGTGCATCCCGCCGGTTGGCGGCTCGGGCCCCGCCCTCAGCGTCCTGGCTCGCCGCCTGCGGCAGCCAGCCGGGCGTAGTCTTCTGCCGTATCCACGTCGGGGGGGAGGGGAAGGTCCAGATGCACGGCGATCGGCGGGTGGCGGACGAGCACCGGCCGCGCGCCCTGGTCACCGGTGAGTTGGCGCAACTCAGGGAAGAGGGTCGCAGGGAACAGAACCGGGTGCCCACGGGTGCCGCGGTATACCGGCACGGCCGGGCCCTGCCTGCCGGCGTGCCCGGCGAGCACCCGCACGGCCACCGGATCGATGCCCGGCTGGTCCCCGAGGCAGACCAGGGCGGCATCCACCCGCCCGTCCAGCGCGCGGGCCCCGGCGGCGACCGACGTGGCCATGCCCGAGCGCGCCAACGGGTTGAACACGGCATCCCAACGAACCCCATCACCCAGGCCGTCGAGCGGCGGCGTATCGGGCCCGGTGACCACCACGATGGGGCCTACGCCTGCGGCCGCCAGCGCCGACAGCACGTGGGCCAGCAGCGGTCGACCACCCCAGGGCAAGAGGACCTTAGGACGCCCCATGCGCAGGGCCCGCCCCGCAGCGAGTACCATGGCACCAACCTTTGGGCGCGCCTCAGCCATCGTCCGACGATGGACCCCGCCCAACCGACGTCGGCACACCGTCACCCCCACGGAGGCTGATCGGGCCTGATCGGTCGCGCAAGGAACCGCCCGGCGCGCCGCGCAGGACCGCCAGTCCCTCCGCCACCACCGCGAGGGCGATCTCTTCCGGACCCTCCGCGCCGAGGTCCAGCCCCACGGGCGCGTGCAGCGCGGGAGGCCAAGGCGGGGGCAGCATCCGCGCCGTGCGCGCGCGCCCACGTAGGCGGCCCCGCTCGCCAGGAAGAGGTGCAAGGCCTCGCGGTCACTCGGAAAGTGGTGACTCATCACGACGGTGGCGAACGGTACTTCCTCCGCCAGGGCTGCGGCAAGGTCGTCCCCCCTACCCAACTGGCGGGTGCGAAAGCCGACGCGCCGCGCAAGATCCAGGACCGGCACCGCGTCGGGGCCGCGGCCAAAGACGACCAGCAGGGGCGGCGGCCGGCGCCGGTCGATAAAGGCGCGCTCCCCGGGCAGCGGTTCCCTCGGTTCGCCGAACCGCAGGGACGGCGCGCCCTCGGCGATCGCCCACTGTTCACCCCCAGAGAGCAGGGTGGTCACCGCGACCGCGTGGCCTTGCGCCCACCAGCGCGCCGCGCTGCGGTATGCCGAGGGGGCACGTGCCGGGATCGGTTGGAGCCACACCTCCAAGAGCCCATTGCATCCAGCGCTGAGCCCCCAGATGTCCTCGCCGTCGCCGCGTAGGTTGTAGCGGACCAGTTCGCCTCGCCCCGCGGTGGTCAGGCCACGGCGCACACGCTCGGCGAGGTCATCCTCCAGGCAGCCGCCGCTGACGGCGCCCGCGGCACGGTCGCCAGCCACCGTCCACACGCGTAGCGCCCCCGGACGGCGGTACGACGAGCCCTCCACGGACAGCACGACGGCCAGTGCCGCCGCAGCGTCGTCGGGCAACTCGGCCAGCAGGCGCAAGGCCACCGTGTCCATGGGCGCATTGTACCGCGCCGCCACATCCTGGGGCCGGCCGCGGGGCCGCAGCGCGGGCCGCGCGTCCCGCGAAAAAAGCCGCAGGGGCCTCTGCCGGTGGTAGATACGTCTGCGATGACCTACCAGACGGCCGCGCACGAGCCGGTCCCGGTCCCGCCTTTTTCAGGCCGCGTGGCGCCAGCCGCGTCGGGCTTGGGGGGACATCCTATCCAGAGAGTTCCTTGGCCAGGGTCGTGAAGAAGTCGTCGATCAGCCGCCGGATGGCGCCACCGCCCAGCAGGCCGGCGACCCCGCCCAGCCGTGCCCGAACGTGGTAGCGCAGGCACGTCGCCCCGCGGCGCACCTCCTCCAGGCGGCAACGTCCGGTTATACTCAGACCGTCGCTCCTGCCCTCTTCCACGAGTTCGAAGGCGAGGTCGTCGTCCGCGCTGGCGAGGCGCAGGAGGACGGCGTGACGCTGGGCCAGCGGCGGAGCGCCCACGACCACCGTGCCGCGCCACCTCCCCGGACCGAACGGCGTCAGGGCGGGCG
>JAJZZC010000023.1 GCA_021797775.1 Bacillota bacterium
TTGTGCCGGGTCATCGTCCGCAGGTACATGCCTAGAGTATAGGCGCGTTGTCTAGGCGACGCAAGGGGCAAAGCGGGGACCGCCTGATCCTGTGTTCTCAGTCATCACCAAGGACCGGGACACTCGTTAAGCCAAACGGATAACCGCGAGCCAACGTTCACCTCCGCCGCCGCAGCCGCCCGTTCGTATGTCTAGGCCGAACGCCCACTTCCACCAGTTCCATCGGGCTCAACCCCTTCTCCCCCAAGGGACCCCCTCCGGCGGGTCCATCTAGAACCAGCCAAAGCGGGTTGGTCACGCTGGTGGGAGCCGCGCGCATGGCGCGCGAGTGGAACGCGGCCGGTCTGCCCTGCTGCACCGCCACTCTGGGCGGCCCGCGGGCGAGGCTTGACGGCATGGCGGACCCGTCCGGGCAGTGGGTGGCGATTGACGCCTTCCATCCCACGCTTGCACGTCAAATCCCGGCAGGCTCGAGCCTGACCCTTAATAGCATTGACTTCGGCGATTCGGGCACGGTGTGGATCCTCACCGGCCCCAATCGGGGGGGCAAGACGACATATCTCCGAGCCGCCGCAATGGTTCAGGTCCTCGGCCAGTGCGGCCTGCCGGTACCGGCGCGCGCGGCCACACTCCGCCTTGCTCGCCGCGTCTTCACCCACTTTCCGGCGCCCGAGGCTGGAGTGGCCGGCCAGGGGCGCCTCGACGAGGAGGCTGAACGGATGCGCCGCATCTTCGCCGAATGCGGCGCATCCGATATGGTTCTCCTCAACGAGGTGCTAGCCGGGACCAGTGCGCCCGAGGGTACGGCGCTCGCCGCCGACATCCTCCGCGGCCTTCGCGTCGCCGGCTGCAATGTGATCTACGCCACGCACCTGCACGACCTGGCCCGCCGTGCGGCAGAACTCAATGCATCCATCGACGGCCCCAGCTCGATCCGGAGCCTCACGGTGCAGACGGCCGCGGACGAGGCCCAGGGCTCCTTTGTGCGCCGTCCCACGTACCGCGTTGTTCCAGGCGAGCCCGAGGGCGCGTCGTTCTTCGCGTCTCAGATTGCCCACCGCCACGGCGTCAGCTTGCCTCAGATAGTCGCCCTGCTGCAGAGCCGGACCGCCCACCGCGTAGACGCCGGGGTGGGGGCGGCATCCGACGACGAGTAGACCCCCATGTCCGCGGGAGGGACTCGATCGAGCTGGGAACGCCGACGGGAGGTTCGTGCTCCCCGACGTTGTCGACGAAGATGGCGACACCGCGGCTCTGCGCCTGCGTGACCAACTCGGGCGTCCACCCGCAGCTTTCGTTGCCCAGGCCTGCCATGCTGGTAGAGCGATTCCATATTACCGAGGCACCGTCCGACGCTCTGCTCCCCGTCTGCGCCATGGATTAGGCGTTCCCATGAACCGAACGGTATCTTGGAATCGCGGTACCAGCGGGGACGCCGCCGCATCACGGCGCCGGGCGTCCCCAATCCTCCGAGCAAGGGTGGCTAATGGCACGCGACGGTAGCGAGGAGGAGAGCGGCGGTTGCCTGCGGGCGCAACGCAAGACTGTGGGCTCAAGCAGCCTGAGCCTCAGAGTTCGGCTCATTCGTCGGCGCGTGCCCGGAAGCCATTCTCCCACAAGGGCCACCCTATACTCCCTCCGGTGGCTCCCCTGCGTCCGAAACGCCTCGGCCTACCGCCCGCACATCCGTTCCTGACGTGTCACTCCGGGCCCACCGGGCCCCGTCCCCGCCAAGCGTACCGCCGATGGCCTCGCCGGCCGCCCCACGCCCCGCTCACCCCCGTGGACGGTCGGCGTCACGACGAACCAGCACCAGCAGCGGTTCGCCTGCGCGCAGCACCTGCCCGGCGAGCCCGAAACGCACGGCGCCGCCCTCCAGCAGCCCGAGCACGAGTTGGCCCTGCGCGGCACGCCGTCCGCGGACGGCCGCCACGGTCTGCCCGGCTTCGTCGCCGGTGACCGAACTCTCGCGGAGGACATGGTCGTCGTCCGACACCAGTTGCCAGAGGAGTTGGCCCGCGTGCGCGGTTTCGCTGCCGCGGGACAGCACGTAGCCCACCAGTTCGGCGCTGGGAAAGCTGACGGCGATGCCGAGTTCGCGCAGCGTCTCTGCGGTGTGGGCGCGCAGCGGCACGGCCAC
Source organism: Bacillota bacterium (assembly GCA_021797775.1). Lineage (GTDB taxonomy): Bacteria > Bacillota > Sulfobacillia > RBS10-35 > JAJYVN01 > JAJZZC01. The sequence goes on from JAJZZC010000023.1 coordinate 2,141, forward strand.
GAGCGGGAGGTCTGGCGCCAGGCGGTGCAGGCCGAGCGCCGCGATGAGCAGGTCCCCGTCGTGCTCGTGGCAGAGGATCGCCGCCCGGGCCGCCTCGGGACGCAGCGTGCGCAACAGGTCCTGACTCGCCGGGTCCCCGTGGACGAAACGGAGATGGGGGGAATCGAAGCCGAGGCGCTCGGCATCCGAGACCACCACCACGGGGTGTCCCCAACGCAGGAGGTCGCGCACGGCCACCTCTGCCGCCGCCGACCAGCCCAGCACCAGCGTGTCTCCCGGAGCCAGGGTGACCCCGCCCAAACCCAACATCCTCCTCAGGCGGCCCTCCACCAGGCCCGAGGCGACATCGGCCAGCACCAGGCCGAGCAGTGGGACCGCCAGCACCATCATGCCGATGGCCACCAGCCGGGCGGCGGTGTTTGTGGGCACGACGTCGCCATAACCCACCGTCGAGGCCGTGGTGACGGCCCAGTAGATGGCCTTGAAATAACCGACGTGTTCGGTGCGGGAGAAGAGCCAGGCGCCAGCGAGCAGCACCAGTGCCACGAACAGCAGGATGCGCGTCGCGCCCAGCCGTCGCCACGGCAGGCGACCCAGCAGGTCGCGCAGTAGCCCCAGGGGGTTGTCCACGCCCGAGCGCCCCTGGTCCGCACCCCGCTCGCCGGTCGCGGCGGCCCCCCGCTTCATGCGGCCCTCCATTCGCGGCGCGCTCGCGCTCCTCACCACGGGGTCGCGCCAGCGTCAGGTGAAGGTCCGAGGCGACCGACCCTGATGCGGTGCGCTTGGGGCCCGACGGCCGCGCCGGCGCACCCGCAGCCCGCCGGGGACGCGCCCCCGGGCCATCGTGCGCCCTGAGCCGGCCCGGGTCAACCGCACCCCGCCCGCCCATCGCCACGGTGGCGGGACGGGGCGTACCGCAGACCGGCCGGGCGGCATCGCACCCACCGGGTGGCTGCGGCCTTTGCCGAGGGCCGCCGGGGAACGGACTGCCCCCCGCCGGGGCTGTGCCCCCAGACTTTCTGCGCCGCGTCCGGGGACATCCCACAGCATGTCGTTGCGGACCACGCCGTGATCCGCCTCCTGCGCGCGGCTTTCGCGCCGTGCACGGCCCGCGGTTTGGGCCCCTCCTGCGAAAAAGGCCGCGGGTGCCACTGCCGGTAGTAGGGGCGCCCGCAGCGACCTACTCCGACGGCGGTGCGCGAGTCGGTCCCGCCTTTTTCATGCCGCGTGGTGCCGGTGCGCCGGCATGGCGGACTCCCGTGAAAAAGGCCGCGGGTGCCACTGCCGGTAGTGGTCATGTGCGCCGCTGACTACTAATACTGTCCTCCGCACTGGTGGCTACTGGGGACCGAAGCGGGTGTGAAGAAATGGTCACGCCTTCGGCAAGAGGCGTTTCGTCGCTGTGAACAGCTATGCATTGGGCCTCGACGGCGGCGGTTCATCCTAGGATCAGGCACTGCGGAGGGTAGTACTAAGGAGCCGTCAATGATCAAAGTGCCCGGTTGACAAACAGCGAGCGATGCGCGATGGTAGTGTCGGGGTACTCACGTTGGGACGCGCCGTTCTATCGGCGACCCGCAGACGAGGAATTTCAGCGCGTCCAGATCGAACGGCACGAGTTCCATCCGGAAGGCAACCACCGCATCCGGTCGCACGCTCGGCCCGAACCCGGCTCGTGACGCGCTTTCCTTGTCCACTTATTCCCCTCCCCGTCCCGGCGTCGCGGGTACTCTAATATTTTACGGCTCCTAAGCGCCGTCGGCGACACCCCCCCGCGTTTTCATGCCGTTTGGCGCCGGCACCGCCGGCAGGGGGGCTTGGGGCCTCCTGGCAGGGGGGGGATGCAGCGGTGGGGGCGGCCGGGATCACCTTGACCCGAGCGTCGCGTCGGAAACCGTTCCTAGAAACATGAGCACACGTTAGGAGAGCAACACTTAGGCGACCACAGGGAGCCTCCCAGGGCAGACGATCGGCAAGATGCGGACATGCCTGCCGCGCCAGCCGCACAGTCCACATCCCGGGCGCACCCGCTGCCGGTAGCCCTGCTTCTCCCGCCGCGGCCCATGCCTCCCCGACAAAATCGGAAACCACGCATTCCGTGACGTGAACGGCCTCGCCACTGACGCGCCCGTGTAGGACACGCCCTGCCGATGAGCGGATGCGGCCTGCGCCAGCCTCCGCCCACGCTTGTTACGCCCGGCGTCTTCCCGCCGAGCCGCCTGCTCCGCGAAATACTCCGCCCCGATGTTCAGCGCCGCCATGTAGTCCCGATCACCGTTGGCCCCGCACTTGCCGCAATGGAACCACGAGCATCGCCGGGGCCGGTGCTTTGTCCCGGCGTGGCCAGGTCGCCAGCCGTGCGACCCCGGTTTGTGGCGCGGCTGCTTCTCTGGCGGGCACGGCGGGTGATCCTCAACGTGCTGTCCATCGGCCCCGCAGCGCGGGCAGCGATGGCTCGTGCCCTGCGGCCATACCTCGGCGACCCGGATCCCCACACGCTTGCACTTGTAGCGCAACTTCTCCAGGATCTTGGACCGGATCTGGCTGTTGATCCGCCAGTTCAGATCCTTGCTCCGCGTGCCGCTCTTGAGGCTCCCCAGCCACTCCCCGGCGATCACGGAGCAGCCCGACGCCAGCGCCGTGTCCAGCAGGAAGTTGCTCGCCTCGTGCGCCAGTTGGTCCTGGAGTTGTTCATACCGCCGCCACACCGCATCCCACTCCGCCTGGGCGCGCTGTTCTTCCGCGGATGGACCATCCCGCTTGGCGTGGTCCGCATCTCGCCGCCGTGCGTTACGCAGCCGATCCGTCTTGCCACGCAGGAACGAGGCGTGGATGCGCAACTCCCGCAGCTTGTCGTAGATCCCGCCACCCCGCAGGAAGAACGGCCGGGTGAGTTGCTCCCATCCCGGAATCCCCGCGGCTAGCGCCGGCTCTCCGCCCTGCAGCACGACCGCCGACAACAGCTTGCGCAGGCCCCAGTCGAAGGCCAGGACCCGACCCGGCACGCCCCGCCGCTCCCCCTTGGGCAACGCCTCGACCTTCACGTCCAACACCCATTGCCCGGCCCGCGTCTGCCGCAGATCCGGGGCCTGTAGCCGGCCGCCGCGGGCCAGTTCCACCCGCATCACCTCGGGCAGGGCAAGGCGGAACGAGCACCAAGACCAGTCCTCCCGCCCCGGGTCCGGCCGCGTGGGCAGCAGCAGAGCGCACTCTACGGCCCGCCCGTCCGCGGTCGGCGCGTAGCGCGCGGCTTGCCCCGCCCGCGCCCCATCATCCGCCGCGTACGTCAACAGCAGTCGGCCCATCGTGGGCGCACCCTGCAGATCGGTGTACGTTTCGGCCCACGGCCCTGGCGCGGGCTCCCCACAGAGCGTGGCCCATTCGGCCCAGGTGCCGTCCCCCCATCGGGCGGTCGTGCGCCGCCGGTGGTCTGCCGCCATCTGCTCCGCCATACCCAGCAGCAGGCCCGAGGCAGGGGCTTCGCCCACATGGTTCTCTGCCCACGCCTCGCGCGCTTGCACGACCACCGGATACGGCTCGCCCGCCGCCAGCAGGCGTTCGGCCTCCGGGCCGCCAACGGCGCGTAGCGCGGCAAACGCCTCCCGCCGCGCCGCCTGCGATGCCACCACCCGCCCAACCGTCTCCAACGCGCAACGCCCAACCCGCGAGGGCGCAGTGGCCGGGGCCTCCCCCTGACCCCCGTGCTTCCATACCGGCCTCGCCCAGCTCGGCGCCTCGGCCAGCACGTCTTCCACGTGCAACGCAAGGAGCCGGGCATTGTACCAAGGCAGCAACACGCCGCTCAGATGCTCCAGCCGCTCCGCCAGCGACACGGGCGTTTCCACGCTGTCGTCGCCCGCCACATCCGGCAGGGCAGAGCGGGTACGACAGGGTGACGGCCTCGCCCACGGCCCCGCGCCGCGCATCCCACGCCCGCAACAGCCGCAGGATCTCAGCCGGATCCGGTGACAGGAGAACCGCCAGCCGAACGGGCCCCCGTCCCTGCGCCTTCGCCCATGCGGCCAACCCCGCCCGGACCTTGGCAGGTTGCGGCAGGTTCTGGCCATCGCCCGCCACGTAGCGTAAGACCAGTGCGCGTTGCACCTCGCAGGTCAACCACGCCGCAGGCACCCCCAGGTCTGGAGGCGCGGCCACGGGCACTCGGCCCGCGACCTCCTCCGCCAGCAGGATGACCGCGTACCGTTCACGCTTCGCCGCCGGCTCGCGGCGCGACATGCCCTCTGCACCGGCTCCCGTGGCCGTGCCCCTCGCACCACCCCGAGCAAACGTTCCGTTCCCCCAGTATAGCCCTACAGGATTCTCCTGACAACAATCCTCGTCAAATCGGTTGGCTGCTACGAACCCTTGCGGGGTCGGCTGGGACGCGTTACCCCGGTCACCCTGCGGCGCGCCTCGGCCACCGCCGCCTCCGGTTTGCCCCTTGAGGCCCCGGGGGGCCCTCGCATAGCATAGGGCCGCGGCCATCCTTGAAGCAGAGGCTGCAGGTCCCCTTTGGGCTCAAGCCGCTACGCGGATGACGCGATCCTGAAGGCCAACGAGGGCGTAGGCTCGTAGCGCGCCCTGATCCCCGTGGAGATCGCGGAGACCGAAGCGAAGCGGGAGCGGACGGAGCGGACGGAGCGGAAGGCGGAACGGCTGGAGGCGGCGGGGCGCAAGGACGAAGCCGCGGCGGTTGCCCGAGGCCCCCTCCACGGGGAGGACCTGCGTTTGGCGCGGTTGGACGCGAAGTTGGCGGAGTGTCGGCGGCATCGGGCGGAGGGGACGATCCCCAAGGTGGTGTTCGGCGGCAAGCGGTTGTGGCGGCGGCTGTGCGCAGGAGCACGGGGCCGGAACATTGCGTGCCAGGGACTTCCCTCGATGGCGGAAGCGACGGGGTGAGCGTGACGGTCCCTGGGCGGCTCGGGTGATGCTGCAGCGGAAGCGGTGGGGAAGGGCGCTGTTGGCGGGGTCAGCAGAAAAGCCGTAGGGGGCGCCGGATGCGGGGAGCCGAAGCCGCGTAAGCGGCGGGAGGCGACCTGGGGCCGGAGGCGCCTGGATGGATCAAGCCGAAGGCCCAACAGGCCGCCGGGGACCCGGGAAGGGGCGGCGTCGTGGGACCGGGCCGATCCTGGCAACGGACGCGGGCCGTGCAAATGCTCTCCGGTCCGGGTGGGAGTCCCGGCGTGGGTGGCGCGGAAACGCCGTGCAGCCCGAGTCCGTCTGTCGCCTACGCTCCGCGAGGGGCAAATCCAAGGCCGAAAGGGGCGAAAACCTGGTCGGGCGGGCGGTGTGGAAGACCGAGAGATCGGTTTGACCACATTTTTCTAACCAGGTGGAAGCCATACCCGCGTACTTCTCTCTGCGCGACGTGCACCGGGCGGGTCTGGACCCCACTTACCGCCGCGCGTCGCCTGAGGTTGCGCTGGCCATGTTCCGCGTGGGGGACGGCAGCGCGAGCACGGACGACGCGCTCCTGGCGTGTGCGCACGGCTTCGCCCACGATGTCTACGAGTGGGCCCGGCGTCACCCTCGCGCGCAAGCCGTGCCGCTCTGGGCGGGGCTCCGCCGCTGGGTGGCCGGCGGCAGGCTCGTCGCCCCGGGACCGCGGGAGGGCGCCCGGGGGAGCGACTCCAGCACCCGGGAGGTGATGCCCCTTGGCGACCTCCTCACGGGTCTCCAGCGGCCCGCTGGACGCTAGACCCTTCCTGCTCATGCCGGACGGGAGGCGGGTGTGGATCCGCGGCGACGCCTTTAGCCACGGCGCCGCCGGCTACAGCGGGCCCGCGCTCCCCGTGGTGGGCGCGTACGACCGGCTCACGCGCACCGTGTTTGTCGATACGCACCGCGCACCGCCCGCCGGCGGGGACGCGTTCCTGCTTTCCCTTGCTTACGTCGCCTGGGCGACGCGGACCGACGCCCGTGAGGTGCGCCGGATGCTCGTGGATAGCGGGCTGGATGGGGTGGCGCCCCTGGTGCCCATGCCGGTAGAGCGCTTTGCGGCATGGTTCGGCGGGAAGGGGGCAGTGGGGACGTAGCCGCTTGCGGGCCACCGGGGAGGGGCACCCAGGTCCCTGTCCCCAACCGTGACCGGCCGCCCGGGTCGTGCCGCGGGCCGGGAACCGCCGCCGGCTTCATGCGCGCCAAACGAGATCCGGCCTGAGGGGGCGGTCCGGTGTCAGAGCGGGGATTGGACCGGGACACGGGCGGGGCGGCGGCAGCACCCGGAACGGCGGGGCATCTTCGCCTTCGAGCGCCAAGGTGACCGCATCCTTGAGGTTGGCGATCACTTCGTCAAGGGTGGCGCCCTGCGTGACCACCGGAAGTTCAACGCACGCGGCGACATAGCCCGACCGCTCACCCGGCCGTACCACGGCTTTCACAGTGTGCTGCAGCACCGTGCTCTGGGCACCCCCAGTGTCTTGACACTATAAGCCAGAGAAGACGCGTGCCGCCGGTCAGCGCCCACGTGCGAGCGCCGCACACCGGGGTCTCCCCTCGTTCCTGTCAAGCCCTCACGTGTCTTCGAGTTTGGCCAAGTGCCGATGTAGCCGTTCACGGCTTCTGTCGTGCCTTTGCTCACGTTGGCAGTCGCCGTGCGGCACCGCCCAGACCAAGGGTAAGGGTACGCCTGGCCGCCTTGGGGCCAAGGCCAAGGGCTCGCGCCCGCTGCGCGGCCTTGACCCCGGCGGCGGCCAGGCAGCGGAGAGGCTGGAGGACGGTGCCGAAGAAGTGTCCCTCTTGCCGATCAGGTAAACGTTTGCGTCCGCCCCGTAATCTGAGCCCTTACTCGCCCGTGCCGTCATCCCATCGCGCGACCAAGCGTGCGCCCCTGAGCGTGCCACGGCCCCGTGTGCGACGCGGGATGCTCCCGCCGCTTGTCAACTCAGGAACTTTGATCATCCACGGCCCCTCAGTCGGTCAACGGCAGCACCAGCACCGGCGGTTCGATCACATGGTCCGGGCCGATCTCTTCGACGGCGGTACCGACGGCGAAGAACTCGATGACATGCGCGCCCCAGGTGTGGCTGTTCTCATGCACGTCCGCGCCGACGATGCCCTTGGCGGCGAGGGCCTCAGCCTCCTTCTGCATCCGCTCCATCGCCAGTTCGCGGCTATCGTAGAGCGCCTGCGTGTACTGCACCATCTCGGCGTTGCGCCCCAGCGTCTGGACGAAGGCGCCCACGCCCTGCTGCGCCACGTGGTAGACGCAGTTGCCCATCACCATGCCCAGCGGGCGGTAGCCCGAGCGCAGCAGGACGTAGAAGTCCTGCCCGGAGAGGTCGGAGGTGAAGGGACGATTGTGGCGATTGCGGAAGCGGCGCGGCTCGCCGCGGTGGGTGACCGCCGTGCCGATGGCGACGAATTCCGCGATGTGGTTTCCCCACTCCTTATGGCTGACCTCTAGGCGCACGCCGACGATGCCGTCCGCCCCCAGGGCCTCGGCCTCCTCCTCCATGCGCGTCATCGCCAACTCGCGCGCGTGGTACATCGCCTGGCTCAGCACCGTCAGTTCCTGGTTCTGGGTCCACATGGCGCGCTGGTAGCCCACGTGGTAGATCGAACTACCGACCACCAGCCCCACGGGGTCGAACCCCGCTTCCTTGACCAAAAGGAACTCGCTGACCGACAGATCGGAGGTGAACAGCCGGCGTTGCTCGCCCGCGCCGCGCATCTCCACGAGCCGTTCCCGCGCATGGCCGGGCAGCGCCGCGAACTCGGCCTGCTGCTGCGCGTTCGCCTGGTCGTCCTGCTGGTTTCCCGCCATCCGGTCTCCCTCCATCCGTGTTCCCCAGGGCTCCGGTTGCCGGCAGACCGCGGCCCCCGAGCGCCGCACGCCGTCGCCCCCCGCGCTCGTCCCCGGTACGTCACCGGGGCCCGGCGGCGCGGCGCGACTGGGGCCATGGCCCGCCCGTGCGCGTGGCTCAGGCGAAGCCTGCCTCCGCGGCACCCACGCGCGACTCCAGGCGTCCGCTGCGCAGGGAGAGCACCATCTGGCTGGCCGGCACGGCCCGCGGCGCGTCCGGCCGTAGGCGGATGGCCGTGCCGATCATGCTCAGCACCAGGTTGTGGTGCTCGAATTCGTACACGGGGTTTTCCCCCGACCCCGTGAGGCGCACCTCGTCGAGCCGCCGGGAGATGTGCACCCCGGTGACCCCGAGCGCCCCGATGTCGCGCGCCATCTGCCGCATGTGCTGGACGGCGCGCGTCCGGCACTGGGACAGGGCCTGGCTGAAGTGGTCGTACTCCTGATTGCGGAAGTTCTGGCCGATCCATTCGTCGCTCTGCGTGGTCAGCACGAACCAAGTGCAGTGGCCGTACGCCAGCGCGGCTGGCTCGTAGCCCGCACGGTGCAGCGCCCACCAGTCCTGGCCCGAAAGGTCGCAGAGCCAGGGGGTGCTGGGCGCCGGGCCCGCGGCGCGTACCGCCGTCCCGACGACCTGCACCTCCACGGATTTGTCCGCCCACTCGTGGCGCACGATGCTGTAGCGCACCCCCACCACGCCGTGGGCGCCGACGGCCTGGGCCTCCATCTGCATGCGGGCGACGGCGAGGCGAGAGGCTTCGTTGTATGCGCCGCTGAGTTGGCTCACCTCGCAGTCGTGGTAGGCCGAGGCATAGGCGATGCCCACGTGGTACATGCAACTGCCCGTGACGAGGCTGACCGGCTGCAGGCCGTGCCGCCGCAACAGACCGGCCTCGTCCGGCGCGAGGTCGCTGCTGAAGGCGAGCCCGTCGCCGCTCCCGCCCACCCGCGCCAAGCGCTCCGCGGCCCCCAGCGGCAGGCGCCCGCTTTCCAACAGGTGCTGGTCGCGCTCTTGACGCGCCTGCTCCGCGGCCAGCCGCTGCCGCGCCGCCGCCGGGTCCTCTCCCGGGCCTCCACCTGCCGGGTCGCCCCGGCGGAACAAGGGCACACCGCTCACCCCCCGCGCTTTATACTCGTCATGCGGCTCGAGTCCCTCTGTGACCGGCCGCCCCGGGGGTGGGTGTTTTGGCGGATGTTCCCGACTTCGACCTGTTGGCCGCCTCGTTGCGGGCGGATGCCCGCGACACCGCGACCTTCCTCGAAGTGCTCGCCGGGAAACTGGAGGAAGCCCTTCCCGGTGCGGTGAGCGTGCGCCGCTCCGGCGGCCTGTTCCACCGCGAGCGCTCGGTGCACGAGTTGACCGTGACGCTGGGCGAATGGCGGCTGCGGCTGGCGGCCCGGCCCGGCGGCGTGCCGCGTGCCGAGCGCGAGCACCTGGTGCGCGGCGTCTCGCTGAAGTCTGATGACGTCGATCTCGACGTCTGGATCGACGCGCTGGCGCAGGCGCTCTCCGCGCACGCGCGCAGCGGCTCCACGGCGGCGGCGTCTCTGCAGCGCTTTCTGGGGTGAATGGGGGAGGGGACGGCCGCGGAGCTCGCCGAGATCCTGGAGGCGGTGGCCGCCGGGCGCCTGCCTGTGGCCGAGGCACAGCGGCGCATCGGCGGCGGTGTCGACATGGGCTTCGCCCGGCTCGATACGGACCGCGAGCGCCGCACGGGCGTGCCGGAGGTGGTCTTCGCCGCGTCCAAGGCTCCAGCCGAGGCGGTGGCCATCGCGCGCCGCCTGCACGCCGAACACGGCCGGGTGCTGTTGACCCGTGTGGGGCGGCGCACGAGAGACCTGCTGCGGGAGTGGCGCCCGGACCTGCGCTACAATGAGCGCGGCCGGACCGCCTCGGTCGACGACCGGTCGCCGTCGCCGGGTGTGGGCTCCGTGCTGGTGGTGACCGCCGGGACCGGCGACCTGCCGGTGGCGGAGGAGGCGGCCGAGACCGCGCGCTTCTGCGGCAGCGCCGTCCGCCGCATCACTGACGTCGGCGTGGCGGGCCTGCACCGCCTGCTCGCCGAGGTCGAGGCGCTGCGCTCCGCCGAGGCGGTGGTGGTCGTGGCCGGAATGGAGGGCGCGCTGCCCGGCGTGGTAGCGGCCCTCACCGACCGGCCGGTGGTGGCCGTGCCGGCGTCGGTGGGCTACGGGGTGGCGCGCGGCGGCTACGCCGCACTGCTCACCATGCTGGCCAGTTGCGCGCCCGGGATGGCCGTGGTCAACGTGGACAACGGTTTCGGCGCGGCGGTCATGGCGCACCGCATCAACCGGCGCGCGGCCGCCGCGCGCGCCGCCGAAGGAGGCCGGGCGTGAAGGTCGGGCACTGGGACGCGGTCTTCGGCATCAGCGGCGACATGGCGCTGGCTGCCGCGCTGGATGCGGGCGCCTCGCTGGACGCCGTCAATGCGGCGCTCGGTGCCGTTGGCGTGCCTGGCCTGCGCGTGGAGCTGTCGCGAACGGAGCGCGGCGGGATCGCGTGCGCCCGCGCGGAGGTGCGCTGGGAGGGCGACGGCGAGGCACGAACCCCCGCGGGCCCGGGGCGTCCCGGCGCCCAAGGGGCCACCTTCCCTCGTGGGCCCGCCAGCGAACTCTACCCCCCGCACGCCAGTGACCGCGACCGCGATCCTGGTCCCGCCCATGCGCACGCTCACCCGCACGCTGGCGCTGGCGACTGCGATCAGGACGATGGCCGCACGCACGCCCGCGGCGACGCGTACCCCGCCGACTCCCACGCGGCCGGTGCCCACGCCCATGGCCAGGAGGGCCACCCGCTGCCCGGCGGCTCGGGGCACCACGTGCACCGCACGTTTGCGGACGTGCGCCGGCTGCTCTCCCCCCTGCCCGCCCCGGTACGGGAGCGTGCGCTCGCTGTCTTCGCCCGGCTCGCCGAGGCGGAGGGGACGGTCCACGGGCGACCGGCAGACACCGTGCACTTCCATGAGGTGGGTGGCGAGGACGCCATCGGCGATGTGGTTGGCACGTGCGCCGCCCTGGTGGATCTCGGCGTCGACGCCCTGACGGTGTCCCCCCTGCCGGCCGGGGGCGGGACGGTGCGGGCGGCCCACGGCGAACTGCCGGTTCCCGCCCCGGCGGTGGCGGTTCTGCTGCGCGGCTACGACGTGGTGCCCGGCCCCGTGGCGGCGGAACTCGTGACCCCGACGGGGGCCGCCCTGGTGACCGCCCTGGCGTGCCCGGCTGCCGGGTGGCCGGCGATGCGGGTGGCGAACTGCGGCTGGGGTGCCGGAACGCGCGACTTCCCGGACCATCCGAACGCGTGCCGGTTGGTGTGGGGCGAAGGGGTGGCCTCGCCGCCGGCCAGCCGCGGCGGGTGGCCCCGCGAGCGCCTGATTGAGATGGAGACCCACATCGACGACCAGAGCCCTGAGGGCGTGGGGCACCTGTTCGAGAGGCTCCTGGGCCTGGGGGCCCTGGACGTGGCGGTTTCCGCCCTTGGGATGAAGAAGCAGCGGCCGGGGATCAGGCTGTGGGCGCTGATGCGCCCGGAGCTGGCCGAGGCGGCGGCCCGCTGCCTGTTCACTGAGTCCACCGCGCTCGGGTTGCGCGTGCGCGAGGTGGAGCGCTGGAGCCTGCCGCGCCGGGTGGTGTCAGTGACCACGCCCTACGGCGAGGTGGGCGTCAAACTGGGCTGTCTGGACGGCGAAGTGGTCAACGCCGCGCCGGAGTATGAGGACTGCCGCCGCCTCGCGGCCGAGGCCGGCGTGCCGCTCAAGGCCGTGATGGCGGCGGCGGTGCGGGCCGCACCCTGGCCGGCCGCCACGCTGTAGGCGGCTTCGGCGGAGTCGTTGGCCTACGGCCCGCGCATGGGCCTGGACTGGCCCGGGAGGGCCTGGGCCGGGTCTTCGCCACCACGGGGGATCGGGCGGCGGTGGCCCGCGCCCGAGCACGGTGCCGGTGCCAGGGACTGGCCGGCCTCCGCCGTCGCGGTGGCGCCTTCGCGCGCCCGGGCCTCCCTGATCCTGGAGCCGTTGCGCGGCCGGGGCGGTGCCGGCCTACAAGCCCCGTCGTCGAGCGGGTCTCGGGCTCGGTGGGGCGGCGGGCGGCCACGCCCTGTTGTAGGCCACCCTGCCGCCAACGGGCATGCGGGCGGGGGGCCGGGCGCCGGCGCGGCAGAGCGGCCAGGGTCCCGCTGGCGACCCTTCGCTCTAGCGATCGGTTGCCTGAGCGGCGGTCCGGGTCCCTGCAGGCAGCACCTCGTTGAGGGCTCCGGAGCGAAAGCCCTGGAGGTCCAGCGTCACGTAGGCATACCCCACGGCCTTTAAGGCATGCACCACGTCGGCCGCCATGGCGAGCACGCGGGGCATGTCGACGGGCGGCACCTCCACCCGCGCCACGTTGCCGTGGTGGCGCACGCGGAGCTCGCGGAAGCCCCTGGCGCGCAGCCACGACTCCGCCCGGTCCACCATGCTGAGCTTCTCGGCGGTGATGGTCTCGCCGTAGGGGAAGCGCGAGGCGAGACATGGGCTTGCCGGTTTGTCCCACAAGGGCAGCCCGAGCAGCCGCGCTACCGCGCGGACCTCGGCCTTGTGCAGTCCCGCCTCGCGTAGCGGGCTGCGCACGCCGAGGTCGTCGGCGGCGCGCAGCCCGGGGCGGAAGTCACCCAGGTCACCGGCGTGCGTGCCGTCCATCACCGTCTCCAGCCCGCGCGCTGCGGCCAGCTCGCGCAACCGACCGTACAGCTCGCTCTTGCAGAAGAAGCAGCGCGTGGGGGCGTTGACCGCGTACCGTTCGTCGCCGGTCTCCCGCGTGGCAACGGCGACGTGCTCCACGCCGGCGCGTCGCGCCATCCCCGCAGCGGCCTCCATGTCCTCGCGGGCATAGGCCACCGAGGTGCCGGTGGCCGCGAGCACGCGCGGAACGACCTGTGCGGCCACGGCCAGTACCACGGAGGAGTCCACGCCGCCGGAGACCGCCACCACGGCCGAACGGACGCCGGTCAGCACCTCCTGCACTCGCGCCAGCGCGGCTGGGCCATCCACCTCAGCGATGGCACGCGAACGGATCGTCTCGCCGGGCGCGGGCATACCCACCGCCTCCGGGTACGGAGGCTTCGCCGGCCGTGCGCCGAGTCCCTGGGCGAGCGGAGCGCATACAGCCCGACCTGAGCATCCCCACGGCTGAAGCCAGGGGGGCCGCGACGGCGCACACGGCAGGTCCGCCGCCCCCACGGACGAAGAGGGTCATAGACCGGTGCGCCGCGCCTGCCGCCGGTGCCCGGTGGGTGGGCCGCGGAACCCGGATGCGGTGGGGGAGCGGGGATCTGGACGCAGGCATGGCGGGGCGGGCTGGCCGTGGCCACCGTGCTCCGCTGAACAGGGGGAACGGGGGGAACGGGGGGTGCCGGTGCTGCGGCTGGGGATCGTGGGCTGCGACACCAGCCACGTGGTGGAGTTCAGCAAGAGGCTTCTGCACCGTGACATCGCCCAAGAGCAGTGGGTGGACGGCGCAACGGTGGTGGCCGCGTGGCCCGGCGCGTCGGCCATCGCCGCCGACCGCCTGCCGGGCTTCGTCGCCCAACTGCGGGCGTACGGCGTGCGCGTCGTCGACCGGCCGGAGGAGTTCCTCACGGGCGGAGGCGGTTGCGACGCCGTCCTGGTCGAGGCCCAGGAGGGCGGTCTGCACCGAGGCCTGGCCATTCCGTTCCTAGAAGCCGGGATGCCGGTCTTTATCGACAAGCCCTTCGCCTGCTCGATGGCCGACGCGGCCGCGATGGTGGAGACGGCGGCGCGCCGCGGCGTGCCCCTGCTGTCGGCATCGTCGCTGCGCTTCGCCCGCGAGGTGACCGGGCTGCGCATCGGGCCGGTACTGGGGGCACACGCGTTTGCGCCGGCCGCGCTCCACCCGCGCAACCCGGGCCTGTTCCATTACTACGCCAAGCGCCTGCACCTGCGGTTCCACGCTGAGACGCAAGCGTTCGAGGCGGGTCCGGTGCGCGGGCAGATCATGGCTCGCGTGGTGGAGCCCGAATTGGCGCGCGACCCAGAGCGCAAGGGCTTCGGGGTGCTGATCCGCGTGCGCACAGGTTCGGAGCCCTTCACTGGGCGCGTATTGACCCGCAGCGCCTGAAGCGGGGGGGATCCTGGATGGCGGTCGAAGGACCATTGCTACGCCAGGCCATGCGGCGCTGGGCGACGGGCGTCACGGTCGTCACCACGCGCGCGCCGGCCGGATTCCACGGTATCACCGTTAACTCGTTCACCTCCCTGTCCCTGGATCCGCCGCTCTGCCTGATCTGCATCGACCGGCGGGCGCGCGCGCATGAGGAGATTGCCCGGGCGGGGGCCTTCGCCGTCAATATCCTCAGTGACCAACACGAGGAGATCGCGGCCCGCTTCGCCGGGCGCCGCCCCGACTTGGCCGACCCGTTCACAGGGTTGGCGCTGGCGGCGGCACCCTCCGGGGCGCCGGTCTTTGCGGGCGTGGTCAGCTACCTCGACTGCGCCGTACAGGAGCAACTGGCAGGCGGAGACCACACCATCTTTGTGGGGCGCGTCGAGCACGCCGAGGCGGGTCCTGAGGGCGAGCGGCCGCTCCTCTTCTACGGCGGGGCCTTTCAACGGGTGGTGATGGACTGAGAGAGCGCCCCGCCCCCTCGGGACCCGGTGCACCGGGTGCGCGCGGGCACCGCTCAAAGGCCCCTGGTCTCCGGCCCGCAAGGGGGGTGCGGCTTGGCCGAGGTCGTGACGCTGGGCGAGAGCATGGTCGTCTTCGTGCCGGAGGACACGGGGCCCTTGCGGCACGCGGATCGCTTCCGGCGGGCGGTGGCCGGCGCGGAGTCCAACCTGGCGATTGCCCTCTGCCGCCTGGGGCATCCCGCCGCGTGGATCGGGCTGCTGGGGGAAGATGAGTTTGGGCGTTACGTTTGGACGACCTTGCGTGGAGAGGGCGTCGACCTGTCGGGCGCGCGGTTGGATATCCGCGCGCCGACGGGCGTGATGTTCAAGGAGCGATCGGCCAGCGGCGACAGCCGCGTGTTCTACTACCGGCGGGGATCAGCGGCGAGCCTGCTCGATGAGGGGGACGTGCCCGCCGCGGCGATCGCCGGCGCACGCTGGCTGCATGTGACCGGCATCACGCCCGCCCTGGGGCCGGGCCCGCGTCGCGCGGTGGAGCGCGCGGTGCGCTTGGCGCGCGCGGCCGGGCGGGCCGTCTGCTTCGACCCCAATTACCGCGCGCGCCTGTGGGACCCCGCCGCGGCCCGGCCCGTTCTCCTCGATCTGGCGCGCCAGGCGGACCTGTTGGTGCTCGGCGAGGAGGAGGGCACGCTGCTCTTCGGCGATGGCGGCGGCATCGCCGAAGGGGGGCTCGCCCTCGGCTGCCGCATCGTCGCCGTCAAGCGTGGCGGGCGCGGCGCCCTCCTCGCCTCCGCAGACGAGCGGGTCGAGGTGCCGGCGGTCCCCGTGGCGGTGGTTGAGGCCACGGGGGCCGGCGACGCCTTTGCCGCTGGCCTGTTGGCCGGCTTGATCGAAGGGCGTCCCCTGGCCGAGGCCGGGCGGCTGGGGGCCCTCTGTGGTGCGCGGGCCTGCACGGTGTCCGGCGACTGGGAGGGGGTCCCCGAGCGGCAGGACGCCCTTCGCCATCTGGGCGGCGGGCGGGAGTGGCCGCGGTAGGTCGCCGCCGTGTGAGTCCGCTTGTGGGAGGCGTGTGTCCCAACCCCCCTGGCTCCGGCCCGGTGCGCCGCTGACCTTGGCCGTATCCTCCTCGCCATCGGCGGTCAGGGAGTCCGCCCCGCCGACGCCCCCCAGGGCTTTGCGCCGTGCGCCCCGCCGCTGTAGTCGGCGCGGGGCGACACATCGCCCGCCCGATTCGGCGTGTGGGCCCTTCCTTTTGCCAGGCGGCAGGGTCCGCTCTCCCCTGGCGGTGCGCCGCCACGGAAGTGGCCTGGACAGAGCAGGCACCTAGATGCGGTGACGGCCGCGGCCCCTTCCGTGGATGCGGCCCGCGGACTCGGTCCGGGTCCGCGACCGCCCCCCGTTGTCAGCGAGCCAATCCTCTGGTATACTGACCAGCGCATTGCCCTGGTCAGTTTTGGCCCTTCGTAAGCTGCCTCGAGGAGCAGGAGTGGGTCTTGTACCCACTCTTTTCGCTGATGGCGCGAACCTGCGCTGTCCCGAGCGCGAGGCCCGTACGCGTTGCCTCGTGCCGCGATTTCGGGCGCGTAGGCCCGTTTGACGTGCCCCGTCGGGGGGACCGGCCGCATGGGGGTCAGCGAGGAGGTTGCCGCACTCGCCGAGCCGGTGGCCGCTCGCCGGGGCTTGGTGCTGGTCGATGCGGCCCTGCACGTCGCTTCCGGCTGAAGCGTGCTCCGGGTCGTTGTCGATCGGCCCGGCGGCGTGAGCCTGGAGGACGTAGAGGGGTTCCACCGGGAGCTGAAGGGCGTGCTGGATGTCGCGCCGCCGCTGCCGGGGACTTACGCGCTGGAGGTCTCTTCGCCTGGGGCGGAGCGGCCATTGCGTACGGAGCGGGACTTCCGGCTGTTTGCGGGGCGGCCCGTGCTCCTCGCGGCGCGCGAGCCTGTCGACGGGCGCCATGAGTGGGCCGGATGGCTGGTCGGACTGGATGACGGCCAGGTCGTCGTCCGCTTGGGAGACGGTGGGCACGTGCGCCTGCCGCTCCGCGCGGTGGCCTGGGCGCGTCTACGCCTGCCGTGAGGGATGCTGGATCGGAGATCGAGGGGGCAGGTTCCGGGGCCGGGCCGATGCCGGGCGGGCGTCGACGAGGTGGCCGGCGCGAGCGGAGGGGGAACGCCTGTGCCTGGGGACAACATGGACCTGCTCGGGGCGATCACCGAGTTGGAGCACGAGCGTGGGATCGACCGTGAGACGTTGCTGCAGGCCGTCGAGGCGGCGCTGGTGTCGGCATACAGGCGCAACTACGACACCGTGGAAAACGTCGCGGCGCGGATCAATCGTTCTACGGGCCGCGTGGAGCTGTTCGTGATCAAGCGCGTGGTGGACGAGGTCGTCGACCCCACACAGGAGATCGCGGTGGACGAGGCGAGCCGCATCGACCCGGCGTACCAGGCCGGCGACGTGGTCGAGTTCCCCGTGGTCCTCAAAAACTTTGGGCGTATCGCCGCCCAGACCGCCAAGCAGGTGGTCGTCCAGCGCATCCGGGAAGCCGAGCGCGGCATGATCTACGACGAGTTCGTGCAGCGGGAGGGCGATGTCGTCACCGGCGTCGTGCAGCGCGTGCAGAATCGCAACGTCTACGTCGATCTCGGTAAGACGGAGGCCGTGCTGCCGCCCCCGGAACAGATGGCGGGTGACGCCTACACCTCCGGAGAGCGGTTGAAGTTCCTGCTCATCGAGGTGCGGCGCACCACGAAAGGGCCACAGGTTATCGTCTCCCGCACCCACCGCGACCTGCTCAAGCGCCTCTTCGAACTGGAGGTGCCGGAGATCCACGACGGGCTGGTGGAGGTGCGCGCCATCGCCCGCGAGGCGGGGACCCGCAGCAAGATGGCGGTGTTCTCGCGCGACGACAACGTGGATCCGGTTGGGGCGTGCGTCGGCCATAAGGGGATGCGCGTGCAGCAAGTGGTGAACGAATTGCGTGGCGAGCGCGTGGACATCGTGAAGTGGGCGCCCGCGCCGGTTGAGTTCGTCGCCAACGCCCTCTCCCCGTCGCGCGTCTCCCATGTGCTGCTGAACGAGGACGAAAAAGTCGCGCGCGTGGTCGTACCCGACTTCTATCTGTCCCTCGCCATCGGCCGTGCCGGGCAGAACGCACGGCTTGCCGCCAAGCTGACGGGCTGGCGCATCGACATCCGCAGCGAGTCCCAGCTGACCGACGCCGAGCGCGCAGAACTGGAATCTCAGCCCCCGCTGGGGTTGCGCGCCGCCCCCTGGCAAGCGACCTTGGGGGAGGAGGCCGCGGCGCCGTCCATGGCGTCACCATGGGCATCCGGGCCGCCGGCTGCGCCCTGGCAGACCGCGGAGACGACGGGCGGCGCCGGATGGACAGAGCGCGCCGAGGCCGCCGGCGAGAGCGGGCGACGTCCGCGCTGGCCCAACGAGGATTGATCCCGGCCGCAGCGAGCTGAGCCCGTTACCGAGGTGATCAGGGTGCCGAGGACGCGCCGGGTTCCGCAGCGTACCTGTGTGGGGTGCGGTGAGGTCGACGGGAAGCGGGAGTTGGTGCGTCTGGTGCGGACGCCGGAGGGGGCCATTGCCCTGGACCCGACCGGCAAACGCAACGGCCGCGGGGCCTACCTGCACAGGGACGCGGCCTGTCTGGAGCGCGCCGCCAGCCGCCTGCCCCACGCCCTGCGCGTCGAGGCACCGCTCCTGGCGGCCGCGTGGCCCGGGTTGCGCCAGGCCTTCGCCGGCCTGCTCGCCGCGCCCGTCCGCCGCAGACCCCTCGTCCACCGGGCGCCGATACCGCTGCCCGAGCACCTGATCGCCCGTGGCCGTCGCGGGCCGGCACGCACGGCGGCCCGACACGGAGGGGGCGCACCGCCCGGTGCGCAGGCGGCTGCCCGACCGGCCGGTGCGGCACGACAGGCAACCGGCCCCTCCACCCTGGGCGGCCCAGAGGCCCACGCGGGTGCGGGCGGCGCCAGCGGACCGGACCGGGACGGCTGAGGTTGCCCGGCGCGGTGGACGTTGCACCCTCAGGGAGGCGACCAGAAACGGCGGAATCCACGGGCGGCGGTGGACGCGAGCAGGGCCCTGTCGCGCGCGGGCGGGCGGCAGGGAGCGGGGCCGCGGGGGCGGAACGGACCGCTGGCCTGGCCGGGCCTGCGGCAGAAGAGCGGGGCTCTGGCGCGCGCGAGCAAGGCCCACGCGTGCCAGCCGCCTGCCGGGAGGGCGGTCCAGGCGCCACTGGTTCCGCCGTTACTGGGGCGGCGGGCGGCGAGCGGCCGCCACTCTTCGACTTTGAAGCGGACGGCAGCGGGGGCAGGCAGCCCAAGGTGGTGGGGCCACGCTCCTCGCCTCCGCGCTGGATCGCCGTGTTGGGGCTGGCACACCGCGCGCGGGCTTTGGCGTCTGGACGGGCCGCGGCTGAGACGGCGCTGCGCAAGGGGGAAGCCAAGCTCGTCGTCCTGGCGACCGACGCGCCGGCGTCCGCGAGCGAATGGTTCGTCGACGCCTGCCGCAGCCGCGGGGTGCCCTGCGTGCGCCCGGGACGCAAGGACGATTTGGGTGCGGCCACCGGGCGCAGTCCGCGCACGGTGCTTGCCGTGACCGACGCCAACCTGGCGCACGCCCTGTCGGTGTCGCTGCCTGGAGGGGCTGGCCCGGGCCACGGCTCGCCGAACGGTCCGTCCACGGGTCGGCGCCCTGCGCCGCGGTACCCGCGGCCGGCTCTGGGTTCCCCGGGGACGGGGCCGGGAGGGTACCGGGCGGGCACGCGCGGCGGGGAGCCCAGGGGGGCGCCGCGTACCAGAGAGTTTCGGCCGCACGGGTGGTCGCCCGGCGGTGCCGGCCCCGGGATGCGGCAGACTGGCGCCGGTGCCGCTTTCCCGGGCTGGGCCGGCCGGTCCACGTACCGGACAGCCGGTGGGTCGCCGCGCGGCTTGCGCGTAGAAGGTTCGGGGGTGGGGCCTTTTGCTGAGAGGAATTCGCGTGTACGAGCTGGCGCGGGAACTGGATATCAGCAGCAAGGACATTCTGCGCCTGCTGGCCGAGAAGATGCATATCGACATGAACAACCACATGGCCACCCTCAACGACCAGGTGGTCGCACGGTTGCGCCAACTGGTGGCCGAGGAACGTGGTCAGGACGGCACGGAGAAACCGGGTGGTCGCGGCCCGAGGCCGGCCGCGCACCCGGCGGCGGCATCCACCCCACCGGCCCCGGTACACACCGCCCCGCCCCCGCCGTCCGCCCGGCCGCCGGTGCCGTCCGCTCAGGTGGCGGGAAGGGCCCCGGGGCATCCGGTCGGCTCAGCGGTGCGCCCGGCGGCACCGGCCCCGAGGTCGGGGCCGGTGCACTTCCGGCCGGCACCGGGGTTGCTTCCATTGGTGACGCCGCGGCCTATCCCGCCCCGCCCGCGGCGGAGCCCGCCCCGGCCCGAGCCGGCGAGCGCGGTGGCGGGGGCGCTGCCGGACGAGCCGGAGACGATGCCCATGGCCCCTCGGCTGGATCCGCAGCCGCTTCCGGTCGAGGCACCGCCAGCGCCAGCCACCGCAGCCGTCCCGCCGGTGTCCGAGCCGAGGCCAGGCCCCGAGCCGGAGCCGGTGGCCCCGGCGGTAGAGCCGGCGGCGCCCGCGGCGGACGAGCCGCTGGCTCCACCACCGATCCCAGGGGCGGAGGAGCCGGTGCCCACCACGGTGGAGCACGCGGCCCCGGCGGCAGCGAGGCTGGAGCCGGCGGCGATGGAACCGGCGCCGGCACGGCCCGCGGCGGCGGCGACCCCGGGGACCCCGGCGGCCCCGCGTGAGGCTCTGCGCGTGGTGGCACCGGCCCGTCCCGTGCCGACGCGGCCCGCCATAGCGGCTGCGGTTAGGCCAGCGGGGCCGGCGGCCGTGGCCCCTCGCGCGCGCCCGGAGGGTGGCGGTCCCGGGGCTGCGCCAGCCAAGACGTTGCTACCGGTGCGCCGCATCCAGCCGGGTGAGCCGCCGCCCCTCCGCTATCCGGACCGGGCGCTGCTGCCGGTACGTAAGGTCGACCCCAATGCGCCGCGCCCGGCTCCGGCGGCGGCCACCGCGGTTGCCCCAGCGGCCGGCGGTCCCGCACACGCCGGGGTGGCGCGGCGAGGCCGCCGTCCTGGCGAGCGGGACCGGCTGCCGGGCGAGGGCGGGACGGCCACCCTGGACGTGAGGCGGCGGGGAGGCGGAGCCGGGCGGCGGCCGGCGCGTCCCGGAGCCGTCACAGCCGCGGAGGGTGACGAGGCCGGGCGCCGGTTGCGCCGCCGCCGCGGGCGACGGTTCGCCGTGGCCGCGGCGGCGCAGGCGCCGGTCCGGCCCGAGCATGTGGCCTTCTCGGGTCCAGTGCTGGTTTCGGACCTGGCGGCCATGCTCGGCGCGACCGCGCCGGAGGTCATCCGCAAGCTGCTCGACCGCGGCGTCATGGCGGCCATCCACCAGCAGGTGGATGTCGATCAGGCCCGCGCGGTGGCAGAGGATTACGGGATCACGGTGCAGGTGGACGGCCAGGGCGAGGGGACAGAGGGGGAATCCTCTCCGGTCGACCGCAGCCCGCTTGGGGCACTGCTCGCCGGAGACGATCCCGAACGCGTGCTGCCGCGTCCCCCGATCGTCACGGTCCTCGGCCACGTCGACCACGGCAAGACGACGCTCTTGGACGCGATCCGCAAGACACGGGTGGCCGCGGGCGAGGCTGGCGGCATCACCCAGCACATCGGCGCCTACACGGTGCGCCGCGGGGACCGCACCGTGGTCTTCCTCGACACGCCGGGGCACGAGGCCTTCACGGCCATGCGCGCCCGCGGCGCCCAGGTGACCGACATCGCCGTGCTCGTGGTCGCGGCGGATGACGGCATGATGCCCCAGACGCGGGAGGCGCTGGCGCACGCACGCGCCGCGGACGTGCCCGTGGTGGTGGCCCTCAACAAGGTGGATAAGCCGGAAGCCAACCCCGACCGCGTGATGCAGCAGTTGGCGGAGGCGGGCCTCGTGCCCGAGGCCTGGGGTGGGGACACCATCGTGGTTCCCGTGTCGGCGCTCAAGGGCCAGGGCATCGACGAGCTCCTGGAAATGCTGTTGCTCGTGGCGGACGTGCAGGAGTTGCGGGCGGATCCCGACCGCGGCGCGGCGGGCACCGTGATCGAGGCCGAGGTGTCGCGTGGCCGCGGGCCGGTAGCCACGGTGCTGGTGCAGGCCGGCACGCTGCGCGTCGGCGAGACCTTTGTCGCCGGCACGGTCTTCGGTCGGGTCCGCGCCATGATCGACGATATGGGCCGCCCGGTGCGGCAGGCCGGGCCGAGCACCCCCGTGGAGGTGCTCGGTTTCGAGCAGGTGCCCTCGGCCGGCGACGTCTTCCAGGTGCTACCTGAGCGGGAAGCCCGGGACTTGGCGCAGCGTCGTCAGGAGAGTACCCGCCGCGAAGGGTTGCTGGCAGCGGAGCGCGCGGTGAGTCTGGAGGAGTTCCACCAGGCCAGCCAGGAGGGTGTTCCCGAGGACCTGAGCGTCATCCTCAAGGCCGATGTGCAGGGCTCGATCGAGGCGGTGCGCGGCGCGCTGGAGAAGCTGCACAACGAGGAGCTACGCGTCGTGGTCCTCCACGCCGGAGTCGGGCCGGTGAACGAGTCCGACGTCATGCTGGCGGCGGCCTCGCGCGCCGTCATCCTCGGCTTCAACGTGCGTCCCGACGCCGCCGCCGAGCGCGAGGCCCAGCGCGTGGGGGTCGACGTCAAGACCTACCGGGTCATCTACGAGTTACTGGACGAGGTGCAGCGGGCCCTGGACGGGCGGCTGAAGCCGAAGTACGAGACGGTGACCATCGGTCACGCCGAGGTGCGCCGCCCGATTCGGGTGCCCGACGTGGGGATCGTCGCGGGTTCCCTGGTCAGCGACGGCGTGGTACGGCGCGGTGCGCGCGTGCGGGTGCTGCGGCAGGGCACCATCGTGCACGAGGGTACCATCGCCTCGCTGCGCCGCTTCAAGGACGACGTGCGCGAGGTGGCCACAGGATTTGAGTGTGGCATCAGCCTCGATCGGTGGAACGATGTCAAGGAGGGCGACATCGTCGAGGTCCTCGAGGAGCGGGAGGTCCCCCGCTGACCGGCCCCGCCCGTCGCGGGCGGTGTTCGCGCGGCGCGCCCCGGCGGGAACTGCCATCCGGGGCGCGGGGGCGGTCTTCTCGGTCCGCCCCCGCGCGGAAGCGGGCGGCGCGCGGCGGCGGGGGAGACTGGAGGAGACATGCGCCAGCGGGTGGCCCGGGTGGCGGAGGGGATGCGCGAGGCTGCGGCAGAGGTGCTACGCACCCTCAAGGATCCCCGCATCGGTTTTGCGACCGTGGTCCGGGCTGAGGTGTCCGCGGACCTGCGCTACGTCAAACTGTACGTGAGCGTGCTGGGACCCGAGGCCGAGCAGTCGGCGACCATGGCCGCCTTGGAGAGCGCCAAAGGGTACGTGCGGACGGAACTCGGCCGCCGGGTACGGCTATACCACACCCCGGAGGTGCGCTTCCTGCTAGACTCGTCCATCGCGCACGGCGACCGCATCGCCCGCCTGCTCTCCTCGCTCTCCGAGGGGCAGTCGGTGCCCGGTCAGGCTGTGGGCGACCGCCCCAAGCCAGGCGGCGCGCACCCGGTGGGCTGAGCGCCACGCTGCGGCGGGCCCCCCGCAGGCGGTTGCCGCGCGCGGGCGCCACGGACCCGGAACCCGGGGGGGGGTGAGCCAACTCGTGGAAGGCGTCCGACGGGAGTCCGTGGGCCCCGTGCCCCCTGTCGATGCGGGCGCATGGTCGGACGTCGTGGAACGAGTCGGCCGGGCGCGAAGCGTCCTGCTCGTACTGCACGTCCGACCAGACGGGGACAGCGTGGGCTGTTCGATCGCCCTGGCCCGCGGTTTGCGCGCCCTGGGTAAGACCGTGCGCGTGGCCTGCCCTGACCCCGTGCCCGCCAACCTGGCCTTCCTCGACCCGGACGGTGACTGCTTGCCGCCGGAGCGCGTCAGGGGCCCGCTGGACCTAGGGCTGTTCGTGGACTGTGCCGACCTGGAGCGGGCCGGCTCGGCGGGCGCGCTGCTCCACCAGGTGGACACCTTGGTCAATGTGGACCACCACCCGAGCAACAGCCGCTTCGGCCAGATCAACTACATCGACCCACGTGCGGCGGCCTGCGGCGAGATCGCCTATGCCCTGCTCACGGACCTGGGCGCCCCGATCGACGCGCACGCGGCCACGGCGCTCTACGCCGCCCTCGTGACGGACACCGGGTCTTTCCGCTTCGAGAACACCAGCGCGCGCACGCTGGCCCTGGCGGCGGCTCTCGTCGACCGCGGGGCCGACGCCGCCCTGGTGGGGCGTGAGGTGTGGAGCAGCCGCAGCATGGCGTCGCTGCGCCTGCTCCAGTCTGCCCTCGGTACGCTGGGACTCGCCGCGGGCGGTAGTATCGCCTGGATGTCGCTGACCCCATCCATGCTGCGGCGAGCCGGCGCCACCCCGAACGATGGCGAGGGGCTGGTCGATTACGCGCGCGCGTTGCGCGGCGTCGAGGTCGCCCTGTTCTTTACGCTGGAGCGCCCGGGTCTGGTCCGCGTGAACCTGCGCAGCCGGTCGACCGTGGACGTCTCCCGCCTGGCCGCCGGATTCGGTGGCGGCGGGCATGCCCGGGCGGCTGGCTGCACCGTGCACGGGTCCCTGCGGGCAGTCCGCGAGGGCGTGCTGGCCGCCGCCCAGCGGGCGCTAGGTGCCGGGGGCGCGGGACCAGCTGGGGAAGGGCAAGGCCCGCGCCCGCAGCGGGGCGACGGGGTGTCGTGAACGGTGTGCTCGCGGTGCTCAAGCCGCCCGGGCCCAGTTCCCATGAGGTGGTGGCGCGCGTGCGGGGGCTGGCGCGCTGTCGCCGTATCGGTCACGCCGGCACCCTGGATCCGGCGGCCGCCGGTGTGCTGCCGTTGTGTCTGGGGGTCGCCACGCGCCTGGCGGACTACCTGCACATCCCCGCCAAGACCTACCGCTTCGTGCTGGTGCTCGGGGAGACCACCCCGACACTGGACCAGATGTCCGCGGTCGATGCCCGCGTCTCCGCGGCACACCTGCGCGCGCCGGACCTGGAGGGGGTTCTGCGTGGCTTTTGCGGTGTCATCCGCCAGCGCGTGCCCGTCTATTCCGCGCGCAGGAAGGACGGTGTGCGGCTCTACGCCTACGCCCGAGCCGGGGCGGCGGTGGAGCAGCCCGTGGCGACCTGTACCATCCACCGCGTGCAGCTGCTGGAGTGGCGGGGGGGGCCGGTTGCGCACGCGTGCTGCGAGGTGACCTGCAGTGCCGGCACGTACGTGCGCGCGCTCTGTGCCGACATGGGCGCCGCCCTGGGGGTCGGCGGGCACCTGGGTGCGCTGCTGCGCACGCGCGCCGGGGGTATCGGTGCTGCGGAGTGCGTGTCCCTGGAGGAGGTTGTTGCGGGGGCGGCGTCAGGTGATCTCGGAACCCGCCTCCTGCCGCCCGAGCGCGCGCTGGGCTTCCTGCCCGCCCTTGTGGTAGATGGCCCAGAGGCGCGTGGGGTGCGGTATGGGCGCCCACCCGGCAGGAGGGTTCCCCCTGCCGGGGCCCCAAACGGCGAGGAGTGCGTGCGCCTGCTCGACGCAGAGGGACGTCTGCTCGCTGTCGCGCGGCGGCGGCGGCGGCCCGGTGAGGAGATCTACGCCCTGGAGCGCGTGCTGGTGGGGCCGGGGGAGAGGGCGTAGGAGGCGGCCGCGAAAGGCCCTCTGCCGTCCTAGTTTCGGTCCGTACTACGGCAGCGTCTGTTGCGGCGTCGTCCGGGCCCCGGGACGGATCGCCCTCCCGGAGAGCCCGCGCGCTGGCCGTGGTGGGGCAGGGGTGAACAAGCAGTGAGGATCCGGAGGTCGCTCGCGGCCCGTCCGGGTCTTCGGCATGTGGAAGGAATCGCAAAGACTTGCGCCACTACGGAACCTTGGAAGCTATGGGCAGAGAGTTCGCCCGTTCCCCGTACTTCGCCATTGGCACGTTCGACGGCCTGCACCGCGGACACCGGGCCGTCCTGGCCGCACTCCTGCGTGCCGCGCGCCGGGACGCCGCACCGGCCATGGTCTTGACGTTTGCCCCACACCCCATGGCGGTGCTCCGCCCGCAGGGTGGGCCTCTGGCCCTGACCACCGGGGCGCAGCGGGTCCGGCTGCTTGGCGCCATGGGCCTGGACGGGCTGGTCGAACTGGCCTTCGACCGAGAATTGGCCGCTGTCCCGGCCGTGGACTTCGTCCGGGAGTATCTTTGCCGGCGGGCGGGGGCACGGCGCGCCTTCGTGGGTGCGGATTTCACCTTCGGCGCCGGAGCGGGCGGGAACGCGGACGCCCTGGCCGCGCTGGGGCGTAAGGCCTGCGGGTTGGAAACCACCGTCGTGCCGCTGGTCAGGGCCGACGGCGCCCCTGTGTCGTCAACGCGGATCCGGCTGGCATTGCGCGAGGGCCGGCCAGGCTTGGCCGCCCGCCTGCTGGGACGGCCGTATGCTCTAGAGGGGCCGGTCGTCCCCGGCGAGCAACGGGGCGCAACCCTGGGATTCCCCACGGCCAACGTGGCCATTCCCGAGGGGGTGGCGGTCCCCGCACCCGGCGTGTACGCCACGCGCACCGCCCTCGTCGCGAGGCCGGCCGAGAGGACGGAGCAGCCGGAGGCATGGCGGGACGGCGTGGCCAACCTCGGGGTGCGCCCGACCTTTGCCGGCGCCGGCGGATTGCGCCTGGAGGTCCATCTGCTGGACTTCACCGGAGACCTCTACGGCGCCGTGGTGGAGGTCCAGTTCATCCGGCGGCTGCGTGGCGAGCGGCGCTTTGCGGACGTGGCGGCGCTGCGCGCTCAGATCGTGCGGGACGTGGCGCGGGCACGGGCAGTGCTGAGGGCGGCGCCGGCCGTGGCGGAGGATAGCGAAGAGGATGCCCGCTAACCGGAGGGTCCTTCAGAGGGCCTGCGAGAGCGCACACGCGCAAAGGCGGCGACCGGCCAGCGGGGGAGGCTGGGCGAGCGTTGGGTGGTCGGGCCTACCTCAAGGGCGCTCTCCCTATTACTGTCCTTAGCACTGGTAGCGACTGGGGACGGAGGCGGTTGTGAAGGAGTGGTCATACCCTCGGCAAGAGGCAGTTGGTGGCTATGAACAAGAATACACGGAGCCGCGACGGCAATGGCAGGTCCCATAAGGGCCTGCTGCTGGGTGTGGCGGAGCAGATGGCCGCAGACCACCGGCGGCGCACGACCGCATGCTGGGGGGATGGCACCCGGGCCGAGTGGGCCGCCCTCTGCGGGCAGCCCGCGCCAGGGCCGTGGGCCGAGGCGTACACCGATCTGCAGGGTGCGCCCACGATGGGCCGGCTGCTGTTGACCTATGCGGCGGACGATGGCGCGCGGGCGGGGCAAGCCGCGCGCTACGCGCCGAATGCGGACGGGCAGGCCGCAGCGTGCGCTCCGCTGCTGCCCACGCGGCGGGACCCGGGGCGGGAGGACTGGTCTTGGTGCTCGTTCCGCCTTGCCCTGCCTGAGATTGTGCGGGCGGAACTGGCACGTGGCGTGTGCGGCTGGCGCGGCAGGCATGTCCGCGTCTAGCCGATCGTCTGCCCTGGGAGGCTGCCTGTGGTTGCCTGAGTGCCGATCTCCTAACGTATGCTCGTGTTTCTAGGAACGGTAGTACTAGTGCCATTTCAACGACAGGGGTCCCTGCGCCGTCCATCCCGGCCGGCGGAACTCGGCGCGCGCGCGGCTGGCGATGCCACCCCGCTGCCGGAAGTCTCCCTCCACGCGCAGGTAGAGCGGCTGGACTGCCTCCACCAGGTCATGAAGGATGCGTTGGGTCAGGTGCTCGTAGTAGATGCCCACGTGGCGATACGAGAACAGGTAATACTTGTAGGACTTGAGCTCCAAGCAGAGCCGGTCCGGCACGTAGATCACGCGCAGGCGCGCGAAGTCGGGCAGGCCCGACCAAGGGCAGACCGAGGTGAATTCGTCGGTCTCTAGTTCCAGCAGAATCTCCCGGCCGGCGTACTCGTAGGCGAAGGTGTCCAGCAGATCCGCGCGGATGGCGTCGCTGCCCTGCGTGTCGAACCGGATCGCGTCCATCTCCTGTTGCTTATCGGGCCGCTCGATCAAGTGGTGGCACCCCCTCGGCAGGAGAGTATAGCGGAGGGATGGAGCGCGCCGCGTGCGCGGCCGTCGATGCCTTCGCGTCCCGGCGCGGACGCCCGGTACCGACGTGTGACCCCGTGCCACGCAGAGGCGACGTGCGTCGGGACGCCCCGTGGTCCGGGTACGACGTCTCGCCGCCACGTCGGTTTCGCGGGCCCCACTCGCCCGTTTGCCCGCGCCGAACCGGCGCGGCCACCGTGGCGAGGGAGCGCCAAGCATGGCCGCGCTGTCAGGCCCCCGGGCGCGGCCGGCTTGCTGGCTGCGGCGGACGCTCCTGCGCCACAGCCACAGCCACGTCGCCGGCCGGCAGGCACCGCCCCCCCCCGGTGGGCGGCACCCGCTGCGTCGGGCGCTCACGCCGCCGTATCCGGACCCTGGCGCGGGCCCGCCGCGCACGGTCGGGCGGTCCCCACGCTCAGACCCACGCCGCGGTATTGCGCAACGTGCCGATCGTCGGCGAGGTGATCTCGACCGTATCGCCCGCCTGCAGCGTGAAGTCGTCCGGCGGCACTAAGCCGGTCCCCGTGAGCAGCACGGTGCCGGCGGGGATCCAGTTGTGGCGGCGCAGGTAGCCGACCAGTTCCGCGAAGCCACGGCGCATGTGGCCGGTGTCCGTCTCCCCGCTCCAGGCTTCGACCCCGTTCCGCAGCACGCGGCAGCCGATGGGAAAGACGGCCGGTGCGGCGCCCGCCGCCGGCAGCACGGCGGGTCCCAGGGCGCAGGCGCAGCGGTAGATCTTGGCCTGGGGCAGGTAGAGGGGGTTCTCCCCCTCGATGTCCCGGCTGCTCATGTCGTTGCCCAGGGTATAGCCCAGGATGGCGCCGTCCTCGTCGAGGACAAGGCCGAGCTCCGGTTCCGCCACCTGCCAACGCGAATCACCGCGCAGTCCGACCACATCCCCGGTCCCCCGCACCCGCGGGCCGGTGGCCTTGAAAAAGAGTTCGGGCCGCTCGGCCGCGTACACACGGTCATACGCGGTCCCGCCCGCGCCGCCGACCTGCGTCTCCCGATCGCGCGCATCGCGGCTGCGCTCGTAGGTGACGCCCGCCGCCCATACCTCAGGGCAATCGACCGGAGGTAGGAGCAAGCGACTAGCCTCCAGTTCGGCCAGTGCGCCCACCACCGGGGCGAGGCGGGCCGCGTCGGCGAGGTCGTGGGCCGCCCGGTCATGGTCACGCAGCAGTCCGCGCAGCCAGGGCAGAGGGGAACCGTGCGCAGCCACAGCGGTCAGGTCACGCACGGCTTCCTCGCCGTCGGCGAGGAGGCCGAGGCTGGGTCCTGGGCGCCCAGGAAAGGTGAAGCGGATTAGGCGCATGTGCTGCCGACCTGGTGAGAACAGCGCGCGCGGACGATCGCTTTGGCGCGCCACAGGCCCCACCAAGCCTTCACCCCTTTCGGCCAGATTCGGCCTGGCGGGATCGCGGGAACAGACGGCGCGGCACATGCGGGTTTCCCCGTGCACCGGGACAACTCCCGCTCCAGGGCGCGGCGCGCCCGTGGCCGGTGCCTTGTCGCCCAGGCGGCCGCCGATCACAGGGTCGGGCCGATGCGCCAGAGACCGAACTCCTGGTGCCCCAGCACCTCGCTGCGCGTCAGCCGCCCGGAGCTGGCGCGCAGCACCTCCGCGTAGAGCCGCTCGCCCACCTCGCCGACCGTCTCGCGCCCCTCGACGATGGTCCCGGCGTTGAAGTCCATGTTGTCGCGCATGCCCTCGAACATCGGCGTGTTGGTGGCGATCTTGACCACCGGCGCGATGCAGGAGCCGGTGGGCGTGCCGCGTCCGGAGGTAAATACGACGACCTGGCTGCCGCCAGCGATCATGCCCGTGAGTTGCTCGATGTCGTGCCCAGGGGTGTCCATCCAGACCAGCCCCTTGGTCGCGGGACGCTGCGCGTAGTCGATCACGGCGTTGAGGGGCCGAGACCCGCCCTTGTGCGCCGCGCCCAGCGACTTCTCCTCAATGGTGGTCAGGCCGCCGGCGATGTTGCCGGGCGCCGGGTTACCGCCGCGCATGTCGTAGCCGGTGGCGAGCACGGCCCGCTCGTAACGGTCGATCACCTGGTAGACGCGCTCCGCCACCTCGGGGCGCGCGGCGCGTTCCGCCAACAGATGTTCGGCCCCGATCAGTTCCGTGGTTTCGGCGAGGAGCACCGTGCCCCCCGCGTCGACCAGGCGGTCCGCGCAGGCCCCCACCGCCGGGTTGGCCGAGATGCCCGAGCAGGCGTCCGATCCCCCGCACTCCGTGCCCAGGATCAACTCGGATGCCGGGCATGGCTCGCGCCGCACTTCGGCGGCGTCCTGCAACATGGCCGCGGCGGCCCGGGCCGCGTGCTCGGTGGCCCGGAGCGTGCCGTGGGACTCCTGAATCAACACCAACTCCACGGGCTTGCCGGTCCGGCGCGCAATCCCGTCGGCCACGATGCGCGCTGAGGCCGCCTCGCAGCCCAGACCGCAGACGACCACCCCGAAGACGTTGGGGTTGGCGCCGTACCCGACGAACGTGCGCATCGTCTGATGCAGGTCGTCGCCCGTTTGACCGCAGCCGTGCTGGTGCGTGACGTATACCGCGCCGCGCGTGATGGCCGCGGCGTTCCGCGCGACCTGGTTCGCGCAGGTGATCGTGGGCAGGAGCAGCACGTGGTTGCGCACACCCGCGGTACCGTCGGACCTCCGGTAGCCCCAAAACGTGTTTTCCACCCGTACATCCCTCTTCTTCGGGGGCGCGAAGGCGCCACGCGTGGGATTCGTGCGGGCCGCGCGCAGCCCTGCCGCCGGGGGACCGCCGGGGGCAGGGCGGCTGCGCCCACGGGTGCGCCTGCACCGGTTATGATCGCTCATGAGGTGGGGGAGATGGCCCGGCCGGTCGTCGTCGTCGGATCGCTCAACGTCGACCTGGTCGTACGGGCCGATCGCGTGCCCGCCGCCGGCGAGACGGTACACGCCTTGGAATTCGCGACGTTCCCCGGTGGGAAGGGTCTCAACCAAGCGGTGGCCGCCCGGCGCGCGGGCGCCGCCGTGGCCATGGTCGGACGGGTGGGCGACGACGACCTAGCCCGCACGCTGCGGCGGCACCTCGACGAGGAGGCGGTCGACGCGGCCGCTGTGCGCACCGACCCAGCCGGGACGGGGGTCGCGCTCATCGTCGTGGAGCGCGACGGTGGCAATCGCATCCTGGTCGTGCCGCGGGCCAACGGGGAAGTGGGTGCCGCCGATGTGGACGGATCGGCGGAGGCCATCCGCGCGGCCGGCGCGCTGGTGCTGCAAGGGGAGGTGCCGCTGGCGGCCTCGCTGCGCGCCGCGCGGATCGGGGTGGAGGCCGGAGTGCCTGTCCTGTACAATCCGGCGCCGGCGCCGCAGCCGTCCTCCGCGTTGGACCAACTGCTGGCGCTATCCACCTTCGTGCTCCCCAATGAGCGGGAACTCGCCACCCTCGCCGGAGCCGCCGGGGAGCAGGGCGCCCGTGACCTGCGGCAACGCACGGGCGGTCCGGTGCTGGCCACGCTCGGGGAGCGGGGGGTCCTCGTAGCCGGGTCACGCGACGGCCCGGTCGACCTGCTACCGTCCTTCGCCGTGCCCGTCGTGGATACCGTTGGGGCGGGCGACGCCTTCGTGGGGGCCTTCGCCGCGGCGTGGGCCGAGGGGGAGGCCCTCTCGCCGGCGCTCCTTCGGGCGCTGGCGGCGGGCGCGTTGGCTTGCACCCGGCCTGGAGCGTTGCCCGCCATGCCCCGCCGCGTGGAGATCGACCTCTTGGTGGGCACTGCCCGCGCGGTACGCCGGCCGTGTGAGGGGGGGCGCCGGGCGCGCCGGAATACCCCCTCACACGCCGCCTGGCCCCGCCGCCGGGCGCCTCAGTCACCGCTGGCGCAGGGGGCCGATGTGCGCGTCGCGCAACTCACTGAGTGGGTAAAACGTATCGCGCCAACTCACGCCACCATGGTGCAGGGTGACCCAGGTCGAGCGCGCGAGCGTCCAGGCCAGGATGAGCTGGGCTACGGGGTAGAACAGCGGCAGGGGCCAGGGGAAGCGCCCCGTCATCTCCCGGCCCGCCGTGCCGAAGGTGAAGCAGGCCAGCAGCACGGAGATCAGCCAGGGGATGCGGTGCCACCCAGGCGCCAGTAGGAGCGCGACCAGGGGGCCGAGGGCGAGCACCACGCCCGCCGTCCCCCAGAAAGCCACCAGTGGCACGCGGAAGTCGAACATGGCGAAGGCGTTCTTCTCCAACCCGCGCACCGCGGCGCGCAGGTCCGGATACCACTGCAACTGCAGGAAGGGGCGTGGCTCGTGCGCGCCGGTGCGGTCCAGGCCGCCGGCCACGACCATGGTCTGGCGGCAGCCCGCCCCCTTCAGCACGCGCCCCAGGGTCACATCGTCGGCGACGGCCAACGGCAGGGCGGAGTAACCGCCCACCCCTTCGAAGGCCGTGCGTTTCACCAGGTTGAAGGCACCGACCCCCACGGTGGCGCGGTGGTTGGGTCGGGCCGCGTGCCATGGGCGCTGCCAGAGCGTCACCGCCATGGAGAACTCCGCCACGAAGATGCGCAGCCATAGCCCGCGAACCTGCAGGGCGGGCGCCGCGGCGACATGCTGGAACCCGCGCCGCACACCGAAGGCCACGGCGCGGCGCAGCACGGCGGGGGAGAAGCAGACATCAGCATCGGTGAATAGCAGCCATTCACCGGTCGTCGCCGTGGCACCGACGTGAAGGGCGTGGTTCTTGCCCAGCCAGCCGGGGGGTAACCCCTCGACGTGGATCACGTGCAGGCGCGGGTCGGAGCGGGCCAACCGGTCAAGGATGCGGCCCGTGCCGTCCGTGCTGCGGTCGTCGACGGCGACGACCTCCAGGCTAGGGTAGTCGGCGGCTAGCAGTGAGCGCATGGCGCGCTCCACACCGGACTCCTCGTTGCGTGCGGCCACGACGACCGAGAGACGCGGCAACGCCTCGTCCGGGAGCCGCTCGGCGTCGCGCACCTCCGACAGACGGGGCAGGCGGCGCAGGCCGCAGCGCGCCTGCCAGAGGGCGCCGGCCAGACCGATCAGCCAGAGCGACCCGGTGGCCGACCACCACGACCAGAGCCACCGGAAGATGCCGCCCACCCCGTCCATCAGGATCTGCAGACGCTCCACGCCACCCCTGGTTAGAAGAACGTGTACCCACCGCGCACGCGGTGTTCCACGCCGTCCGCCTGACCAGGCTTTCGCCCCTTCCAGCCTTCCGATTTGCTCCTTCGCGGAGCGATAGGCCACAGGCGAACTCGGGTCGCGCGGCGGGTCACCCGCCGCGCACGCCGGGATTCCCACCCCGAGGCGAGGTCTTGCGCACAGCCTGCGGCCGTTGCCCGGGTCGCCCCGAGCCCGGGGCGACCGCCCCACTCTGCCGCTCGGCTTGCCTCCACCCTGGCACCTCGCGGTGCAAGCCGCCTCCCGCCGACTGGCTCTCTTCCAAGCGCCTGTGTCACTCCCCGGCGGGACGCACGGGCAGCCCCGTCCGGCTCGCCGCTTCGGCGGCGTCGAACACGGCGATGGCCCGGCGAACCTCTCGCGGGGCAACCGCCAGCGGTGCCCCGCGCAGCGCGGCGTCCGCCACGTTCTGGTAGAAGGCACGCCAGGACCCGCGCACGGTGTCGACCGCCGCCTCGACGGCAAGCCCGTCGCGTACGGTGTGGACGACGGCGCGCTCGCCGGGCGGTTCCGTGACGGCGTCGATGGCACGCCGGTTCAGGAACGGCTCCTGCGGGTCGCGCGCCTGGCGCACCAGGGCACCCTCCTCCCCCAGCACGTACCAGCGCGGCTTGGCGCGCCGCGCGAGATTGCCCACCTCGACGACGAACAGGACGCCGTTCTCGAAGTGCAGGGACAGGCGCGCGTAGGAGCCGGCGTCGGACTGGCTCCAGCGCCGGGATTGCGTCACGCACTCCACGCGCCCCACCGGACCCGGCACCAGTTGGAGGGCCTGGTCCACCAGATGCGCGCCCCAGTCGTAGAGGATGCCGCCCCCCTGCGCGCGGCAGGCGCGCCACCCCCGAGGTTCGCCGTAGCCGAACACGGTGGATTCAAAGAGGTAGGGCGCCCCCAGCCAACCGCGGGCCAGCACGTCCCGCACCGTCAGGTAGTCCCAGTCCCAACGGCGGTTGTGGAACACCGTGAGCAAGCGCCCGGCGCGCTCGGCGGCCTCGATCATGACGTCGGCCTCGGCGAGGTTCAGGCACATCACCTTGTCGACCACGACGTGCCGACCCGCTGCCAGCGCACGTACCGCCAGGTCGCGGTGGGTGTCGTGGGGGGTCGCCAGGACGACCAGCTCGACCGCGTCGTCGCGCAGCATGTCATCCAGGGTCGCGTGCACCCGTGCCCCGGGGTGGTCGCGGCGCGCCCGCGCCTGCCGCTCCGGGTCACGCGTGGCGACGGCCCGGAGTTCCAGGCCGTGGGGGCGTTCCAGGGAAGCGAGGTAACAATGGAACGCGCGACCAGCGTACCCATAACCCACCACGCCAACGCCCAACTGGCCCGAGGCCCCCATGGCCACGCCCCTTCCGTCCCTCTGCCACCGCACGCGCGACGGCTGCGGGCGGCGGCCGTCGCGCGTGCGGTGGCTCACCCGTTTCGCCCGTCCCGGCGCAAAACCTGCCTCAGCAGGTGGCGGGGTGGACCTGGACAAGTCCCAGATCCCCCAGTAGGCGGTGCCTGCGCGCATGGCACAGCGCCGCCGCACCCGGCCGAGGAAGGGGCTGAGACGGTTTGATCTACGAATGGCGCACGTACCACGCGGTCCCAGGGAAGATGGCCGCGTTGCACCGCCGCTTCGTCGAGCACACCCGCCGGATCTTTCAGCGCCACGGCATCCGGGATGTCGGCTATTTCACCCCCTCCGGAGGGGAGGGACCGCTGCACTACCTTCTGGCCTATGAGGACCGGGCCACGCGTGATGCGGCCTGGGAGGCGTTCCGCGCCGACCCGGAATGGCAGCGCGCCAAGGCCGAGAGCGAGCGCGAGGGCCCCCTGGTCGAACGGATCGACAGCCTGTTCCTGGAACCGACGCCGTACTCGCCACTGCCCTGAGCGCCAAGGACGCCGCCATCCAAGGGCCTGGGGTCCGTCAGGGCGGCCCTGCGCCTGCCGGCGTCCCTCTGCCCTGCGGCCGGGAGTGTTGCACCAGGCGATCCGGCAAGCCGAGGCCGATCTGGCTGCGCGGGATCGAGCCCGCGGTGGTGCGCAGCGCCTCCTGTCCTGGATCGCTTCCGGATAAGATGGGGGGACCGATGCTGTCTTGGTGACGCCGGATGGCGTGGTCGGGGTCCCGTGGCGCGAGGGCATGTCGCGCTGGCGAACGCAAGCTGGGGTTACGGGCCGACCGTTGGGAACGTCGGCCAGGGGGCGGATCGCCGCGAGTGGCTCCGCGGCGAAGCGGCAGGCGCGCCCCGTTGCACAGGTGGGCGGCGACGCCCCCTGTGCGAGGTGCGGTGATGGGACAGAAGATCCTGGTGGTGGACGACGAGGCGCACATCCGCGGGCTGCTGCGCCTCTACCTCAGCCGCGAGGGCTTCGCCGTGCACGAGGCCGAGGACGGGATCGCCGC
>JAJZZC010000220.1 GCA_021797775.1 Bacillota bacterium
GAATCTCGCAGTGTCAGGCCGGCGCGGCTGTCCGAGAAGGACCCCGCGTACGAGCGGGTGCGGTCGCCGCGAGGGTCTGGCCCCTGGGCGCCAAGGCGACGGGCGGACTCTTTGCGAAAATCAGGTTCATATCGTCCCCGACCTACCTCGGCCTCGGTCGCGCGCCGGGGTCGCGTCGTTCTAGGCGAGTGGCTTGCGCCACAGCCGACAGCGGGCGCAGGCCGAATTCGCGGCGTACGGCCGTCAGCGGCCCCCGTGACCGCACGGGCGCCGCGGCCGCATCGTGGCGCCAAACCTGTGCGCGGCAAGCGGTGGTAGGCGCGAGCGGACCGGCGTACCGCTCCGCAGTCACCCCCGCTCGTGGCGCCGTCTGGGCGAAGGCCCCCCGCCGGAATGACGCGACCCTCGGTCGCGCGGCGGGATGGTAGGACCTGTCGTTGTTGGGTCGAATTTTGGCGAAACGTGCGCACTCGCCGAATCGACGTGTCCGGCACACCTGGAGGGGGATGCCTTGCGGGCAAACGGGCTGTTGGCACTCGCGGGTCTCCTGCTGGCTGTAGCGACGGCGATCCCGTGGGCACCCCCGGCCGCACGGGCGGCGGCCCCTTCCGGGCCCGTCCTCCGGCTCGACTGGGGGGCGGAGCCCTCGGATCTCAACCCTGTCACGGCCGTCGACCAGGTTTCGTTCGATGTGTTGAACGCCGTCATGGAGGGTCTGACGCGCATCGGCTCAAGCGGCCAGGTCACGCCGGGCATCGCCAGCGGCTGGACCGTGCAGAACGGCGGGCGCACCTACGTCTTCCACCTGCGCAATGCCCGCTGGAGCAACGGCGATCCCGTGACGGCGATGGACTTCGTCTACGCCTGGGATCAGGTGTTGAACCCTTGTATCGGCTCGCAGTACGCGAGCCAGATGCGCGACATCGCTGGCGCCGCGTCGCTGCTGGCCTTGGCCGTCCCACCGACGGGCTGCGACACCGCCACCGCCCACACGGTCGCGGCCCTGGAGGCGCGGCTCGGCGTGCGGGCCGCCGGGGTCCACACGCTGGTCGTCCGATTGAGTCGTCCGGTGCCGTACTGGCTGAGCATGACCGCGCTGCCCACCTACTTCCCGCTCGACCAGCCGCTGGCCAGCCGCTGGGGCATGCAATTGTACGGAAGCAACATCGCGCACATGGTCTTCGATGGCCCCTTCGTCATCCGTTCCTGGGTACCGAACGCCCACCTCGACCTGGTCAAGAACCCCAACTACTGGGACGCCCGCCACGTGTACCTGGCCGGCGTGGACGGCCTGATCGTCACCGACGCGGCCACGGCCGTGAACCTGTACCAGACCGGCCAGCTCGACGTGCTCACCCAGATCCCCTCGCAGTTCATCTCGGTCTTCCAGCGCCAAGCAGGCTACCGGATCGCCCCACAGGCCACGGTGACCTATCTGGAGATGAACGTCTCCGCGGCGCCGTTCTCGCAGCCCCTGGTGCGGCAGGCCTTCTCCCTGGCCATCGACCGCGCCGCGCTCGTGCGCGCGGTCGTGCAGGCGGGGCAGCCGGCGTACGCCCTCACGCCGCCCGGGATCGACTACGCCCCGGGCCGTCCGTTTAGCCCGCTCGTGGGACATCCCCTGAACACGCACGCCCAGCCGGCCGCCGCGCGGGCCGCCCTGGCGGCCGGGCTCAGAGCCCTGCACCTGCACGCCCTGCCGCCGCTCGTGCTGCTGACTGTGAACACCACGGATGCCCGCCACTACTGCGAGGCGCTCCAGGCCATGTGGCAACAGATGCTGGGCGTGACCGTCCAACTGAATGCCGTCGATGCGCCGACGTACCTGAAGCTCTTGCAAGAGGGCCAGTTCAACCTGGCTTTCTCCGGCTGGGACGCCGACTACAACGACCCCACCACCTTCCTCAATCTGTGGACCAAGGGCAGCGGCTTCAACTCCATCCACTGGCACAGCGCGACGTATGATCGGTACCTGGCGGAGGCCGCCGCGGCGCGCAGTACGCAGACCAGGGGCCAGGACCTGGCCAGGGCCGAGCGCACCCTGCTAGCACAGTTGCCCGTGGCGCCCCTCTATTGGCCGGAGCGCGCCTGGATCGCCCACCGTGGCGTCAGCGGCTTCGTCTGGTACCAGACCGGCCCCGACTTCAGCCTAAAGGGTGTGCGCGTGTCGGGCGGGGCCTGAGCGGGGCGGGGCGATACGCCCGCCAAGGAGACGGTGCACGCGTTGAGGGGGACGGGGACTCGCCTGGGGGCGGCAGCTCGCCCCGGGGGACGGTTGCCGCCAAGGGGGCAGCACGCCGCCCAGGGGAGGGCGCGTGCCAAGGGATACTCGTTCGCTGGTGGGCACGGCCGCCCTCTCAGGAACGCCAAGGCCACCGCGCAGGGAACGGCGCTTCCGCCAAGGGGGGGCCGCCCGCCTTCGGGGAGGTCGCCCGCCAGGGAGTCGGTGGTCCGCCAGGGAACGGCCCGTCGCCGAGGAACGGCGCCCGCCAGGGGGCGGCGCACTCGCCCAGGGGGACGGGGACCCGCCCGGGGGTGGCAGCTCGGCCCCGGGCGGGCCGGTTGCCGCCAAGGGGATGATCGCCCGCCCAGGGAGTCGGTGCTTCGCCAGGGAACGGCCCGGTGCGGAGGAACGACGCCTGCCCAGGGGCTGCCCGCCGCCAAAGGGACGGCCGCCCCGGCGGGCCCTCGCACGAGCGGCAGGGGGGCGATGCGGTGGCGGGCCACCTGCTCAGGCGGCTGCTGGTGCGGCTGGCCGCGCTATGGGTCGTGGTCACCGCCACCTTCTTTGTGCTGCACGCCATCCCGGGGCAGCCCTTCACCAACCCGCACCTGACGTCGGCGGCGCGCGCGCGTCTGATGGCGCTATACGGCCTGTCGCGACCGCTCTGGCAACAGTACGCCCTCTACGTCGGGCACCTCGCGCGCGGGCAGTTCGGCCGCTCGCTGGTCGACGTGCATGAGACCGTGGGGCAGATCATCGCCGCCGGCTTCCCCTCCTCCGCCGCACTCGGGGCGGAGGCCCTGCTCTGGGCCGTCAGCGGCGGGATCGCGCTGGGCCTGCTCGCGGCCTTCCAGCGGCGCCGCTGGCTGGATCATCTCGTCGTCCTGCTGGCCGTTGTCGGCCTCTCCGTGCCGAACTTCGTGGTGGCCGTGGTCGTGGACTACGTCTTCGGCGTGCGCCTGCGCGTCCTGCCCGTCGCCGGGTGGGGCGGCTTCGCCGCCAGCCTGCTCCCGGCGTTCTCCCTCGGGCTGGGCTGCCTGGCGCTGGTCGCCCGTCTCCTGCGCGCGCGCGCCATCGAGGTCCTGGCGCTGGACCACGTGCGCGCGGCGCGCGCCAAGGGCCTCGGCGTGGCGCAGGTCCTCCTGCGCCATGTGCTGCGCAACGCCCTGCTCCCCGTGCTCACCCTGCTCGGTCCGCTGGCCGCGGGGGTGGTCACCGGCTCCTTCGTCGTCGAGGAGATCTTCGCGATCCCGGGGCTCGGCAGTTCCTACGTCAGCAGCGTCCTCGACCGCGACTACCCCGTGGTCCTGGGCATCACGGTCTTCTATGCCGCGCTGCTGCTGGCGTTCAACCTCGCGGTCGACGTCCTCTACGCGGTGGTCGACCCGCGCATCCGCTTCCGGGAGGAGGCCCCCCGCCCTGGCTGACGCGCGACTCGGGGATCCCCTGCCGGCGCATTGGTTTGAGCCCGCGTCCCCGCCCCGTGCGGTGGAGCGCCCGGCCGCCCCTTGGAGCACGGGCGCCGGCCGGCGCCTGCTGGGCAACCCGGCGGCGGTGGGCGCGATGGCGCTCCTGGCCCTGCTCGCCGCGGGTACCTGGATCGGACCCCACCTGATCCCCTGGCCCTTCGACCGCATCAACCTCTTCGACACGAACGCGCCGCCGTCCGCGGCCCACTGGTTCGGCACCGACGAACTCGGGCGCGACGTGTTCGCGCGCACGGCCGTGGGCGGGCGGGTCACCCTGCTGGTCGGCCTCGTGGCGGCGGTGATCGACCTCGTCGTGGGTACGGTGTACGGGGGCGTCGCCGGGCTCGCCGGCGGGTGGGTCGACGAGGTGATGATGCGCGCGGTCGACGTGCTCTACGCCATCCCGCTGCTGCCGGTGGTCATCCTGCTGGCCATGGTCCTCGGCCGGGGCATCGGCGCCATCATCGCGGCCATCGCCCTGGTCAACTGGCTGGGCATGGCGCGGCTAGTCCGCGGCCAGGTCCTCCAGCTTAAGCGGCAGGAATACGTGCTCGCGGCGCGCGCGTTGGGCCTGCCCAGCTGGCGCGTGCTCTTCGGCCACCTGCTGCCCAACGCCGCCGCGCCGATCCTGGCCTGGATGGCCTACAGCGTGCCGTCCGCCATCTTCGCCGAGGCCTTTCTCTCGTACGTGGGCCTGGGCGTGCAAAGCCCGCAGACGTCCTGGGGCGCCATGGTCAGCAACGGGTCCAACGCCTTCCGCGTTTACCCCTACCAGTTCTTCTTCCCAGCCGCGGCCCTCTCCCTGGCGATGCTGGCGTTCTACGTGCTCAGCGACGCGCTACGCGAAGCGGTGGACCCGCAGGCCCGGCGGTGAACCGCGCCACGCGCGCGGCCGGGGACAGGGACATGGTCGGGGGGGTGGGGGATTGCCGCTGCTGGAGATCGAGGACCTGCGCGTTGGGTTCCGCTTAGCGGGTCGCACCCTCCCCGCGGTCCGCGGCCTCCGCCTGACGCTGCAGCCTGGCGAGACCCTCGCCCTCGTGGGCGAGTCCGGCAGCGGCAAGTCGGCCGCGACGCAGGCCATCGTGCGCCTGCTGCCGCCCACGGCTCGCGTGGCGGCGGCGCGCCTCGCGTTTGCGGGCTTGGACCTTCTGCGCCTGTCCGAGCGGGCCATGCGGGGCCTGCGCGGTCGCCGCATCGGCATGGCCTTTCAAGACCCCGCCGCCGCGCTGAACCCGACCATGCCCGTCGGCCGCCAGGTGGCCGAGGCCGCCGCCCTGCACATCCGCCTCCCAGCGCGCGCGGCGCGCCGAGAGGCGGAGGAGTGGCTAGAGCGTGTCGGGCTCGGCCCGGAGCGCGCGGGCGACTACCCGCACCAGTTGAGCGGCGGCATGCGCCAGCGGGTGCTCATCGCCATGGCGCTGGCCGGTCGCCCCGAACTCCTCATCGCCGACGAACCGACCGCATCGCTGGACCCCACGATCGGTGCCGGGGTGCTGGACCTGCTGGCGGACCTGCGCGCGGCGAGCGGGATGGCCCTGCTCGTCGTGACCCACGACGTCGGTGTCGTGGCGCGCCTCGCAGACCGCGTGGCGGTGATGGTTGCGGGCGAGGTGGTGGAGGCCGGGGGCGCGGCCGAGATCCTGCACCGACCGGCCCACCCCTACACCGTGGGCCTGCTCGCCGCCGCGCCGTGGAGCCCCGCCGCGCCGGGCGCCGGCTTCCACCCGATCCCCGGCGGGCCCCCCGACCCACTAGAGATCCCGTCGGGCTGCGCGTTCGCGCCCCGCTGCTGCCACGCCATGCGCGGCTGCCACCTCGCTCCCCCGCCCGCGTACGAAGTCGGAACGGACCACACCAGCCGCTGCTGGCTCCACGACCCCCGCGCGACAGGGGTCGGCCAGCGGGGGGGCGAGGCCGTCGGGGACCGCGCGTCCGCCGAGCACCGGGCAGCAACGGGAGGGGGCGCGCCGGTCGGGCGCGGGGGTGCCTGGGCGGCAGGGTCCGGCCCGGGCGCAGGCGGGGGCGCGCCGGTCGCGCGTGAGGGTTCGGTGGCCGTAGGGGCTTGCCCGGGGGAGGCCCCGGTGGCAGGGTCCGGGCTCGGCGGAGGCGGGGGCGCCCCGGATGCTCACGGTGGGGTGTGGGCTACCCGGGCCGGTGCGGGGACGGGGCCCGACGCAGCCGGGGACCACGCGGTGGGGGCTGCGCCCCCGCTGCTGCAGGCGCTGGACTTGCGCCACGACTTCCGTGGGTCACGCGGCCGGGTGACCCACGCGGTCGACGGCGTCAGCCTGGCGCTCCACCGCGGCGAGGTGCTGGGGCTCGCCGGCGAGTCCGGGTGCGGCAAGTCCACGCTGGTGCGCCTGGTGGCGGGCCTGCTCGTGCCGCACGCGGGGCGCGTGCTGCTCGATGGCGGGGACGTGCACGCCGCGCGCGGCGATGCCCTGCGGGACCTGCGCCGACGGATGCAGGTGGTGTTCCAGAACCCGTACGCATCCCTGGACCCGCACATGAGCGTGGAGGCCATCGTCGCCGAGGGCCTGTTCGACCGGCCGCGCCCCGAGCGCCAGCGCCGCGCGGGCGCGGCGTTGGAGGCGGCGGGCCTGCCGGGTGCGCTGGGCGCGCGCCTGCCCCACGAGCTCTCCGGCGGCGAGCGCCAGCGCGTGGCCATCGCCCGCGCCTTGGCGGTGGGGCCGGAGTTGCTGCTGGCCGACGAGCCGTTCGCCGCGCTGGATGCCTCGGCGGGGGCCCAGGTCGCCGCCCTCCTCCAGGGCCTCCTGCGGGAGCGACAGATGGCCTGCCTGCTGATTGACCACGACCTGGCGATGCTGGGCCGGCTCTGCCGCCGCGTGGCCATCATGTACCGGGGGGCTCTGGTCGAGGTCGGGCCCGCCGGGCCCCTGTTGGCCGCCCCGCTGCACCCCTACACCCGCGCGCTCCGCGACGCCGTGCCGCTGCCGGACCCCGAGCGGGAGCGCCCGCGGCGGGTCTTATGCGCAGACCCGGCCGTTGGCGCACCCGCCACCGGATGCCCGTTCTCGCCCCGCTGCCCCCGCGCACGCGCGCGGTGCGCCCAGGAGGCTCCGGACCTGCTGCTGGTTGCACCCGCACGCTGGGTGGCCTGCCATTACTGGCAGGAGGAGGGGGCGTCGGTGGGGCGGTGACCGGCCGGTCCACGCCGCAGGCGGAGACGTGGGGGGCCGGGGGTGCGCCGGCTCCGGCGGCCCCCCCCGGCGCGGGGCTCGGCGGTCGGCCGCACGATCGGCGGCGTCTCGGCTCCGGCGGTGCCCCGCGGGCTGTGCGGCGGTGACGGGTGGCCCTGCGGTAAGGGCGTGCGCGTTGGGCCAGGGGGGCCACCGGCCGGGGCGGACCGCTCCGACGCAGGGCTCGGTGCAAAGGCAAGAAAGCGGCCGTGCCGGCGGGCTGCCTGGCGGTGACGGGCCGGCTCGGGCCCGGGGCGGCGGTGGCCCCGCGCTGCATCTCTCTCTCTCTGGAGCCGGCGGCGATATGCTTGTCCGGCGCGCAGCGGAGAGGCGCGCGCCCGTCCGGCCGGCCGGGCGCGCGCACGGGCCTTGGCCAGCGGGCCGGCAGAGGGCTGGCCGCACTCGGTGCGGAGCGGCGGAAGACCGGACAGGGCAGGGGGCGGAGGCGACATGGCCGAAGGGTTGCGGGCGAGCATCAGCGGGGCGGCGCGCCATCCGCGCCTTTGGCGCTTC
Organism: Bacillota bacterium; assembly: GCA_021797775.1. GTDB lineage: Bacteria > Bacillota > Sulfobacillia > RBS10-35 > JAJYVN01 > JAJZZC01. The sequence goes on from JAJZZC010000220.1 coordinate 7,410, forward strand.
ATGCGCGGCGCGATGCGCCGGCGGTTCGACGCCATCGCCCCCCGGTGGGACGCCATCGCGGGGGACATCGAATCGCCCCACTTCGTCGCCGTGCGCGCGGGCCTGCGCGCGTTGCCGGCGGGCGATGGGCCCCGCCAAGTGGCGGACATTGGGACGGGTACGGGCGCGCTGGCGCTGGGGCTGGCCGTGCGCTTCCCCGGAGCGGCGGTCACCGGCTTCGACCTCGCCGCGGCCATGCTGGGGCGGGCCCGGCACAACCTGCAGGCCCATGCCGAGGCGGCCGCTTGGCGCACTTGGACGAGGCCCGCCTGGACGCCCGCGTCGCCGTGCTGCGCGCGGACCGGCCCGCCCTCGCCGCGGTAGCCGCTGACCGCGCATCCCTCCTGCGCGCGTTGAACCTCGTGTTCCGCGACGATCCCGATCGTCCCGCCCTGGCCGGGTTACTGTGCTTTGCCCAGTATCCCCAGGCCTTCTTCCCAATCCCTGGTCGTCACGGTGACGGCCTACGCGTCCGACGAGCCGGACCCCGGACAGCGTCTGCACGGTGCACGGCGACACGCGGATTCAGGATGCACGACGGCGGTGCTTCGGCCGCCGCCTGGCTGCAGGCAGGGGCTCGACCGCTTGGGGGGGCCGCCCGCCCCTGCCAGCGCCCGCCTGGCCGTGGCTAGGGATCCGCCCGCCCGGGGGGGCCCGCGCCCTTACCCCCGCGCGTTCACCGTGCCGCGGGCGGGCCCCCGTCCGCCCGCCCGGGGGGGGGCCACCCGCTTGCCGCCCCCCTGCCACCCCTACCCGGCAGGTTTGCCCCGGTCCCCGGGGGAATCCTCTGGCGGGCCGGGAGGCGGCCGCGGCGCGGCCGCCTCCCGGCCCGCACTATCATCGCGATTCGGGAGGTCGACTGTCAGAATGGCCGACCAGTTGCGCTTGGGGTTCAGCGGCGCCGGCCGGGTCGC
>JAJZZC010000221.1 GCA_021797775.1 Bacillota bacterium
GCGGGTTCCTCGACCCGCACGGCGACGCCGGGCTGGCGCACGCGGGTGGGCGGCTCCGGCGCGGCCTGTGGCGGGAGGGGCGCGGCGGCCTCGGCGGCAGCCCCGCCAGGGTGGGGGCCTGGGGCCTCTGCGGGGGCGGGTTCCTCGACCCGCACGGCGACGCCGGGCTGGCGCAGGTGGGTGGGCGGCTCCGGCAGGACTACCGGCCCCGTCTCCGCGACACGTCCTGGGGTTCTCGCCGCCTCGGTCGGTATCGCCGCCGCATGGCCGCCGCCGCTTGCTCCGGTTGCCGGGCGCGGACCTGGGCGGATCTGCCTCTCTTCGCCCTGCGCATGCGACGCGGGCGAATGAGCGGGCTCGGCGTAGGCCTCGGGCCGGATGGCGGCTTGGCCGAAGGCTTCTTCGACCGCCGCGAATACCCCGCGGGCAATGGCGTCGCGCAGGGAGGGTCCATCCTCCGCGGCCAGCTGTTCGGTGTCGCCGAAATAGAGGGAAACGGAGGGTGCCGGCGTGCTCCCGCCGTCGCCCTTGGCTACGGAGAGTGCCCCCCAGAGCCACACCGGTGGCCACGGTTTGCCCGTGGTCGCGCGCAGGCTGCCGCTCACGGCACGCGCCAGCGCCTGGCTGGCGTCCCGTGGAACCAGCGGATGCAGCACGCTGGGCTGTGGCGGGGCGCCCAGGTAGCGCCCCACCCGGAGCACGACCACGATCCGTCGTGCGGGCGCGCCGGCCTCTTCGCCGCCGATGTCGCCGCTCACGCGCGCCGGCACCCCGCGCCGCGCCAGTACCGCCCGAACCGAGCGGGCGATATCGACGAGCCGCTGGGCCGCCGCGGCCCGTTCCGCTCCCCCCACCACCTCGGCCACCAGGTCGACCAGGCAGTCGCGGGCTACCGTCATGCTCAACCGCCTCCGCTCGCCAGAGGGTGGAGCCACCCGCCATGGGTATGCGTCGCCGTGTTGGCTCGATCACAAGGATGGCGCGTGACCGTGGCGCAGGCTGCGCCCGGCACGGCGGAGGATGCCGGATCCCGGTCACGGGCGCCACTGGCTGCCCAGCCGTTCTCGGTGGCTGGGTGGGGCGCATCTGGCGAAGAGAGGCGGGAGTCCTTGCCCGTTGCGGCTTCGCGCAAGCCCGGGTACCAGGGCGACGGGCACGTGGCGGATGCATGCAGGGATCGTGTTGTACGCTGGCGGGCGCACCCGTGGCGGCCCGCGGCGGGAGCGCGTGCATTGGGCACCCGAGGTGCCGCGGTGCGCGGCGGGCCGGCGACACGGGTGGAGCGAGCTCTGGGTCCGTGGCACCGAAGGGAGAGTGGCACGTCTTGGCTACTGCGGGTCTGAGTGGTCTCAGGGCCGTGGTCACAGGGAGCTCCGGCGGCATCGGGCGGCACATCGGTCTCGGTCTGGCCCGCGCCGGGGTGGACGTCGTCTTTAACTACAAGACGAACCGCGACAGCGCCGAGGCTGCCGTGGGCGAGGCGTGCGCAGCCGGCGTGCGCAGCCTGGCCCTGGAGGCCGACTGCGCGTGCGTGGCGCATGTGCGCCGTCTGGTGGAGCGGGCGGCGGACTTTCTGGGTGGTTTGGACATCCTGGTCAACAACGTGGGAGAGTTCGCCTTCAAACGCCTGCGCGACCATACCGACGCCGACTTTGAGCGGATCCTCGCGGGCACGGTGGGCACCGCGTTCTACGCGACCATGGCCGCGCTCGCGCATATGCGCCGAGGGGGGTTCGGCCGGGTGGTCAACCTCGGTGCGGCTGGGGCGGACACCGCGATGGGGGTGCGTCGGGAAGGCGTCCACTTGGCGGGCAAAGCCGCGGTCGTGTCACTCACGCGCACCTTCGCCCTGGAGGAGGCGCGGGGCGGGATCACGTTCAACGTGGTCTCCCCAGGTATCGTGGAGGACCGCGATTTGCGGCGCGAAGAGGCGGAGCGGCTGCGCGACCCAGGGAATCCGGTAGGCCGCCCGGGGACCAGCGCCGACGTCGTCGACGCGGTACTCTTTCTCTGCCGCAGGGAGAGTTCGTTCATCAACGGGGCGGTGATCGCCGTCACGGGGGGCTGGCAGGGCTACCTGCGTTGTTAAGGAATGGATACCGCTGCGCCGCTCCGCCGCCGAACACGGGTGGGAGGTCCCGCGGGCCGAGTCGGCGGGCGTGGTCCCGAACGGCACCCATATGCCGTCCGGGTGGTCGCCGCCCGGCGGAAGAGGGCCACCGCCTGGGTGGTGCGCGCGGGTTCCACGGGGGCCCGGGCCCTGCCGTGGTCGTGGGGTTGCCGCGCCCGGGGGCTGGACGCGCCGCTGGGGGGCGGGGGGCGATTGTGAGACACTCTGCGCGCGGCAAGGCCGTTGCCGCGCGCAGAGCGTCTCACCGACCGGGGGGGCGCCCGGGGACCGCCGCGGTTGGCGGGGGGGGGCGAACGGTGAAACCCCGTAGCGACGGGCCCAGGTCAATGGCGCTGTGCGCTAAACGCCTAGCGGTGATGGCTTCCCCGGAGCGCTTACGGCCGCCACCCTGCAGGCTCGACAAGAGACCCTGCGCAGCCCCGCAGCCCCATGGCATGGCAGAGGGAGCGGGTGGCAACAGGAACACCGGCGGGCGCTGTGCGCCGACGGGTCTACGGTGGCGTCGGAACCGACGGATTGTGGAGGGGTCGTGCCCCGGCAGAGGCACATCCCCCGGCTTGCGCGGTGGGGCAGACATCAAGCGGGAGACCCAGGGGCGGCCGGTTCCCGGCCTGCGGCGGCGGTGGCCAACAAGGAGAGCGCATCCCGCCCGCTTATCCCTTCGCGCAGCCCGAGTGCGCGTGCGGCCCCGGTGACGCTCTCCAGGGGCCGGGAGAGGAGGTCCTCCAGCGTGCGGACGCCGATGGCGCGCGCGGCCACGATCCGCCGCTCGGCCAGCCGCTGGTCGAGCAGAGCGACATCTAGCGCGCCACACATGATGTAGCCGGCTTCGGTGGCGGCGATCACCAGGCGCGTCCCCGGGAGGTCGACGGTGATACCGACGGCCGTACCGCTCGCGAGTCGCAGCGGGGTCAAGGACACCATGCCGCATCAGCCTCCGGCTCAGGGTATGCGCCTCGTGGCGCAACCGTGCGTGCCACGGGTCCGTGGTGGACGGCAGGGGAAGACCCAGAGCGGCGCGGTAACCCGCGGTTGCCATTCTGGCGCAGGCATCACCCCGTCTCACCGGCACCGCATCAGGGACCAGGAAAAACGGCGGTGGGGGGGCACGGGCGATCCCAGTGCAGGCGCGGACACCCGGCTCCGTGCTCCCACCCGTCGACCTTGTCGAGGATGGTGGGCGCCGCCGGGCGTGGACGGCAAGGCGCGGGGTGTGGCGAGCACCGCGGGGGACGTGCCGGCGCGGCGGGCCTCTCCAGCCTTGGCGGTGGCCAAGCCTCGCGGTGCGCACCCTGGGCGCATGTCTTCGCTTGCCTGAACGCACCCTCTCCGCCGCGCCGGTAAGCCCCCCCGGCTGCGTCCTTCTCAGCAAACCGCTTGGGCCGGAGTAGTGGGTGCCGGCACGGCGCAGAAATCGCGCCCTACGTCGCCGGCAACCCCGGTCGTGGCGTTGAGGACCCTGGCCGAGCGGCTCTGAGGCCATGCGCCGCAGGAGCGGGCGCATCTGCGACCAGCCTGGAGCGGGCCCCGCGCCACCCCGCTTGCCAAGCGTTTCGGCGGAAGGCCCTCGCCAGAATGACCTCACCCCGCGTAAGGCCCCGCTTGTTTCCCATGACGCGATCCAGAGTGGTAGAATCCCGTCGGTTGCTGCGGGCTGGCGTGACCGCCCGGGCTTCGGCCACCCCGGGAAGGATTGAACGCGAAGGGAATGGACTTGCGCGTGGCGCAGTGGTTGCCCACCGCCCTCATCTCCATCGCCATCGGGGCGGTGGGGCAGTTGTTGCTCAAGCTCGCCGCGCGTTCCGGCGCCACCATCGCCATCGGCGACGGCGGCATTTTTGTCTCGCTCCTGCGCCTCGCCGGCAATCCGTACATGTGGCTCGGCGCCTTGTGCTTCGTTTCCAGCATGCTGCTCTGGGTCAGGGTCCTCAACCACGCCCAGCTCAGCACCGCTTACCCGCTGGTGAGTCTGGGCTACGTCATCGTCGCGGTCCTGTCGGTGGTCGTCCTGGGCGAACATCTTTCGCTGAAGCAGATCGCCGCCATAGCCGTCATCATCCTGGGCGTGTTCCTCCTAGGCCAGCGTTGAAGCGGCCGAACGCGGCAGGGGGCGGCGGACGGCGGGACGCCGTGGGCAACGACCGCGGCCGCACGGCACGGCGTCCCTTGTCCGTCCCTCCCGGACTGGGGAGGGGACGGCCAGGTCCCACGCCAGGCCCGGCGGCGGCTCTGAGGTGGTGATGCCGCGGAGCGGACAGGAATGAGGAGCCGCCATGCCATAGCTCTTTCTCTATCGGAGCTCCCGCCGGGCATCGAGGCCCCCCGTGGTAGCGGGTGCGCCCGCTACGAGCTACTAGAGGGCGGTGCGCGAGGCGGCGGGTCATGACCCCGCGTTTCCGGTGCCCACCGCGCCTCGGCCGTGTCCCGCCAGTCAGGCGTTCAGTTCGACGCGCTCGCCGGTGGCGACGAAGACCGTCCATTCGGCGACGTTGGTGGCGTAGTCGCCGATGCGTTCGAGGTGGCTCGCCACGAAGAGCAGGTGCGTGGCCTGGCGCACCGCCGTGCGGTCGTCGAGCATGTAGGTGATCAGTTCGCGGAAGATCTGGTCGTAGAGCGCGTCCACGGCGTCGTCGCGTTGGGCGGCCAGCCGCGCGGCTTGCACGTCCTGCGCCGCGAAGGCGGCCGTGGCGTCGGAAAGGGTGCGAGCTGCCAGTTCGGCCATGCGCGGGATGTCGGCCACCGGCCGGATCCGCGGCCCGCCGCCGATGCGCAGCGCGCTCTTGGCGATGCCCGCCGCGTGGTCGGCCGCGCGTTCCAGGTCCGTGGCGGTCTTGAGCACCGCCGCGACCAGGCGGACCCCCGCTTCGGCGTGTACCTGCCCGCTGGCCGGGCCGGCCGGGCGGGCAGTCAGTGCGCGGACGCAGGCCAGTTCAATCTCCTGCTCGGTGCGGTCGATGGCGGCATCGGCTTCGACGATGGCGCGGGCGCGATCTCCATCGCCCGTCTCCAGGGCGGCGACCGCCTCCCGCACCGCGTTCTCCACGGAGAGGCCCATCCGGTGTACCGCCGCCCGCAGGTCGACGGGCGAGGGGGACGGCGCCGCCATCCGGCTCACTTCTCCTTCACGGCCACGTCGGACACCAGGTCAGCGGCCCGCCCGGCGGCGAGGGCGACCTCGCGCAGGGCCGCGTACACCTCGCGCAGGCGGAGGGCTTGGTCCGGCGCCTGCTCGCGCAGCGCGAGATCCACGCCGTAACGGTACAGTGCCGCGACGATGTTCTCGTAGCGCTTGACCTTATGCGCCGGTTCGCGAGCCGAGGGGTGAGGCAGGGCCGCCACCGCCTGCTCCAGTGACTCCGCCGCCTCGGCCACGGCGTGGCTCATCTCCTCAGCGTGGCCCGTCCAGGTCCCACCGATCACGGTGATCGTCAGGAGCGCGTCCTGGGCGCTGTCGACCACGTCGTCAAGGTAGCGGCTCAGGGCAAAGATGTCGTGACGGTCCAGCGGCGTGGCAAAGGTGCCCGCCAAGGCGGCGCTCAGGTCCCGACGCACCGTGTCCCCCTGCAATTCCACCTCGGCCATTTCCGAAGGGGTTCCCTTTCGGCGGAGCAGGTCGCAGGCTTCGATCGCGACGGCCGCCTGGGCGCGCAGGAAGGACATGAACCGATGGTCCTCCGCCAGGAGGAAGTCCCACCAGCGGCGGGCGCCCGCGCGGCGCACTTCCGGGGAAACCTGCGGGTGTGCCCCGCCGGCAGCGCGGTGCGCGGAGCCCCGGCCCGCGGCCGCCGTTCCGGTCCGGGCCAGCGGAAACCGCCCTGGCTCCCTCGCCTCGTCCACCCCCGCACCCCGCTCCCCGATGTGGCGTGCCCACGCCCCGGCCGACGGGATGTCTTCGCCGCCGGGTCCGATCGCCCCCCTCTCCTCCGCGGGGCGCGATTGGTGGCGTCCACGTCCCGGGCGGCGCCGCTGCCCTGACGACGTTGGGCCACATGGGCAAGGCCACCGTGGCCCTGCGAAAAGAGAACTTTCCCAGCGGCCAGCTAGCGCGCCACCACGGCCAGGACACCGCCCAGCGCCAGAGCCAGGGGGAGGGTGATGGCCCAGGCGCGCGCCATCTCCCGGACGATGGCCCAGCGGGGCTGCGAGAGGCGCCGGGCCGCTCCGGCCGCGATCAGCGCGGCCGTTGCCGTTTGCGTGCTGCTCACGGGAATGCCTACTGCCGCGGCCGCCACGACGGTCAAGCCCGCCGCGATCTGCGCCGACAGCGCGTCGGCCGCACGCACGGGGAAGAGCCGGAATCCCAGCGTCCGCGCGATGCGCGCCCCCCCCAGGGCCATCCCCGCGCCGAAGAGGAGGAGCGACAGCCACACCGCCCATGCCGGCACGGGCAGCCGTCCCGCCAGCAGGGCCGAGCGGCCGGCCGGCGAGTCCCAGGCGGCGGCCAGGGCCAGGAGGCCGATCGTGCGCTCCATGCTGTTGCCGCCGTATCCCAGACCCTGCAGCAGCCCGGTGGCGGCCTGCAGGCCGCGCAGGGCTGCGTCGGCCCGCTCCCCCGCATGGCGCAGGGCGGCGCGCACGGCGCCCCAGACCGCCCAACCGGCGGCGGCGCCGAGGACGAGCGCGGCCACCATGCCCCCGAGAACGGCCCAGACCCCCATCCAGTTCACGGCGCTGGGGCCGGCGCGCACGAGGCCCGCGCCGGCCAGCGCGCCCACCAGTGCCAGCGAGGTGCTGGTGGGCAGGCCGCGCCACCAGGAAAAGAGCAGCGTAAGGACGGCACCGCCGACGGCGGCGAGGCATACCCCTGGCCCGAGGCGAGGCAGGGCGACGATCGCGAAGGCGAAGGTGCGCGCCACCGCTGCTCCCACGAGCCAGGGGCCCACCGCCGCGCCGACGAGCAGCACGACAGCGGCGCCAGCGAGGCTGAAGGCCCGGGCGGCCACGAAGCTTGCGACCAGGTTGCCGCCATCGTTGAAGCTGGAGACCAAACCGAAGACGACGACGGCTGCCACCAACAACACGGGCAACGGCCCCATCTGCCCCGCACGGTCCTCTCCCTGGAGTGGCCCCGCGCGGACCCGGCCTTGACGGGGGTGCCAGGCTGTGGAGATCTCTGGAGAAGCCGCCCTTCCCGTGGCGCCCGGGCGCGTACGTTCGGCGCTGCGCGACCCCGCCCTCTTGGCGCGGCTGGTCGACGCGCCCGCCCTGACGCCGTTCGGTCCGGGGAGGTGGCGCGGCACGGTGGTCGTGGGCGCTCCGCCGCTGGCCCAGCGTCACGCCGTCCTCCTGCGCCTCGCCGGCGCGGACGACGACCTCGCCTTCGAACTCGTGGAAGAGGGCAGGAGCGACGGTCTGAGTATAGCCGGGCGCTGCCGCTTGGAGGAGGTGCGCCGCGGGGCGACGCGCCTGCGCTACGACGTCCGGGCACGGCTCGGTGGGGTTGCCGGCCTGCTGGGCGGCGGCGCCATCCGTCGGCTCCTCGACGACTTCTTCACAACCCTGGCCAAGGAACTCTCGGGATAGTGACCGTGTATTCATCCCCGTTTCGGTCACCAGTCGCTGTCAGCGCAAAGGGCAGTACCAGCAGTACCAGCTGAGGGCTTCTTCCTGAATGCTATTACGGCTCCTTAGCGGCAGGGCCGAGGGCGTGGCGGCGCGGTACAATGCACCCATGGACTCGGTGGCGTTGCGCCTGCTGGCCGACTTGCCCGACGACGCCGCGGCGGCACTGGCCGTCGTGGTGTCCGTGGAGGGCTCGTCGTACCGCTGTCCGGGGGCGCTGCGTGTGTGGACGGTGGCCGGCGACCGCGCCGCCGGCGCCGTCAGCGGCGGCTGCCTGGAAGACGATCTCGCCGAGCGCGTGCGCCGTGGTCTCACCGCGGCGGGGCGGGGCGAACTGGTCCGCTACGACCTGCGCGCCGACGGTGAGGATGTCTGGGGGCTCGGTACTGGCTGCAACGGGCTCTTGGAGGTGTGGCTCCAACCGATCCCGGCGTGCGCCCCCTCCGCATACCGCAGCGCCGCGCGCTGGTGGGCCCAGGGCCGCGCGGTCGCGGTGACCACGCTCCTTTCCGGGGGCGAACAGTGGGCGGTGGCCGAGGGTGCGCCCGCCCTGCGGCTCGGCGAACCGAGGGAACCGCTGCCC
>JAJZZC010000024.1 GCA_021797775.1 Bacillota bacterium
TGTGGAGCGGAAGGCTCTGGCCAGGAGAACGGCCTGGTGAAACCGGTCGCTGTGAAGCAGGAACCTTCGAGTCGGAAACCGGCCGCTGCGGCGGTTGGAAACAAATGACTATGAGAAGGGGAACGGTTCCGTCGGCTGGTCTGCCCGGAGCATCCGGAGTACGTGCGGCGCGTGGAGGACCTCGTGCGCCTGGCGGCGGGAGAGGTGGGCTTCGACCTGATCCATCTGGACGGCTTCAGCTGGGGCAGCGCCGAGCCCTGCCGCTGTCCGGCGTGCGCGTCGGCCTTCCGCGCCTTCCTGCAGGCCCGTTACCCCGACGCCGCCTCGCGCCTGGCGCGCTTCGGTCATCCCCGGGTCGAAGCGATGGAGGTCCCGCTGGCCTCCCTCTCGGAGCGGGAACCGGCTGTACGGGACCCGCTGCACCAGGAGTGGCTCGACTTTCGCCCCGCGTGCTTCCAGCGCATCCACCGGCGCCTGGCTTCTGCCGCCAAGGCCTGCTCGCCGGCGGTGGCCGTGACCTGCAACACCCTGGTGCCGGTGGAGTGGAACGGCGCGCGCCGCTACGGGGTGTCGCTGCCGGCCATGGCGCCGCGCAACGACGCCTTCTGGACGGAGTCCGGCAACGACCCGCGGCTGGAAGTGGATGGCCGGCTCATCAGCCGCGTACGGGAGTACAGGTACGCCGCGGCCCTGGGTAACGTCTGCTTCGGTTACATCAAGGGAGTTGCGCGGGAGCAGGTCAGGCGGTCCTTCGCCGAGGTGCTGGCCTTCAACGGGGGCCACGCCGGGATGATCGGTTCGCCCCTGCTCGACGAGGAGCCGTTCGCCGACGAGGTGACGCGGTGGGCGGGGTTCTACCGGCGCTGGCACAGCGTGCTGTACGCCGGCACGGAGAGCGCCGCGCAGGTCGGCGTCCTGCGGCACCCGCGCACCCTGGCACTCGACAGCGGGGAGCCCTACCGCAGCGCGCACCTCCTGGAGCAGCTGCTCATCGAGGGAGGCATTCCATTCCGCCTGATCTGTGCGGACGGTCCGCTCGAGCTGGCGCCCGAGCCGCGGCTGCTGGTGCTGCCCGGGGTCTGCTGTCTGGACGAGGGCGACGCGGCGGCGATCACCGCCTTCGTGGAGCGGGGAGGCGGCCTGCTGCTGACAGGCGACACCTCGCTGCGCGATCCCTGGTACCGCCCGCGGGCGGACTACCTGCTGCGCCATCTGCTGGGTCCGGAGGTCCCCAGGAGGTCCCCTGTCCACGGCCCGGCCTCCGCAGCTTTCAGGACCCGCTCTTCGGGCAGGTGGACGAGCGTGCGAGTGTGCCTTGGCGCCCAGGGGCCGGCCCCTCGGCACGACCCCACCCGCCCGCGTCGTCCGCCTGACACTGCGAGATTCAGGATCATGCGGAACAGGCAGCCACTTGTCACGCTACGCTACCTTGTTCGCTGGCGGCTCCTTATTGAAGAGTCCCAACTTGTGGCCGTCACGCCCGGCGCTCAGGCCGGGACCTCGTGGCCGAACAGCGCCTGGACGGCTTCCACCGCGGCAGGCGGGCCGATCACCGCCAGGATGTCGCCCACCTGTAGGGGGGTGGTCCCCCGAGCCAGGCGCCGGTCGCCTCCGCTGACCACCGACAGGACGAGGACGTCATCGGGGAGTCGCAGATCGCCCACGCGCCGAACGCCGCGCGGGAGGCGGAGCACGGGGACGTCGTGCACCTCCAGTTCGCCCGGACCCAGGATGGTGTCGGTGAGCGCCGAGGAGCGGGCGAAGGCCACGAGCAGTCCGACCTGTGCCGCCTCGGGGCGGAAGGGCACCACCCCCGCCGCCCGCGCTTCCAAGGCCTCGTCCTCAGCGTCCACCAGCGCGATGCTCGGCAGCGGCCCCCATCGCTCCCGCGCGGCCCGGCAGTCCTCCAGGTTGTCGGCGGCGGCCGGTTGTAAGGCCAGCAGGACGTCGGGGGGGCTGGCCAGGAGGTCGTTGGCGTCCTCGTCCGCCTGGACGCGGAAGCCGGCGCGCCGCAGAGCGGCCACCACCACGCGCGCCAGCCGGCTGGAACCAAGGACCACCGCGGAGCGCGGCGGTTCGCCCGTCGCTTCGCCGCGCAGCACCACGGTGAAGAAGGCCGGGTAGACCACGGCGGACAGGACGCTCGCCAGGACCACGGCCACGCCCGTCTGGGGCGCCAGCAGGCCGGCTTGCAGGAAGATCGCCGCGCCGGCGACCGTCACCGAGAGCCGCGTCGAGAGGAGCAGACCCGCCGCCCATGTGGGGCGCCAGGGGAACCAGAGGCGCAACAGCAGGACGGGGGGCATGGTCACCAGGCCGAAGGCCAAGGTCAGGGCCGGGACGAGCAGAAGCGCGCTCGGCGAGCGGACCAGTGCCCCCAGGTCCAGTTGCCGTCCTAGGTCCAGGAAGAAGAACGGTATGAAGTAGCCGTATCCCATCGCGTCCAGCTTGGACTGCAGCTCGGGACGGTCCTCGTCCACGACCGCCCCCACGCCCAGCCCGGCAACGAAGGCACCGAGCACGGAAGCGATGCCCACGGCCTGCGCCAGGGCGATGAACACCGTCACCACCGCCAGCGCCGCCCGCACCCCCACCTCCGAGGCGCTCCCGTGGAGCCGGACCTCACGGCGCCACCACTGCCGCAGCCGGGGGCCGAAATAGACGAGGGCGGCGCCCAGCACGAGCAACGCCACCCCCCACAGGGGGCGCAGGCGCTGGCCCGTGCCCCAGATGAGGGCCGAGACGGTCACGGCGAGCAACGCCAGGAAATCGCCGAGGATGGTGAGGCTGAGCACGATCTGACCGAAGCGCTGGCGCACCAGGGATGCGTTCTTCAGCACCGGGAGGACGACGGTGGGCGCCGACGAGGCCAGCAGCAGTGCGAGGAAGACGCCGTGGCGCACCACGCCGATGGTCCGCAGCTCTAGGCCGACGGCCAAGGAGAGGCCACCGACGAGCAGGGGAAAGGCCAGGAGCCAGCGGGGGCGCGGCCCTCGGCCGACCGACGGCGAGGGGTAGAGGAGCGCTCGAAGCCGTCCCGTGTCGATCTCCAGGCCGGAGAGGAACATCAGGTAGGCGAGGCCGAAGACGGAGAGGAACGACACGATGGGCGAGCCGGTGAGCCAATGCAGGCCCGAGCGGCCGAACAGGGCGCCGATCAGGATCTCGCCCGCCACGACCGGGAGGCGGCCACGCCCCAGGTGTTGGGTGAGGAGCGGCACGGCGAAGGCCAGCAGCGAGAACAGGACGACATCGCGCACCTCGAGGCTCACGCTTCCCCATCACCCCCGGGGCCAACGTGGGATGGCGGCGGTACGGGCCGCGGACCCGCGTGCACCGGCGCGGGCCCTATCCAGGGCCGACCGCCGACGGTGCGCGGCAGACGCAGCTGTCACCACTCGGGCATCACGGGGGCGAGCATAACAGGAAAAGGGACGGCAGCCCGCGAGCCCGCAGCATGGGCGCGGCGTGCCCTCCTGGCCATGGGTGGGCACGCCACCCCGGAGATGCATGGCGAAGCGGCAGCTCCGGAGGCACGCGCCGCCACCGCCACGGCAGATGCGCCCTTTGGGGTGGTGGGGAGCCGCAGCGACGGTCGCCCGTCTCCCCCCGGGGTCGCCCCTTTTTCTCCGGTGCGCCCTGGCATACTGCAACCACCGACCTGCGGACCCGTACAGGCGGGCGAGCGGCAGGCAACTGGCCGCCCGCCCGCCGATACAGGTGGGGGGCAGGCCGGCCTGAGCAGGCATTCGTGCGAGCCAGGCGGCGGGTGCGCCGACGGAGGGGACGGATGTGGACGTGGATGGGGATGGGGACGCGGTGGACGCCGAGGGCGCAATGGTCCAGGAGCCGGACCCGGCGAGCGCGGTGGGCGCAGGGGAAGGGGCAAGTCCCGCACCGCGGGAGCCTGGCGGTCCAGATGGTGGCGGTGCCGCGGCGGTGGACGGGGGAGGCGCTGGCGGACTCCGGCGCGCGCCCGGGAAGGCACGGAGGGTCTCGGCCGAGGACGGGGAGGCCCCCGCGGACCGGCACGGGCGCGGACGCGCGCGCGGGGAGGGGGACGACGCCGGGGAGCGAGCCGGCGGCGGGTCGGCGGGTGGGCCGCGCATCCCCGGGGACCCACGAGACACGGGCGGTGAGACCAAGGAGGCGGCGAAGGCCGAGACCGGCCGTCTCCGCCGCCGGTTGGCGGTGCTGCAGGAGAAGCTGTACGCGGACGGGCGTTACGCGTTGCTGATCGTGCTGCAGGGCATGGACGCCTCGGGGAAGGACGGTGTGGTGCGCCACGTGTTCCGTGGGGTGAACCCACAGGGAGTACGCGTACACTCCTTCAAGCAGCCGACGCCACGCGAGTCGGCGCAGGATTTCCTCTGGCGGGTGCACCAGGCGGTGCCGCCCAAGGGGATGATCGGGATCTTCAATCGCAGCCATTACGAGGACGTACTCGTCGTTCGGGTGCACGGCTTGGTGCCGGAAGGGGTGTGGCGGTCACGCTACGCCCGCATCAACGATTTCGAACACCTGCTGGCCGAGTCCGGGGTGCGCATCCTCAAGTTCTGCCTGCACATCAGTAAGGAGGAGCAGCGGCGGCGGTTTGACCGCCGGCTGCTCGATGCGCGGCGGCACTGGAAGTTCTCTCCCGACGACCTGCGGGAGCGCCAGCACTGGGCCGAGTACCAGCGCGCGTACGCCGAGATGCTGGAGGCCTGCGCCACGCCGCATGCGCCGTGGACGATCGTGCCGGCCGACCACAAGTGGTATCGGAATCTGGTCGTCGGGCGCGCGGTGGTGGCGGCGCTGGAGGAGATGCGCCTGCACTACCCGCAACTGCGCAGTGGGCCAGGGGCGGCGGGCGAGGGGTGAGCGCTTTCCGGGTGGGGCGGCGCTGAGGCCGTCCGGCCGCGGGCCCGCCAGGGCACGAGTGGGCCCGCGGCCCACGGGGCCCTGCCTCTTCTGGGGGTGCCGGCCCTGCTGCTGGGCCGGGCGGGCGAAGACGTGCAGTGGCCCGGGGTCTGCCCCGGATCGTCCACCGTCCACGGACCATACGACGGCACGCGGAACATCGGCTAGACCTTGACCCATGTCCAGCCGCTGATCACCCGCGCCAACGCGCGGGCCGGGCTGTGCCCGCCCACGTAAGGTTGGCCGACGACCGCGTACGTGATGCCGTCCCGGGTGGCGATCACCGCGCACTGGTCACCGCAACGGGCCAGCAGGGCCGGTCGCGCCACCCTGTGGCGTGACCAGGATCCCGGGGCGCGCCCGCGCCAAGGATGGTTCCGCGTGCAGAACCACCAGCGTGGCGCCGATGGCCCACGCCGTGATCAGCACGACGGCGACCAGGAGGGCGAGAGATCCGCGACGCTTGGGCCGCACGGGCGCTCGTCACCGTCCCCCTCCGCGCGGTCGCGCCGCAAGGCCAGCGTGGACGCGGATCCCGGACACGGAGACCTGCGTCCAGCGACCGCCGGTATCGCTGATCGTACTTGATCGTACCGTATAGAGCGTACCGTCCGCGAGCGCGCAGCCGTGCGTGGCGGTGGCCTCGCGCACGCCGCCGGGTGACGCTTGAGGAGATCGCGCCTGGCCGCGCACGAGTTGGCGGACCTGGCCGGATCCGCTGACATCGTGCACGCCGAATGCAGCGTACGGCTCCGTCTGCGCGGCAGCAGCTTCCTGGACGGCGTGTGCTCGCACTTGACGAACGTCCCGGGCGGTGCGTCGCCCCGATCACCGACGCGATTGCACCTACACCGTTCGTTGCCGCGAGCGGAGTCGACAGCGCTGGGCAGGCGGGCGGCAGCCCCCGCGGGTCCGCGCCGCGCGGGCTGCAGGGAGCGGACGTTCCCCTAGCGGCAGGCGCCGCCTGGGGCAGAGGCAGTGACGGGCCGCGGGCGGTTGCTCGCCCGGGGCCGCAAGCCAGCCGGGCGCCGCCGCCCACGGGGGTGGCGGCGCCGAGCCCCGGGTGGCCGAAGCGCGACGTGCACCCGGACACGGCGCTGGGGGGGAAGTGCCCGCAGGTCTGCATACGGCCTTCGCGGCGGCGCTCAAGAAGGCCATCCGCACGAAGGGGGGCCTCGCGTACCCCCCCCCCCGCTCCCGCGCCCGTGTCGCCGAACGTGCCGGCCCATGCCACGGTCCACGGCCCGCCGCGCCCCCTTCCGCCACGGCTGGAACGACGCATCCGTCCGCCGACGTGCTGGCCAGGTCATCGTGTCGAGGTCGCACACCTCAGCGGCGGCAGGTCTCGGTGGCCGCACCGGGTAGTACCCTGTGCGGCCACGGGTGGGTCGTGCGGCGGCCTCCCCGCGCGCGCTGCGCCACGCCAAACCGCGTCCGCCAGGAGGTGTCCCCCCTGCCCACCCCTCTGCGCGTCGGCTTCATCGGGACCGGCGGCATCGCCCAGCGCCACTTGAAAAGCCTGCGCCAGCTCGGGCCCGAGCGGGCGCGTCCCGTGGCCTTCTGTGACATCGACGAAGCCCGCGCCGCGCAGGCCGCCGCCGGATACGGCGGCACGGTCTACACGGACTCCAAACGGATGGTGGACGCCGAGGACGGCCTTGACGCCGTCTTTGTCTGCACGCCCCCGTTTGCCCGCGCCGAGCCCATCGAAGCCGCGGCCGCCCGCGGCCTGGCGATCTTCTGCGAAAAGCCTCCGGCGTTCGACGCCGAGCAGGGTCGCCGGGCCCTCGCCGCCATCCGCCGCGCAGGCGTCATCACCAACGTCGGCTTCATGTATCGCTGGCTCCGCGCCGTCGATCGCGCCCGCGATCTCCTGGAGGGGCGCACCATCGCCGCCGTCCGTTCCGCCTTCCTCTGCGGCCCCGCCGTCGAACGCAACCTGCCCGCCTGGTTCTACCTGCAGGACCGCTCGGGCGGTCCCCTCATGGACCAGGCCATCCACGTACTCGATCTCCACCGCTACTTCGCGGGCGAGGTGGCGTCCGTACACGCACTGGCCCACACCACCTTCCGCGAGCACACCGCCGACTTCACCATCCAGGAGGCGTATAGCCTGAACCTCGCCTACGCCTCCGGCGCCATCGCCTCCCACCTTCACTCCTGGGCTTGTACGGCCGCCATGGGCCAGGTCGAATGGATCTCGGACCGTGCCCGCCTCGCCGTCGACCTATTCGCCAACCGCCTGATCGGCACCGTGGACGGCACCCCGGTTGATGAAACGTTCACGGACGACCCCTATCTCCGGGAGGTCGACCAGTTCCTCAGGGCGGTGGCCGACGGCGATGGCATGCGCATGCGCTCGCCGTACGCCGACGGTTTGCACACCTGCGCCGTCGCCTGGGCCGGACTGCGCTCGGCCGCAACGGGGCGGGTGGAGACCCCGGAACGGTTCACGCAGTGACGTCGCGCGTCCCGGCGACGATGGAGCCCGTCTACCCCGAGCGCCGCAAATGACGGGCCCGCGTCCCTCGCCCGCCGGATCAGGCCCCCGGGGGGGTGCCGAGGCTCGCCCGTCGCGACCGCCGTCTCTGGGGGATGGCCGCATGTTCGCCGGGTCCTTCAACCACCAGCGGATGCCCGCCCCACGGTGGCGGCGCCGTGCGGGCGTGACCCATCGGGGACTGCCATGCCCTCCGGCCCGTCACGGCGGGCCAGAGGGCGTCTCACCCACCGGGCCGGCGCGGCAGAGCGCCAATGCGTTAAGGGGTGGCTTGACTGCCTGAAACGTGCAACGGCGGCCCCGAGCCTGGGCAGAGGCGTCGGTATGGCGGGTAGGGAGGCCTCTGCCCCAACGGCCAGTGTACCGCGCGGCGCCGGGGCGCCACCGTCGCCTCATCGCGGGAGGACCGCAGTGACGTCCTTGATCACAGCCTCTGGATCGGCGCAACCGACTATCAACTCGTCATAATCGGCGCCCTCTAGCCGCACCCGCACGCCGCGCCGCGTGCTCATGTGGACGACGGCAAACGTCTTGCTTCCGGCTCGCCGGAACGTCCCCACGGCGACAACGCCGGGGATCCCCGTTCCGGGCGAGCGCCAACCATGAACAGCGCCGGGCGCGTCGGCCAACACCTCCACCCCGCGCACTGCTGCTGTCGGGAAGCGCAATTCCCCATGCAGCGCCTCAACTTTCTCCAGTGCGCTTAGTCGCAGGACGAGTTCCGCGTCCTCCACAACAAGATCCGCCAAGTGAGACCCTCCTCGGTCACGCCCTGCCTCGCACGGCAAGGATGAGACCCGCACCCTGGTTGAGATTCTCAGGCCCGGACCCGGGGATCAGCACCACGCCCGGAAAGGGCCCCCGGCCCCGGGGCAGGTCCAGCACGGCCGGCACCCGAAGCGGCGGGGAGCCGATCTCCATGGGGACGCGCCGATAGGCACTCGGATGGTCGTACGCGGGAGGGGCCCAGACGGCCGGCCGCGCGCGGCGAGCGCCGGGACCAGCACCGCAGCCACGGTGGGGCGCAGCAGCGTGCTCGGACCGGCGAGCAGCCCGAGCGGGGGCGTGAGCGCCGCCAGCATGAACAGACAGGATGTGCAGGATCTCCCGGCGCGTGGGATCGGCCAGAGCCTTGAACACGTCGGCTAGGGCCACGCACCCCCTGCCCCTTTCCTTCGACCAATCACTATTTCGCCACTAGTCTAAGTGTCGGCATGCCGGGTGTCAACCCGCCAGGCACGGCACGCGGCAGGACGGTCACCGGCACCATGGCGCCCAACGCCAATACGATGGTGGACGTGGGCGCCGCCGGGGCCACGCCTTCCTCACGCCACAGCGTGGGCCCGTTGGCGGTGATGCGGACGGCATAGCCCAAGCGGCCGTGCATCCGCAGGGTGTGGCTGCCGTTCCAGCTCAGCGCGTAGAGGTCGTAGAGCGGCGGCTCGGAGGCGGGGTGCTCGCGGTCGAGCGCCAGCAGGCTCAGGCCGTCCGAGGCCCATGCGGCGAGGGTCACGTCGGCGGCGAACGGAAAGCGCTTCACGCCCAGCGCCGCGCGCCGCCGCGACCGGTGACGGCCAGCACGTCCTGGGGGTAAGCATACGGTGAAGTGCGTGCCAAGCCACTAGATATGGTACACGCTCGCCGCGGAAGTGCCGCCGACCCACCAGATGTAGCGGTCCCAACGCAGTTCACCGAATAGGTACTCCTGGGGAGACCAGGCCATGCGCACCGGCCCCTCGCCAGGCCACGGGATGGACACGGGGCCTGGCGCCTGCAGGCCCCGTGCCGTGACGGCTTCGTCGGAGGCGTTAAGCGGGTAGATGCCGATGCCGCCGGGATAGCGCACCGGCACGGTGTAGGCGTTCGCATCGATGGCCAGGCTGCCGGGCTGTGGCACGGGCGTCCAGGGCAGCGCATAGGTCCGCTGCGACACGAGCCGTGCGGGGGTGTCCTCCAGCGCGCCAAGGTGCAGCGCGCCTTTGCACCACCATGCCACCCCCTGCTGCCAACGCAACGGCGCCGCGGGCGTCGGCGCACGCCGGCATGGCGACGGGGTTGCCGCCGACGTCGCGCTCCAGGTATTCGCCCGTGGCAGCAGGCGGGTCGTTGCGCGTGTACAGCACCAGCGAGTTGCCGAGCCCGCCCTCCAGCCACTGGATCGAACGCGTCACCCCGGACCCGGGCGCGACCCGAAGCGTGGTCCATGCTGACGGCCTGGAACGCGGCCGCGGCGGGGTTGGCGTTGCTGGTGGCGACGGGCTGCCGTGCGCGGGGCGGACCCCAGCGCGTCGCCACCGTCACGGCAGCCTCCGGCATCCCGTGGCCCGGCCCCGACCGGCAAGCCCCTCGCGCGGCCGAGCCAGCCGGGGCCGGTGAGCGTGCAGGTGCCGCCCAACCTCTCTGCCATGGACTTCGTCAACGCCCGCACTGGCTGGGTGGTGGGCACCGCCACCGGCGGATACACCTCAACGATTCTGCGCACCGCGGACGGCGGGCAGTGCCGGGCGGCGGCCGCTACGCTCGCGACCGACGTGTTGGCGCTCGGGTTTACTTCCGACCTGCGCGGCTGGGTGGTGGCCGCCTGGGGATGCAGTACCCTGTCTGGCTGCAGGCAGGCCGGCGTCCTGGGCACCACCGACGGCGGCCGGTCGTGGGGGCGGCAGTGGCACGCAGCCATGCCGGCGAACGTCGCCACCTTCAGCCGGGAGGTGAACGCGCGCGTGCAGCCCTTCGGTACAGATCGGGCGGGCGCGATTAGCAGCCCCTGGGCTTTCCCCCGGGCTTCACACCGGTGGGGCCAGTTTCGTGAGTCCCCAGCGCGGCTGGGTCGTGGGCCGCACCGCGGCGTGCGGCGGACACTGCCAGGTCCCCACTCCCTGCAGGGCCGCGGTCGAAGCGGCGGGCTGACGACAGACGGCCCGCTGACCGCCGGCTGCGGGCCTGCGTCCACGGCGAAGGGGGTGCTTGGGCGGTCCCACCGCGGCCGGTCGCCGGAGAGTCGGCTCCGCGCAGGCCCGGCCGTGCGGGCGGTGGCAGCCGCAGTGGCGCTTGCCGCGGGCCTGGTCCCGGGCCGGAGCGCGGCCGCGACGCCGCAGGCGTGCTCGCCCAGCCGGCCCCTCCCCGGGCCGCGGCGGGGATCCCCCCCGAGCCCTATCTGCCCGACCGCTTCGCCGTCGGCAGCCGGTGCGTATATGTGCACTGCCCCAACGGCTATCACCGGACGCGCCTGACCAACGCCTTCTTTGAGGCTCGGCTCGGCGGGCACGCGACCACGCGCAACTGGCGCACGACCGTCCGGCTGGCGCAACTGGCGGCGGAGTGACGGCGCCCGGATGCCGGCGGTGGGGTGCGCATGGAGGGCGGGTCCTCCCAGCCCGGTTGCCGTCCAGCCCGCTGGCTCACGTGGTACATTCGGGGCAACGGCCGCCGCACGCGGTCCCGACCGGACTACCCCGCAGGGGGTCGGCGCGAGGCCCTCACGGGCGACACGTTGATGGCGCATTCCGTAGGCTTCGCGCGAAGCATTGGCCTCCCGGCCTCGCCCTCGGCTGGGAGGACGGTGGGCAGAGCGGCCGCGCGCCCCGTGTTAGCGGGGTAGGGCGCCCGCGCGCGGCACGGCCACCGTGCCGTGTGCCCGTGGCGAGGGGCGCGGGCAGCGCGATGTTGGGCCGGCACGATCCGGCCGCCGCCCGCGCCCCTCGCCGTCGCTGCCCCCACGGCGAGGTGTTGATGGTGTGTGCGGCGAGGAACCGGGTCCTGCCCATCCGCCCCGCTGCGCGTTCCGGCAGGATCACGGCGGCGGGCCGGGTGCCACGCTGGCGCGGAACCCCCCGGTAGACCGGAGCCGGTCCCGTCGAGACCCTCGGCCCAGCCAAGGCCACACTCCCGACGGAGGGGAGGGGCGGCTCGCGCGGCAGCGTGCACCAGGGTTGCCAGAGACCGGGCGCGCCGCCCGGCCCGGCTCCTCCCGTGCCGCGGCGGGCCACCGCCTTGACGGTTGACGCCGATGCCTCCCGTGCCCCGGGCGCCCTGCCCCTGGGCGTCCTCCTGCGCTTCTCGACCGCGGCCTGGCGGGCGACTCCCGCGGGTGCGGTGGGGGACGTCGCCCTCACCCTGCTGCGCGGCGTGATCCCCGCGGCCATGCTCTGGGCCGGGCGGGGGCTGGTCGACGCCATCGCGGCCATCGTCGGCGGGCACGCCCCCCGCGCCCTGGGCCCGCTGCTGCCGTGGGCGTTCGCCCTGGCCGCGCTTGCAGGCGCGGCCTCGCTCGCTGAGACGGCCCAAGACGCCCTGACCGGGTTTATCAAGCCGCGGATCAACCTCGTGCTGGAGCGGGCGCTACTGGAGGCCGCCAGCGCGATCCCGCTGGTGCGCTTCGAGCAGCCGGAGGTGTACGACCGGCTGGACCGGGCGCGGGCCGCCCTGGGCTACCGGTTAACCAACCTGCTGCAGTTCCTGGCGCAGATCGGTCGCTCCGGCACGACGCTCATCGCCTACGGGGTCCTCCTCTGGCTGGCCAGCCCCTGGCTGGCGCTGGTGGCGCTGCTGCCGGCGGTGCCGTCCGGCTGGCTCAAGGTGCGCGCCGCGCAGTCCGGCTACATCCACGACTACGACGCCACCCCCGTGCGACGACTGATGGCCTACGTCCGCGGCCTCCTGCTCGGGTCCAGCGCGGGGCAGGAGGTGCGCCTCTTCCGCCTGAGCGACCACCTGGGCGGGCGCTGGACCGCCGCCCACCGCCGCTGGTGGGCGGAGAGCCTGGCCAAGGCCTGGACCGAGGCCAGCGCCGCGGCCGCCACCACCGCCCTGCAGGTGGCCGCGTATGCCGCGGCCATCGCGATCCTGGCGGCGCTCATCGCGGGCCGGCGCCTGGACATCGGCGACTACGTGGTGCTCACCGGCGCAGCCGCCGCCTTTCAGGGCGAACTGGAGGGCATGCTGTACGAAGTCCGCTACTTCCTCCAGGACCTGCCCGTCCTCCGGGACCTGCACGCCTTCCTCGACGAGGCCGCCGCGGCCACCGCCCGCCGCGGCGAAACGCCCTTCCCCCGCCCGCTGCGCCAGGGCCTCGCTGTCGAGGGCCTGCGGTTCCGCTACCCGGGCGCCGCGGAGGAGACGTTGCGCGGCGTCTCTTTCGACGCCCGTCCGGGGGAGACCATCGCCATCGTCGGCGCCAACGGGGCGGGGAAGTCCACGCTGATCAAGTGCCTGCTCGGGCTCTACGCGGCGGACGCGGGTGCGGTGCGCTACGACGGGGTCGACGTGGCCGAGCTGTCGCCGGTTGGAATCGCCGCGAACTGCGCCGCCGTCTTCCAGGACTTTGCCCGCTACCGGCGCCCGGTGCGCGAGGAACTGGCGCCCGGCGATCCCCGCCTGCAGGCGGACGACGCCGCGCTCCTGGCGGCGGCGGAGCGCGCGGGGGTGGGGGAGCGGCTCCGCCGCCTGCCCCAAGGACTGGACACCTTCCTCGACCCGTCGCTGGCGGAGGACGGCGAGGGGGGCGATCTATCGGGAGGGGAGTGGCAGAAGCTCGCCATCGCACCCGCCCTGGCCCGGGACGCACAGGTGCTGGTCTTGGACGAGCCCACCGCCGCGCTGGACCCCGCGGCCGAAGTCGAGGTGTACCGCGCGTTCGCCGCCTTGGCCCGCGGCCGCCTGACCTTCCTGATCTCGCACCGCATCGGCTCCGCGCGCCTGGCGGACCGCATCCTCGTGCTGGAGGGCGGTCGGATCGCGGAGCAGGGGACGCACGCCGCCCTCTTGGCTGCCGGCGGCCTCTATGCGCGCTTCTTCGAGGCGCAGGCCCGTTGGTACCGGGACGATGGGGGGGCTACCGCGACCGACGCGGAGGGCGGCGAAGGCGGGGCGTGACGCGCTGGGCACGGACCCAGGGGAGGAGCGGCGTCGCCGCGGTGGCCACGGGGGCGCGCGTGGTCCGGGGTGCGCCCGTGGGGGCCTGCTGCAGCGCGCCGGCCCGGGCCGACCGGGCGGGGCAGGGGGCGCAGGCGGTGGGTGAGGGGCTGCACGCCTGGGGAAGGGCGAAGGTGGGTCACGGCGGACCTGCGGGAGCGTCTGGATGTGTGGCTCAACGGCGGCGTCATCCGCCGAGCCGTGGCCGCGGACCTGGCGCAGGCGCAGTCCGGCCCCTACCAGGACGGCCTGTCCCGCGCCAGCGGCATCTCCGGTCTCGACATGATCAACATCCTCGGCGACATGACGCAGAGCCTGCAGCACCTGCTCGGCGCGCTTTCCCTCGGCGCCGTCCTCTGGCGGTACGGGTCGGCTGTGCCGCTTCTGCCGCTCTGCGGCGGCGTGGCGACGTGGCTGCGCGACCAGCGGTTCGCGGCAGACCTCTATGAGTGGGACCAGGAGCACACCCGCCCGCGGCGCCGCCGGGACGCGCTGGCCGGCCTGCTGACGGACCGCGCCGCGGCCAAGGAGGTCCGCCTGTATCAGGCCGGGTCGGATTGGGTCGCCCGGTGGCGGCGCTCCTGGGTGGAACTGCAGGAGGGCCGTAAGGCCAAGGAGCGGCGGCGGTTCGCCGCGCGTGCGGGCCTGGACGCCTTGGGCGCGCTGCTCTATGGCGGCGCCCTCGTCGCGCTGCTGGCGCGCATCGTCCACGGCGGGATGACCATCGGCGCGTACGTCGCCGGCGCGGCGTCGCTGGTCGAGGTCGAGGGGATGTGGAACTGGGCCGCCAACCACGCCACCTGGTTGGCCGACGCCATGCGCCACATGCGCGGCGATCTCTTCGCCTTCCTCGACGCGCACCCGGAGGCGCCGCCCCCGCCACCGGCGGCGGTGCCGGTCGCCGGGACGGACCTGGAGTTGGAGGACGTCGGTTTCACCTATCCGGGCGCGCCGGCCCCCTCCCTGGCCGGCGTGACGCTGCGCATCCCGGCCGGACAGCGCGTGGGGATCGTCGGCCCCAACGGCGCCGGCAAGACCACCCTGGCGCGCATCGTCCTCCGCGAACCCCAGCCACTCCTGCACGGCGCCCACCCGCGACCACTCTCCCGCCATGCTGGCGCAGCGACTCCGCACGGTGCCTCGCGGATGCAGGATCAGCCCGTCGGTCAGGGCGTCCCGCACCACGGTGTCTCCCGCGGCCAGGCGGGCTCGGAGTTCCTCCGGCGTATAGGCGAACACGTCGGCGGCGAGGCCCGGCCAGGAGGCAGGCCGGCAGGCGCGCGGTCACGACTGCGGCGATCAGGCAAGTACTGCTTGACGCGGAGGTTCTGGAATCCTACCCAGACACGGGTCGAGGCCCAAGCGCCCTCGTATTGGGGTACTCCGCGGGCAGGCCGATTCATGTAGTCATTGCGTGTGATCCCGAGGAGGTTCTCATCATCGTGACGGTCTATGAACCGGTGATGCCCAAGTGGGCCAACGCACGGACCCGCACGGCGAGGAGGGACGTGCCGTAGTCACGCGATGTGTGTTGTGCGGCGGTGACACGGAGCGGCGTCTGGTCACGGCCGAAAACTGGTGGGGCAGCGAATTGGCCCTCATCGAGAATGTACCGGCAGATGTTTGCAAAGAGTGCGGCGAAGCATACTTCGACGCGGCCACTTGCCTGCGGATGGACGAACTGCGATCCAGTCCCCCGAAACCTCGCCGGCAATTTGCTGTTCCCGTATATGCCTACGGGGACGCCGGTAATGGACGCACCTAAGCGGCATGGGGAGCGCGGGCGGCCGGTGCGTTCGCGCCGATCGCGGGCAGCGGCCGCGGCGCGCCTCCGGCGGCAGCTTAGCGTTTCGCCCGTTTCCTCCGCGACCCGGAAGTAGAAGGTCGTGCCCGCGCGGCGTAGCTGGCGCACCTGGGCCAAGACGCCTTTCGCGGTGGGCTCGCACCGCGCCAGCGCGTGGGCGGGAAGGACGACGGGCTCCCGTGCTGTGCGAGGTCGTGGCCGTGGGCTGGGACGAGGTACGGTTCCGCCGCTTCGGGCGGCGGGGGGCTGACGCGGGACGTATACTGGTGCTCTCGGATTGAGTTGTCGATGCAGCTTCGGCGTACGTGGCGAGGTGATGCCACACCACGGCGCCCGAGGCTTCGGCAGGGACTTGGCAGGTGGGCCCGGTTCACGCGCCTTCCCTGGCTCGTGCTGCGACCTCGCCACACGTCTACTCGCATGGGCCGCGGTTCCGCCGTCGAACGGTTTGACACGGTGACGGGCTACCCGGTACGACCGACCTTCCCAGACCGCTTCGACAAGCGCCAATCCGAACTGGAGGGCATCCGCCGGTGGTCTCCTCAGCCTCGGGGCCCGGGGGGCCAGGGCAGCGGCATGCCCCCCCCCCGCTACCGGCTGAGGGGTGAGTCAGGATGTCGGCTGTTCCAACGACGGCGCCCCCGCGACCGGCGGTTGCAGGACGCGCTCGCAGGCGCGCAGCCATTCCGCCACGAAGATGGCGCCTGTGCGCAGGAACCACTTGATTCCATCCCACTTGTAGTCCAGATAGCGGTGCGACAAGGTGTTCCGCAGTTGGGCGAGCCGAACCAGCTCCGTCGCGCTGGCTTCATCGGCCAATCCGGCCGGCACAGTCGTCTCAAGCACTTCTCGATACGTGGCCGGCACCGGAAACGGCGTGGTCGCCAATAGGATCTTGGCCACATCGATGGTGGCGTTGGCGACGTTCTCCGCGATCCGCTCGACGTTGCGGCGGGCCTTGCGGTCACGCTGATACTCGGGCCAGCCAAGATCGCGGTATTCTGCCAGGACGCCGAGTTCAGACCGGACAAACTCGATCCTGGCCAGGATGGCAGCGTACTGCGCCGCGGACGGCTTCACCCGCGGCTCGCCTCCCTGGCGCGCCGCCGCTCGGCGACGAACGACTGGATGAAGGCGCTCCAGTCCTCCGCCTCCCTGGACACCTGCAGCACCCATTCCAACTCGGTGCAGGGGTCTCGCGTCAGGATGCCCACGCCGTTCACCGCGTCGCGGACCAGGAGCGGCGTGGCACGGTCGAGAACGATGAGGTCAACCGGGAGGTCGGTTGCGCGCTGCAGGCGTGCAGACAGATCCGCCATGCGCTCAAAGGTGCATGCTCCGCCCATCCAGACCCCGACGTCCACATCGGAGTCCCGGCGGGCCCTGCCCAGTGCGACCGATCCAAACAACCATGCTGAACGCACGTCGGATTCGACGGCTAGAGCCTGGCGCAGGGCGCGGGCGACCGCGTGAACGTCCATGCCCATCGCCCCCCTCAATCCTCGATGCAGCCATTGTAGCGTACGTGAGCTGACACCGGCTCTCCGAGGAGTGCGGAGACCGATCGGTCGGCTGGCCGCGACTGGCGTACCGTTGCCGGGGGAGGCCGCTGGCGCGGCAGGCGGCCCGCGCTGGGCGGGCATGGCGACATGGCGGGCGCTTGGGTCTCTCCAAAGGGTCGGTGGCCATGCGGCTGCAGTGCGGCCAGCTGCGCCGGGCGGGATCGCTGGCCGAGACCGACTGGGTCCGGCGCCTGCTGGCGCTGGGCAGGGAAGCGACGGCGGCGTGATCTCCCACTGGCTGGGCGTGGCGCGCATGGCCGACCGCAGCCTCGTTATGGACGGAGGGAAGGTCGTCGAGGAACGGACGTACGCCGACCTGCTCTGGCCGTGGGCGGGCTCTACGCGCGCTTGTGGCAAGCGCCTGCGGCGTGGTACGAGTCAGAGCGTAACGCCACCACCCCCGCGTCACCGGGTGTGGCGGACCCAGGAGCCGCCGGCCCCGCACGTAGAAGAAGGGGGTGCCGCGTCCACCACGATGGGGCGCAGCGCCGCGATCCTCCCGCCGGCCGTGGTCGCGCTCGTCATCCGGGGACTGGCGCAGGGCCCCCCGCATCCCCCTGCGCCTGGGATGAAGGGCCGGTTGGCGGCGGCGGCACAGGCCGAGCCCCCGCGTCCTCCCACGCTTGAGATAGACTCCTGTCCCGGGGGGTGCCTGCCAGGGCGGACTCGTGGGCGGCACGGGACCCGCCGAGGCAGCGCGTCCGTGGCGAGGCAGGTCTCTAGGGCGTCCCTGGCACCTGAGGCTGGTGATGGCCAGCGAAGTTGCAGGGCCCGCCGGCCCGGCCGCTCGGACGCGGCGGAGGATGGCGCGCGGGCCGGCCAAGAGCACCACCCGTGGTCCGCGTTTCCGACTCGGCTGGGACCCTGGCCCCAAGCCCCCTTGCCCATCCCGGGCTGCCCCCGCATACTGCAGCGCATGTGACTGCAGGGGGTGTTCCGGTGGAGGGCGGTGCTCGCCCGCGGCAGCCCGCCCGGGACGGCGGGGCCACGGCGGCGGCGCGCATCGGCGCCTCGCTGCGCACCCCGCTGGCCGCGCTGGCCGGCGCCGTCTTCGCGATGCACATCGGCATGGGCATGCAGGCCACGGCCTACACCAACTTCGCCGTCCAAGACCTGCACATCAGCGCGGCCCAACTCGGGCTGGTGGAGGCCATCCGCGAGAGTTCCGGCCTCCTCTGCTTCCTGGTCATCGGGCTCGCCGCGCGCCTGGCGCTGCAGCGCCTGGCCACCTTCGCCCTGGCCCTGGAGGGCGCCGGCATGATCCTGCTCGGGTTCGCGCACGGTATCCCCTCGCTGATCGTGGCGTCGTTCGTCTGGGGCGTGGGCTTCCACACCTTCGCCCCGATCAGCCCGTCGCTGACCCTGCGGCTGGGCGGCGACCACGCCCAGCGCGCCGGGCTCCTCGGCCGCCTCAGCGGCCTCTCTTCGGTCGCCGGCCCGATCGGCACCTTCGCCGTCCTCGCGCTGGTGCCGCTGCTCGGCCTGCGGGGGGTGTTCGCGCCCGCCGGGGCCTTCTGCCTGGTCGGCGCGCTCTGCATGCTCGGTGTCCGCAGCCAAGAGCACGGCCAGCGGCCGCGCTTCGTCGTGCGGCGGCGCTACCTGCCCTACTACGTCCTCACCCTGGTCGACGGCGCCCGCAAGCAGATTCTGATCACCTTCGTCGTCTTCGCCGTCGTCAGCGTCTACCACGCCTCGGTCGTGACGGTGGGCCTTTTCTTGCTGGCGAGCAGCGTCCTGACGACTGCCGCGGCGCCCTATGTGGGGCGACTCATCACCCGGTACGGGGAGCGCGCCGTCCTCGCCGTCAGCAGCGCGCTGCTGATTCCGATCTTCATCGGGTACGGCCTGGCCCGCTCCGAGGCGGTGATGATCGCCCTCTACATCGTCGACAACGCGATTTTCACGAGCAACGTCGCGCTCACCACCTGGGTGAGCCGCACCGCCCCGCCGGAGGACGTGCCGGCGACCCTGGCGGCGGGGACGACGACCAACCACGTCTCGTCCGTGTTGGTGCCGCTGGTGGCGGGGTTCCTCTGGACCGTCGTCGGCTACCACGCGATCTTCATCGGCGCCGCGGGCATCGCCGTCCTCAGCTTGGTGCTGACGCTCCGGCTCGTGCCGGGCAGGGACCGCGCCGAGCCGGCGGCCGCGCCGCTGGTCCTGGCGGAGTGAGGGGGCGGGGTGGGCAAGGGTGTGGGCCTTCGTGCTCGAGGCGCCCGCCGCGCCCTCAAGGCGAGCGCACAGCGGTTCGCGTGCGCATCGGGCACCCGGCTCAGGGTGGATGGCGGCGACGGCGTTCCTCCAGGGCTCGCGCCAGCAGCACATCGTCTCGCGCCCCGCGCAGAGACGACTCCCGTGGGTCTAGCGCGTCATGACCGCGCCCACGCAATCTCTCGCTCAGGTGCCTGGGGACGCACTCGTCAACGAGGAACCGCATGGTACCTGCCCTCGGCGATCTCGGCCGCGGCGAGAGCGAGACAGGCTCTGACCTGCTCCTCCGTCAATGCGTAGGCCGCGCAGAGGCCCTCCACGCGCTCCCCGGCAGCCAGGGCCCCAAGCACCACGTCGACCGGCACCCGCGTGCCCCGGATCACGGGCTGCCCCCCGCGCACCGCCGGATGGATCGCGATGTGGTCCTCCCAGCGCATGCCCTCCACCCCCGGCACTGTACGCGTTAGGCGGCCACGAGCCGATCGACCTCGGGCGTGACGGCAACCTGTGGGCGCCGCTGCCGGGGCTGCCACGTGGAGCCAGGGTCAGCCCGGGGCACCGTGCCTGGCGTCCCAGCGGACAGTGGGCCAAGCGCGGTGCCGTGTCGGCCCGCACGCGTCGCGGCGAGAAGCGCCGTGCGTTACGACCGCCCACCGCATGGCCCTACAGCCGCGATGAAGCAGGAAGCTCCGAGCAGGAAACCGGCCGCGCCAGCGGTCGGGAACACAATGCCATGATGAGAGGATCGGCTGTGAGATGCTGCCCGGGCGCCGCGGTATCCCGGGCAGGAACTCCCGCGCGCGGGTGGGAAGCAGCGCTGCGCAGGCGGCATATCGCGATCGCCTGGTCCGGGGGGCGTCTGGACCGCGCCGGCCAGCGCCCGGTCGCGGCGCGCTGGCCGCGGTCGCTGGGGAACCACCGGTGCGCCGCCGTGCCAGGCTAACCCCATCGGGAACCATCGGCCACGGTGGCGGTCGTGGTGGACCTTCCGGCGCGCGTGTCCCCACGACCCCTCGCAAGGAGGCCGTCCCGTGTTCGTCTCGCCCTTCTCCGCTCCCGGCCTGTGGCTGCGCGGCAACCTCCACGGCCACACCACCGAGTCCGACGGCCGCTTCACGCCGGCCCAGTATGCGGCGGCCTACCGTGCGCGCGGCTACGACTTCGCCGCCGTGACGGACCATGGGAAGATCACCGACATGGGCGCCTTCGCCGACCGGGACTTCGCCTGGGTTTCCGGCGTCGAACTCGACGGCCCGGAGCCCGCGCCGTTCGGCCACCACGTCGTGGCGCTGGGCCTGGACGGCCTGCCCCCGCGTGGATCCCGGGCGGGGCTGCAGGCGACGGTGGACGCGATCCGTGCCCGCGGTGGGCTCGCCATCGTGGCGCATCCCTACGAGACGGGATTGACCTCCGCGCAGCTGCTGGCCGCCGACGGCTACCTGGGAATCGAGGTTTGGAACACGCTGAGCGTGGTGGGTTGGGGCAAGGGCGTCGCCACCGTGCAGTGGGACGAGATGCTGCAGGCCGGCCGCTTGGTCGCGGGCCTGGCCACGGACGACACCCACCAGCGGGAGGGGCGGGCGGACGACCTCGGCCGCGGCTGGGTGGTGGTGCGCGCAACGGAGCGCACCCCGGGCGCGATCCTCCGGGCGCTGGCGGCGGGCTGCTTCTACGCGTCCACCGGTCCGCGGATCCACGACTTCCGGGTGGAGCGGGGCGCGGACGGGGTGTGCACGGCGTCGGCGCGCTGCTCGCCCTGCCGCTACGTGCACTTCCTCTGCGACCGCGGCCTGGGACGGACCGCCGCCGCCCAGGACGGCGGGGAGATTGGTGAGGCGCAATGGCGCCTCCATCCCTCGGCCACCTACGTGCGCCTGCAGTGCGTGGATGCGGTCGGCGGCACCGCCTGGAGCCATCCCGTGGCCCTCTGACCCGGGTGGGTGCGGACGCTGGGCGGTGGGGCTGCCGCGGCGAGGATGGCGCGGCGCGCAGGCGGGCGCCACGCGCGCACCCCGAAACGGGGCGCAGGTGTGGCCCCTTCAGGCCTGCGCGGGCCCGGGCCTGCCGCCACAGGCGCCAAAACCGTGGCCCACACGCCGCTCGGCAGCCGATTGGCCGCGATGCGCGTTCGTGCGCTGGGCCGCGCGCCGCCCGTCGTTGTTCCCAAGGCCGCCATGGCGGCGGGCCGGCGGCACGCGGCATGAAAACGCGGGCGGGTGTTGGCGACGGCGCTTGGTAGCCAGCGGCGTGCCCAGGGTGGTGGGCCCTCCGCCGCCTGGCTCTGCCCGCGGCGGCCCGCCCGCCGCAGGCAGAGCACGACCGTTCCAGGGACGTCGGCGGCCGCCGGTTCGGGAGCGTCGCGCCGTCACGGCCCGCGGCCCGTGCGCCTTGACCGCGTCCACGGTAGGGGATCGCGTGGGGCAGATGGGGGACCGGGGACCGCCCGCGCGCCTGCCCCGCGGCCGGGGCGTGCGTTCGCCGCGGCGGCGACGTGCCGGGGCGCCGTCCCCGCGGCGAACGTCCCGGCCCGCTACCCCTCCGCCTGACCGCCGGTGCCCCTCCCCGTATGGGCCTGCCAGCGCTGTCCCAGGGAGATGCTCTCACCGGGCGGGACGGGCCGTTCCACGCCCACGCACGCGACGCTCCAGCCCCAGGCGTGGGCTTCCACCTGCACCCGGTCCAGGGGGTCGTGCAGGCAGGCGAAGGTCAGATCGCCCAAGCGGACCCGCCAGCCGCTGGTGTCCCGGGCCACGGCTTGGCCGGACAGGGCGGGATCCCACTCCGCCACTGTCCAGCGCCCACTCGGGTCCCGCCACTCCAGGCCCTCCACGGGCCCCTGGAGGCAGAAGCGCGGCCGGATCGCCAGGGTGTGCGGGACGGCATCGCCGTTCGCCGCGGTCGTAACCAGGCGGAGACCACCCGCGGCGTCCGGCACGATCTCTCTGCGTACCGCGATGTGTGCGTAGTGGTGCCAGGCCGCCATGCCCTGCAGGGTGGCGGTGACGACCAGCGGCCCGCCCTCGGCGCCCGCCTCCAGGGCGAAGGCCTCCGTGCGCCCGAGGTCGCCGGCGCAGGTCTCCTCGTAGCCCCGCGACGCGGGGTAGTCCGCGTCGTCCGGGACCGCTGGGGCGAACAGCGGGTGACCGTCGAAGGTCCCCGCCCCAATCCGGCCACCGAGGTCGGGCACGATGCGCAACTGCCACGCGCCGGCCCGCCAGGCCGGGGCGGCGTGCGAGGTGCAGAGCACCTGGGCCCGTCTGGTGAACTGCTCGATCGGGTGGGCCTCTCGCAGCGCCCGAATGCCCTGCCGCTCCAATTCGGCCAGGAACGTTGCCAAGGCTTGCGGCCGCTGTTCCGGGGCCAGGAAGCTCGGCCCGGACCCCTCCGGCGCGTGCGGCCGGATGGCGTCCCCCTCCAGGGAGAACACCGGCGGCATGGCGAGCCGTACGTAATCCAGCGAGAGTTGCAGGCGCCGCACCGCGGACCGCTCGCGGGCGTCGCCCGCCAGCTCCGCCGCTTCCCGCAGCGCCGCCCCCGCCGCCGCGACCACCCGGCCGGGCAGGTGCCCCGTCTGCACGGGACTGAACATGCGCACGTGTCGGTCGGGGTTCTCGGCTTCGGTTTGGATCCCATCGAAGTAGGCGCGCACGGGGCGGTGCGCGGCGGGGAAGACCCCGCGCAGGAACTCGTCCACCAGCGCCTCCGGGTCGAGCCCCGTGTCCCACAGCAGGCGCGCGAGGTAGTAGGCCCGCAGGGTCGACCACTCGCCGCCGCCGCCCTCCTCCAGATCCCCTTGGCAGAACACACTCTCCACCCCGCGCCGGTGGAACAGCGCGAGGTCGGCCGCGATCGCCGCGAAGTTGGGGAAGGGCATGAGGAAGTGGCTGAAGTTGGTGTGGTAGTCCCAGATATGGAGCCTCGGCGCGATGCGGCTCCAGGCCTCCAGGCGCGCCGCGAAGGGCGCGTTGCGCGGGCAGGCCGTGATGGCGTGGCTCTCGCAGCTCGGTGACATGTGGCAGAGGCGGATCGCCACGTTGGGCTCCGGGCGCAGGGTGCGCGGCGGGTCTTCGGTGTACCAGTACGCCAGGGTGTCGATGAGCCGGTCGGGGTAGTCGCGCGCCACCGCCCGGGCCACCGCGTTGACGAAGTGCAGCACGGGTCCCACCTGTGACCCCTCGCGCTGGACCAGCTCCTGGCAGCGCGGGCATTCGCACGCACCCAGCCAGTCGTTCTGCGAGACGGAGGCGATCCGCGCCGCCGGATCGGCGGCAAACCACGCCCGCACCGCGTCGGCGGCGATGGGGACGATGTCCGGGTTGGTGAGGCAGAGCTGGGCGAGCGTTTCGCGCCGACGCCCGTCGACGAGGGAGAAGTACTCGGGGTGCGCGGCGAAGTGCTGCTCCGGCGGCACCAGTTGGTAGAAGGTGTGCACGAAGTGGGTGTAGCGCATGCCCCCGCCCCAGGCGGGACCCAGGCCGCGGGCGCAGAATTCGCCGTTCAGGCGCAGGCGGGCGCTCCACGGCACGGCGAAGGCCTCGCGGTAGCCGACGTCGCGGACCGCGAAGGCCGGCCGTTGCTCCAGGTCGACGCCGGGCAGCAGCGCGGGCTCTGCCAACCGTGGGACGACCTCGACGTCGGCCGTGAGCCAGCGGAAGCCGAGCACGTCCTGCAGGTACGCGTACACGGCGTAGAGCGGGCCGCGTGTGCCCTGGCCCCACAGGTAGAGGCGATCCCCGCGCCGGGCCACCCGGCAGGCGTCGGGCGCCCGCGGTTCCGTTTCTCCGGGAGGCGGCACCCCGACCACAAACGCCGGCGGGCCGGCCGGATCAGCTGTCCGCACCAGCGGCAGTTCCGGGGCTCCCGCCCGGGCAAGTGCCCCGCGTAACTCATGGGCCGCCGTGAGGGCGGCCGGGGCCGCGTCGTCGGGGACCACGATGGCGGACGCGAGCGCGTCGCGCATTGCGCATCACCCCCAGCACGAACGCCATGGTTCGGCTTCCCACCGCTCACCGCCTCCTTGCCCGGGCGGCGTCAGGCGCAAGGGGGGCGTTCGACCGGAAGGCCCGGGGGCGCCGGGTGGCGCGGCCCCGCGCCAGAGGTCGGCAGGCGCTGTGCGCCGGCGAAGCCGCCCCGAGCGACCGGACGGTCCCCCCGTCGGTTCCGCCGTGTTCCAGGGCGTCTGACGTGGGTCGTCCTCGACCTGCGGCACGGGCACTCACCACGTGGACTGCCGCATACCTGCCGGCGCGTGCCCGGAATGCCGGGCGTGCGGGCGTAGTCCGGGTACGCCTGCGGAACCATCGCTGTCGAACCTCGTAGGAACCTCGTCAGAACGAAAGGGAATTCGCGACTGGGGGCGAACCCCCTGGAGCGAGCGCGGAGAGGCGAGGCTCCTGTATGAGGACGGCATGGCGCGCGCCTTCGGCGAGTGTTGCCGCGTCTTGCGCCACGAAGGGGCGATGGTCATTGTCTCCGCCCATAAGGATCCGGCGCCATGGGAGACCTTGGCGTCGGCCATGATGCGGCCGGGGTTCACAGTCACAGCCTCATGGCCGATCGATACCGAGCTGGCGAACCGTACTCCCGCACAAACCCCTGCCGCTCTCGCGTCATCCGTATGGCTGCCTGGTGCTGGTGCCATAGACTGGACGTCTACGCGAATGTACGAAACCTTTCAAAGCGGACTACGCCGGCTCCGCTCTTGGGAGAATGCTGCCTTCGCAGATGCGTTTGCTTTCCGGCCGGGCAGTGTCGGCGGCGGGGCACATGTGGTGAACGGGCATCCCCGCCCTCTGCCCAGGGGGTCCGCAGTGTGCTCCCGCGTCAGGGCGAGGCGCGCCACATCTCCGGCACCAGGCGGGCCAACGGGCCAGCCGAGCCGCGACCATGGTCGCGGCCAAAGGCGAACGGCACCCCCCGTCGTACTGAGCGGCAGCCACGAGACGCGGGGGGGCTGGGGATGACAGTGGACTCGTCAGGGCCGTCCGTGGACTTCGCCCACGGGGACCTGAGGGTAACTGCGGACGGGCGATTGCTCGCGCATGCCGACGGGACCCCCTTCTTCTACCTTGGCGATACGGCATGGGAACTCTTCCACCGGCTGACGTTGGCGGAGGCCGAGGACTACCTGGAGGACCGGCGCCGCAAAGGATTCACGGTGATCCAGGCGGCGGTGGTCAGCGAGTTCGACGGACTGACCGAGCCCAATGCCAACGGGGATCTGCCCTTTGCGGAGGGCGACCCGGCGCGGCCGGACGAGGGATACTTCGCTGCCGTGGAGGTGATCATCGATGCGGCGGCGCGCCAGGGAATCCTCATCGGGGTCTTACCCACCTGGGGGGACAAGGTCGGTCCGCAGGCTTGGGGGACTGGGCCCGAGGGGGTCTTTCACGCCGGCAACGCGCGCGCCTACGGGCGCATGTTGGGCGAGCGCCTGCGCGACCGGCCCAATGTCATCTGGATCCTGGGGGGCGACCGCCCCGCGGACCCTCCGTACCTGCCGGTGTGGCGCGAGATGGCGGCCGGCGTGGCGGAGGGCGACGGCGGGCGCCACCTACGGACCTATCATCCCGTCGGGTGGCGGTCCTCGTCGGCGTGGTTGCACGGCGAGACGTGGATGGACTTTCACATGATCCAGTCCGGCCACGGGGGGCGCGACCAGGAGAATGCCGCGTTCGTGGCGCGCGACTACGCATTGGTGCCGCCCAAGCCGACGATGGACGCCGAGGCGCCGTATGAGAACCACCCGATCAATTGGAAGCCCGAACTGGGACGCTTTGACGACGCCGATGTGCGCCAGGCGGCCTATTGGGCGGTCTTCGCGGGTGCGTGCGGCCACACATACGGTTGCAACGATGAGCGGCAGTTCTACACCCCCGCCCGCAAGCCGTTGATGTCCGGGTGCCTGCCGTGGCGGGAGGCGCTCGGCCTCCCAGGGTCTGGCCAGATGCTGCACCTCCGCCGGCTGTTGGAGTCGCGGCCGTACTTGGGGCGTGTGCCCGACCAGCGGGTGATCGCCGCCGGTGAGCGGGTCGGCGCCGCGCGGGGGGACGGCTATGTCTTGGCCTATCTGCCGCGCGGTGGGGCGGTGACCCTTCGACTGAAGGCCGCCGGTACGGCCTCCTGGTACGATGTGCGGACGGGTGCGTGGTCGGCTGCGGGTCCGTTCGCTGCCGGTGAGCGCGTCTTTGCGGCGCCCTCCGCAGGGCGCGGCGAGGATTGGGTGCTGGTGGTGGATGGCGGCGGTGCTGCGATCTGATCGTTCCGACAGCCGCTCACGCATTGCGGCAGCGATGTCGATTGCGTAGTCGATCATCCCGTTGGTTTCGGGATGGTTGGGGTCGAAGCGGTAGGACTGCGGCACCGCAGTTCGCCGTCGGCCACAACGTCGATGCCCGCGCGCTCCTGGGCGCGCAGGCATCACGTCCGTGGCGTCCTGTAGTGCCTCGGCCGTCATGGGCCGCGGCAGCCAACGCGGGCTGGGGTTCGTGGGGCGGCGCCCCAGCGTCCGCGAGATGCACCAGCGGATGAACCGTTCCGATCCCTGGAAGACTGCCTGCACCTTCCCACGGCTAAAGCCGGGGGGTTCTGGGGTGCATCACTCCGGCCTCTGCCAGCCTCTCTCGGGCTCGGGTCTGCCCTGGTACAGCATCCTGGCTCTTAGCCCCTCCGCTTGGCGTGCCTAGCCCGAAGGAAGCGGCCCAAGCATCCCTTGCGCGTGCGACCTGCTCGGCCCGCTTGCGGGGCGCGACCGCTGCCGGCCGGGGGGCGGCGGCCGACACGGCCACGCTGGCTCGCCGTCCAAGCCGTCGCGCGAGGCCCTCTCTGCCGGTGACCGCCCCCTACGCCTCCGCCCGACCGCCGGTCGTCGCCGTCGTGTCGGCCCGCCAGTGCTGCTGCAGGGACACGCTCGCACCCGGCGGGACGGGCCGCTCCACGCCCACGCACGCGACGCTCCAGCCCCAGGCGTGCCGTTGAGCCGCATGCGCGCGCTCCACGGCGGCGCCAGCGCTCGCGGTAGCCGACGTCGCGGACCGCGAAGGAGGGCCGCTGCTCCGAGTCGACGTCGGGCAGCCGCGCGGGCGCTTCCAACGGGGGGACGATCTCAGGGTCGGCCGTCAGCCAGCGGAAGCCGAGCACATCCTGCAAATAGGCGGTAACGGCGTAGAGCGCGCCCCGCGGGCCCTGGCCCCATAGGTGGAGGCGCTCACCGCGCCGGGCCACCCGGCAGGCGTCGGGCGCGCGCGGTTCCGCGTCGCCGGCAGGGGGCGCGCCGACCACGAAGGCCGACATGCCGGCCGCATCAGCCGTCCGCACCACTGGCAGTTCCGGCGCTCCCGCTCGGAAGAGGGCCCCGCGTAACTCACGGGCCGCCGTGAGGACGGCGGGGGCTGCGTCGTCGGGGACGACGATGGTGGACGCGAGCGGGCCGTGCATTAGGCATCACCCCCCGCATGGACGCCCTGGTTCGGCTTCCCGCCGGTCACCGCCTGCTTGCGTTCCGCGACCGGGGAATCCGCGTCCTCGACGCACCGGTCCACTTGGCCATGGCCAATCTCGCCCGCCGGGCCGCCGAACTCGGAGCAAGTGAAGTGGCCCAAGCCGCCGCCGACCTGGCCCGCGAGGCAGAGGCGAATGGACCGCGCGGCGGAGGCCGACGAGCGAGCGGCTGGGGTGTCGCCGCGACGGTGCCATGCCCCTGAGAATGCCCTGCCCTCACCACCGGCTTGGTGTCGAGCGCCGCGGAGACACCGGGGACCAGGGCTGCGCATTGCGGCGGTTGGCGTTCACAGTCCTGCGGACGGGAATGCGGATCCCAAACGGATGACCTCCCGGCAGAACTTGTCGAAGGAGTCTGACCCAGCACGGGCTAGGGTGAGATTAAGCCGGGCGGCGAACGTGAGCTGATCCGCGCTCGAGTCGTATGCGACCGCGAGCAGGAACTGCTCCAACCAACCTTTGGCGTCCCGTCGCGACTCCGGGTGCGCCGGCGGAGCGGACCCTGGACGTACGAATGTCTGGAATCCAGGACTATCCAGCGCAGCAAGGAACCAGGTTTCGACCTCCCGATAGGCCAGGACGGCGGCAGCCAGCATTTCCGTGCATCCCACAGACCGCAGTGCGCGTTCCAACTCTTGGGCAAGTATCGGGCCGTCCGTCTTTGGGCAGCCGTCTTCCCGGTCGGTCAAGACCAGCAGTGCGTCGCAGCGCGGGCGCGCCAGGGCCAGGCGCACTGCGCGTTCCATACCCCCTGGCGTCCAGAGGGAACCGCTGGGCTGACGGATCGCGTGGCCAACATCGATGTCGTATCTCTGGGCCGCTTCCTGCAGGACGCGCCGGATCAGATGCGGGATGGACCTAACCTCCCCATGGCCCTCGACGACCGGCAGAATGGTCACCATTGAAGGCTCTCCTCATCCGGGACCTCACCAAAGAGATCGATCTCGCCCCGTGGGGTCATCGCCATCGGTTGGTCCATGCCGCCGGAGCGCACCAGGTCACCGGGCAGGAGTAAATGCTTCCGTACCGCTTCTGCGGCTCGTTCTTGCATGGGTCCGACCACAGTGCCCAGCGGGGTGCGCTCGACGATGCGCAGGTTATCTGGACGTATGTAGCGTCCGTCAAGGAGGTCCGCACTGTGGGTCGTGATCAATACCTGGGTATGGCGGGCAGTCGAGCGCAAAGCGTCCAAGAGTGTCCCGAAGGCACCGACGTGCACGGCGGATTCCGGTTCCTCGATGCCTAGCACCGAGGAACCGGCGGATTCCGCCAGCGCGGCCGCGGTCAGGATGCCGAGCATTCGCAACGTGCCGTCCGATTCAAGGAATGCGTCCAGTGTGAACGTCCTCGGTGAGCCTTTGGCGTCTGCTCCTTCGCTGTGGATGAAACGTAAACCGAGGATGCTGCCAAAGGGCTCCGTCCTGACCTCCTCAAGGTCGGAGACGACTTGCCGCAGTAGTTTCAGCACCCTACGGTACTGGTCCGGGTAGAGCGTCTTCAAGTACTCCAGCACCGCTGCGGCATTACCGCCATCCTTGGCAAGCTCTTCGCGCACGTCATAACCCCGGGCGGTCCCCACGGCTTGGGGACTGATCGAGTAGAACCGCATGCGCGATAGGAGTTGGTGAACAGCACCGAAATCTGGATCTGCAGACCAGAGCAGCAAACCCAGGGCTCTGGGCCCGACCGCAGGTGGCACGCGGTCGCTTGCGTTCCCAAGCGTCTGCATCCGGTCGCCGGAACGTGTAAACCCGCACCCGCCGCCACCTGCTGCGGCGGCGTCCACCCAGCAGTGTTCGTGTTTGACGCTCAAATCGCGGTCGCCTGTCGCTTTCAGCTCAAATCCGTAAAACGCGCCTCTCCCGTCAGGCAGTTCCACCCTGACCGACAGCCCAAAATGCGGTGCCCGGCCTCGGGAGGAGCGTCGACGCACCGCGTCCACTCCGCCCATGGCTGCAATGGCCTGTGGGAGTGGGAGTTGCATGGCCTTGGTCAAGAACTCGAGGGCGTTGAGCAGGTTGCTCTTCCCGGAACCGTTGGGGCCCACGAAGACGGTGAGTGGCTCCAACTGGACCTGCGCTGCGCGAATGCTCCTGAAGTTCTTGAGGCGGAGCAGGTGGATGGCGCCACGAGCCACCGGGCCTCACCCTTTCTTGAGATGGGAACCGGGGAGTTGGACGATGCCGACGACCGGCTCAGAGGCACAAGGCACTTCGAATCCTAACCGAGCCTCACGATCGCGGTGTGCACCGTGCCCGCGGCGGGCTCCGCCTGCCGGGCGCCCCCCCACAGCAGCCGCCGGTTACCCCAGGCCGCCGGCCACCTCCTCCACCCGCGCCAGCACCCGCGCCAGGAAGGCCGGCCGCCCCCAGAGCACGTAGCGCGCGTATGGCTCTGCGGTATCCTGCAGGGCCTGGAAGCGCGCCGGCCCGCGGGCGGGGTCGTCGGTGTTCATCGCGTCGAGGAACACCCGTTGCAGCGCGGTCGCCCGCTCGGCGTCCCCCGCGCGGAGGTCGACGACGACGCAGGCCTGCAGGTCCTCGCCGGCGGCGGGCCCGCGCCCGGGCGCCGGACCGTCCCCGCGGACAAAGGCCGCGACGTCAGCCGCCAGCTGCGCCCGCAGGCGGTCCCTGCGCCCGTCGAGGAACGCGCCGAGGTCCTCCTCGCGCACGCGCCACTCCCCGCCGATCTTCACGGCCGCGAGCCGTCCCTCCTGGATGTGGCGCCGCACGGTCTTCACATGCTGGCCCAGGACCTCGGCGACCTCTTCCACCCGCAGCACCCGCATGCCTCACCGCGCCTCCCGCTCGATGACGATGCGCCAGCCGCCCGCCTCGCCCCGCGCCACGCGCGCGGCCTCCGCCCGCAGCAGCGGCAGCGCCAGCGCCCCGCGGCCCGGGTCGAGGCACAGCCCTACGGGCAGCGGGAGGGTCAGGCTGCCCGCTCGCCGATCCTCCAGCACGGGCCCCTCCGGGACGTCGAACACCCAGCCGGGGCCCGCGAGGCGCGTCCAGCCGCCGTGCAGCTGCCGCCCGCCCGAGAGCACGCGCCGGCGCGTGGGGTCGAAGCCGAAGCTCGTGGGCGGCGCGGCCGCGACCTCGACCACCAGCGCAGGGACCCATTGCGCCAGGAGACCCTCGATCTCCCGCCGGCGGGCGGCGGTGGCGGCGGCCTCCTCCGCCAGCAGGTCCGCCACACCGTAGTCCCCCAGCACCGCCGCCGCGTCGCGCGGCTCCCCGCCTGCGGCTTGCAGCAGGCCTGTGGGCGTGGCCCCGGGGGCGAGCCAGCGCGCGCGCCAGCCCGGCAAGAGTTCGGCGAGCAGCAGGCCGATGGCCGCACCCGAGGCATAGAAGCGCCGGTACGCCGCGCCTTCGCCGGCCCGGTTGAGCCGCCGCAATGCGGCGGCCCATGCAGGGCGTTCCCCCGGTCCGCTGACGAGCGCCTCGGCCAGCTGCGCGCCCCCTTCGCACCACTCGGCGGCTGCCTCGTACGCGGGCCAGGCGGGATCGAGGCAGGCGTAGCGCACCGCGCGCAATGCGGTCAGGTCGCGCGCGCACTCCGCCGCGCCCCGCGTGCCCTCCAGGAAGGCGGCCAGGCAGGCGTTCTCCGCGCGCGCCAGGGCATTGTTGGCGGCGTCCTCCTCCGGGTAATCGGCGGTCTGCTGGCTCGGAACGCCCGCATCCGGGCGCACCTGCGCCTGGAAGGCGTGAAACGCCTCGTGCACGATCAGGCGCACCGCGCCCGGGCCGGGCGCCGTGTCCGCCAGCCGCGCCGTGGCCACACGTCGGCCGCCGAGGTCCAGGGTGCTGTTGGCCAAGCCGTCGGGGACCGGGCCGAGGTGCAGGGGCCCAGGCGGGGCGTCCCCGCCGGCCGGCAGGGGCAGCGGCGCGAAACCCGGGGGAGGGGACGGGTGGCCCCAGAGCAGGAGGCCCTCGGGCAGGGCCAGCCCGACGGGATGGGCGTCGAAGTCCCAGCCGGGCCAGCGGGCATCGGGGTGTTGCGCGGCGCGGCGTGCCGCGGCGAGGCAGGCCAGGGCGGACGGGGCGTCCATGGGATGGGTCGCTCCTTATTAGGTGCTATAGCGCCTTATATAGGCGGGTGGAGGCGTTGTCAAGCGTACCAGCACCCCAGCACAGGCGGCACGCTGGCCGTTTCCCTGCCGGGGCCGGTGTGGCGTAGCGCCGAGTTCCTGCCGGTGGTACCGGATGGGGCGGAAGGCGACGCGGGCGGATGCCGCGCGTATGGCGATGGCAGATCGAAAGTTGCAGGTGGGTGCCGGGCCGGGTGCGGGAGTGGGGCCTGAGCGCCGCGGAAGGGTGCGCGGAGGAGGGGGGCCGCACGGGCCGGCGCCGGCGCGGCGGTGGCCGTCACGGCGGCGTGACCCGGTGGCGGATGGGGCGCAGGTACACTTGCCGCGGACTCGGCGAGCCGAGGGCTGCCCTTTGCCCACAAATCGGACGCAGCCAACCAGACAGGGGCAGAGCGACGCACTCTGAATCCATCATATCTCAGGACCGCGCAACGCGTAGCCTACGCACATCGTTCGCAGGCCCGTGTAGCCATACCACATGATCTCATGGCCCGGCGGGGAATCGCTCTTGCGGGCCGTGTACCCACCAATCTTGGCGACTAGGAAGGCGGCGGCTCCCAAGGTGGTGGGCAGCGGCAACTCGCGATGCTTGGCGTAGGCCGCGAGGACCTCCAGTTCAAAGTCGTCGAAGAACACCCCCGGGGGGCAGTTCAGGCGTCTCGCGCCCCAGGAGCGTGAGCAGCATGATGCGCCAAGCGATCACCAGATTGATGGCGACGGCCCGTTCGAGGCGTTCCGCGGTTGCGTGCTGCAGCTTTTCGATGCTGCATCCGGTCTTCAACACGCGATTGCTGAGCTGGATCCGGCCCGCCCGGGTCCGCCGGGGGAGTCCGTGCGGCGCCTGCCTTGGCGCAGGGCGGGCCACCGGGTCGCCCCCAGCTGGTGCCCGGACGCAGAGGTCCTACGACCGAGTCCCCACCGGAACGTCATCACCCCGCGCGGTGCCGCGCGCAGCAGGATTGCCCGCCCTTTGGTCATACCAAGAGGCACCCGCTTGGACGAAGGGACGTGGTCCTGCGTGACCGATGCGCTCTTCCCCGCCACCGTGTCGTTGGACAGGCTGGAGGTGTTCCCGGCGCACGGTCTGTCCGCGCCGGCGGCCGGCGTGGTGTACAGCGGGGGGCCGTCGCGGGGAGGCGTGCCGCTCGGTGGCCTGGGCACCGGTTACGTCGCCGTCGATCTGGACGGCTGATGGGGCCAGTGCACCTTCGCCAACAACTTCCTCCGTCCGCACCGGCCGGGCACGCCTGCGTTGCGGGTGGAGGTCGACGGCGTCCGGTACGCCGTCTCGGCGGCGGCGCCCGACGGCCTGCGGACCGCGCGCAGGCTGCGCTACTTCGGCCATTTCCCCGTGGCGGACATCCAGGCCGAATTGCCCGGCGACCTGCATGTCGCGGTGCGCGCGTGGAGCCCGTTCATCCCCGGCGACGCTGCGGCGTCCAACACCCCCGCCGCCGGGTTCGACGTCTGGCTGCGCAACGAAGGGATCGCCACCCGGCGAGGGTGGTTGCAGTTCGCCTCGCCCGGCGGCCCGGAGGCCCAGCCGGCGGCGGCCGCCTGGAGCCGGGGAGACGCTCTGGGCGCGACGGCCGCGGCATGGCGCGACGGCCGGGAGTTCGGGTACGTGGTCGCGGCTTTGGGCAATCCGGCCGCCGTTGTGGTGGAAGCGGACGTCCCCACCATCGGCGTGCCGTTCGATCTCCCTCCGGGCGGCACGGCGCGCTTGCGCTTCGTGCTGGCCTGGTGCTATCCGCACTTCACCACCAGCGACAGCCACCCGCGCACGCACCGCTACGCGCGAAGCTTTGCGGACGCGGGAGAAGCGGCGGCGTACCTGGCGGCGCACTGGGACGGGTTGCTGCGCCGGATCCGCATGCGTTCGCCTGGACGGCTTGGTCGGTCGGGTGCTGGCCGCCGCCCGCTGAGGCCAGACGGGCTTGCGCGGGCAGGCGTGCCGTGCACCCACCGGCCCTGGCGGCGGCGTACCCGCGGGGCAGGCGATCCGGGCACGCCCGTCGCCCCGTCGAGCGCGCGGTTCCGAGAACCGGTGTTCCCGCCGACCCTTATTCCGGCGGTGGCGTATGCTTCCTCCGCATCGCCATGGAACCAGCCAACACGGCCAAGTCTTAGAGCCTATCGAATACCAGGCTACAGCGCGGTGGGAGGGCTTGTGTCTGGCCGCGTACGGCGGTTTCCGGACAGGCTCTCAGTCGTCGTGGAATTTCGGGTGTTGGTCGAGCAGGCCGGTCGGCATGGAAAGGGGTTGCGGCCAGGCGGGCCGGGGGCGCGGGGTGGTGGTGGGTGGGGCGTGAGCGGGTAGTGTGGCTGGTGGGCCAGGGCGTCGACCCGGTGCTCCCTGCGGGTGGGCCCGCTGGCTCTCAGTCCCACTGGTGTGGCTGGTGGGCCAGGGCGTCGACCCGGTGCTCGGGATGCTGGTGGGGGGGGGAGGCCGAGCCCGGGGCGGTCGCGGCCCGGCTCCAGGAAGTGCTGCGCGGCGGCGGTTGGGAGGCATGGAGCGATACTCCCCGCCTGCCACCCGCCCAGACCGCCGTCCTTGGCTCCGATCCGCGTCGCTCATGGTAGCCCTCTGTACGCGATGCCTCCTTGCCCCTCGCTGGCCGCTGCCGTATCACTGCAGGGGTCGGGGGCGCGAAGGCTAGGCGGGCGCCCCCGCTTGGGCGGGGGTCGGTCCTGCCTGTGGGGAACGCGTGGCGCGCGATGGGTTCGGCCCCGATCCCCCC
This sequence comes from Bacillota bacterium, assembly GCA_021797775.1. Taxonomy (GTDB): domain Bacteria; phylum Bacillota; class Sulfobacillia; order RBS10-35; family JAJYVN01; genus JAJZZC01. The sequence continues at coordinate 34,220 of JAJZZC010000024.1, forward strand.
GCGACCAAGCGGCGCAGTTGTCGGGGGGGGCTGCGCCCACGTGCGGTTCAGGGGTGCAGGCCGCTGGCGCAGCCAGTGGCTCGTCCACTCAGTCTTGTCGCGGTGCGTTGAGCGCCGAGAACAGCTTGCGGCTCAAGGCCTGAGCAACACCGGGCGGCGGTACGCCAGCCGCCATGGCAAGCCGGGCCCCGTGCGCTGACCGCCGTGGCGACGCGGCGCCCCTACGGCCCCTCGGCGGCGGTCAGAACTTGATGGACGCGCCACTGGCGTGGTCACCCCGCCCCCGCCCCCTGCAGCACGTCCGCCGCCCGCGAGAAGAGGCCTGGCAGGCCGCCCGTGTGGAGGAAGACGACGGTGTCCCGCGGCCCAAGGCGTCCGGCGCGGATCTCGCCGATCAACCCGGCCATGGCCTTGCCGGTGTACACCGGGTCGAGCACGAGCCCCTCCGTGCGCGCCGTCAGGGCCAGGGCCTCCCGCACGCCGGGGGTGATATCCCCGTACCCAGCGCCGACGTAGCCCGCCAGCAGTTCGCCCCCGGCGGCGGCGAGCGCTGCCCGCGCCTCACCCGCGGCTGGTGTGGGCAGGGGCGGCGGCGGGGGAGCGAAGCCCCAGGCCTCGGGCTGTGCCGGGCCGAACCCGAGCAACCCCTCGCCCGCCCGCAGGATCGCAAGCGTCTCCGCGGCGAAGGCGTCGGGCTCGTCGCCGCCGACCAGGACACCGACGGCGCGCCAGCCCTGGGCGCAGACCCGCCGCCCGAGGAGGAGGCCGGCGTGCGTGCCCCCCGACCCGGTCGCGGTGAAGACGGCGGTCGGCTGGGCGCCCCGTTCGGCGCACTGGGTGAGGAGTTCTTCCACCGCATGCACGTAGCCCAGCGCGCCCCGGCCGACGGAGCCTCCGACGGGGAAGGCGTAGGCGCAGCGCCCTGCCGCGCGCAGGTCGTCCGCCACGGCGCCGATGGCTGCGACCGCGGCGGACGCCGGCTCGGCGGGCGCCAGGTGCACGCGGGCGCCGAAGAGGTGGTCGAGCAGCAGGTTCCCCTGCAGGGGCGGCCGCCCATCGGGCGCCCGCAGCACGAGGTGGGCTTCGAGGCCGAGGCGCGCGCAGGCGGCGGCGGTGAGGCGCGCGTGGTTGCTGGTGTGCGCCCCCGCGGTGACCACGGCGTCCGCGCCGCCCGCCAGCGCGTGGCCGAGCAGGTACTCCAGCTTGCGCAGCTTGTTGCCGCCCATGCCCAGCGGCAGGAGGTCGTCGCGTTTCACCAGGAGGCGCGGGCCCCCCAGCGCCGCAGCGAGCCGCGGCGCCTCCTGCAGCGGCGTCGGGCCGACGCCGAGGCGGATGCGGGGCAGCGGCGCGCCGGGTCCTGGGACGGTGCCGCGCGCGCCAGCGGAGCCGCGGTCGAACACGGGGTCCGCTTGACCTGTCGCCAAGGTGATTCACCTGGTCAGAAAAATGTGTCCAACCGTAAGCATTCGGTGAAGTGCGTGCCGAGCCACTAGCTGTGGTACGCGCTCGCCACGGGGGTGCCGTCGACCCACCAGGCGTAGCGGTCCCAACGCAGTTCACCGAACAGGTACGTCCAACCGCTCTGCTCGGTCTTCCACATCGTCCGCCCGACCAGGCCTTCGCCCCTTTCGGCCTTGGATTTGCCCCTCGCGGGGCCGTAAGCCACAGGCGGACTCGGGCGTTGCGACAGCCGCCCCGCACGCCGGGAGTCCCGTCGCGACCGGCGAGCGGGTGCACGGCCGACGCCCTCTTGCACAAGGCAAGCCTGGTGCCCGGCGGCCTATCCGGCCTTCGGCTTGATCCTCCGCCCGAGGCGCCTCCGCCCCGCCGTTTGCTCCACCCGGGCGCGCCCTTGGCCCAGGCCGCTTCCTGCGCACAGGCGCCCTCCGCTTCCGTCGCCCAGACACCCAGGTCGCCTCCCGCGCCGCGCAGGTCTGCGGGGGACACGTGGCCCCTTCAGCCCAACCGAAGCCATCGCGGCGCCGCGCACCGGCGGGGCCCTCTGCCTCGCGCGCTCCCCGCCGGGCCCCTCTTGCGCGCCAGAGCCGCGTCCTGCCAACCCCCCTCGGGACACGTGCTGGCGGCAGCGGGGCGCACTGTCGCCCTCTAGGAGAGCCCTTGCAGAGCGGGTGGTGCTACACGCGGGATCTCCCTCGGACCACGTCGGCTCAGACCTCCGCACGGGCGTGTCACGACCCATCGCGGCTTGGGGCCGCCGAACACAACGGGGGCGCCGCCACGGCAGCCGTCCCCTGGGAACTGGCCCGTGCGGTCACCCTCCAGAGCACCCCCACGCGACCCTACCGCTGCCCAGCGGTGCCCTGCCGCGGCGGGGTGCGCGGCAGTACCCGGCGCCGACCCACCCGCAGAGCCCTCGGAGGGTGCCGCGCTCGCCCTCTTTCGCGCTGCCATCAGGCTCTCGGTCCGTGTACCGCAAGGCTTTCGGCCGCCCAGCGGCAACGGCGGTGTTTTCTACTGCGCCGTCCTCGCACTCCTTTCTCTTCGGAGGGATGACGGAAAGGGCAGGGGCGTTGGGGCTGAGGGGGCTGGCGTGAGGGGACCAGGGCGACGCCACTCCACGCGCTCGGGAATGTGAACAAGCACTCGCGCCTTGCGGTCGGCGGTCGGGATGTAATCAGGTAGTCGTCCCATCCGCAGCGGAAGGCACCGCGCGAGCAGCAGCAGCAGCATACAGCACAGGCATCACCCATTACTAGGACAACCAGGACTTGCCAACCAGATAGAAAAGCTCCCTTGTTCAGCCTGGCCGCATGCCGGAAAGCCCGAGCCAGGCCGAATAGAGGGAGCGCGCTGAGTGTAGGCCAAGACCCTCCAATCG
>JAJZZC010000222.1 GCA_021797775.1 Bacillota bacterium
GCCCGCTGCGCGGCCTTGACCCCGGCAGCGGCCAGGCGGCACAGGGGCTGGAGGCCGGTGCCCAAGAAGTGACCCTCTTCCCGAGCAGGAAAAGGTTTGCTGCCGCCACGTAATCTGAGCCCCTACACTGACCATGGCAATTGAGACCGAACAGCGGCCCCGCTGCTCACGCTACTTGAGCGGCCTGGCGGCTTGCGAAGCCCTGGCGGGGGACTGCTGCGCCGCCGTAGGCTGCCTTGCCGCACGGCATGCCGTTGCCCGGCCATGCCGCTGCCGCCGGGAACGGCGGCGCCAGAGGCTCGCCCGCCAGGGCCGCCGGGCCGTCGCATAAAGCGTGGTCAGCGGCTTCGCAAGTAGCATCATCAGCAGCATGAGGCACCAGCCCACGGTGCACACAGACTGAGGCAAGGCCTCTCTGGACGCCGCGCCACGCGCCCGCAAGGTTGCCGAACGGCCACACCGCGTTGTTCACCCACCACAACACGGCGACTAGGGTGCCGAGGTGGAGAGCCCTCCGCACCGCCCGGATGCCGCCCAGGGCGAACACGACGACCAATGGGGCGAACCCGAGCCGCCTCGAGACCGTATCCGTCACGGCGCCGAGCGACCACTCGCCGAGGCGCGCCCGCCGCCGACCCGCCCGCCGGGCCGTACCGGCTGGCGTAGGCCAGGCCGCGCGACGCCCACCCGGTCCTACGCCAGCCTGCGCACGTCGCCCTCCCGGCGCGTGACATGGGCGCCGTCCAGGTATTCCGCCAGGGGCACGGCGTGCTTGCGGGTCACGCCGAGCAGATCGCGCAGATCGGCCACGGTCATGCTGCCGTGGGCGCGGAGGAAGCCACGTACCGCGTCCGCCGCCTCGGCCACGGCGCGCGGGGAGAAGCAGAGGTCGCCGGCCCGGACGAGGCGCCCGCGTTCCGCCAGGTGGGCGAGGAGTTCACCCCGCTCTGCGGCGTCCCCGGGAAACCCCGCCGCCTGCAGGGCCTCGGCCGTGCCCGGCGGCGTGAGCCCCGCGGCGTCCAGCGCCGCGGCCAGCCGATCCGCGGCTACGGCCCACGCCAGGGGGAGCGATGGGCGGAACCCCGGCAGCACCACGCGTTCCCCTTCGACCCCCACATCCCCACCGCGCGCCAAGTGCGCGACCACTGCGGACGCCGCCCGGGTGTCCAGACCGGCCAGCGCGCCGCGACGCAGTTCCTCGCGGGGCAGGCCCGCGCGCAGCGGGAAGCGGGCATGGTAGTCGCGCGCCTGGTCAAGCACCCGCTGGCGCAGGTCGGCCCAGGCGCTGGCCGGCGTGACCAGGCGCGCCCCCCCCTCCTCCAGGGCGACCAAGCGCCCGTCCGCCAGGAGCCGCGCCAGCGCGGGCTCCGCCTCCGGCGGGCGCAGCCCCGCGCCGCGGGCCACATCGGCGGCCGCCAGGGGCACCGCACCCCGGGCGGCCGCCAGCAGCAACTCGGCGGGGTCGCCGCGTTCCAGGGTGGCCAGCGCAGCCAGGGCCGCCGGGTCGCCGCGGTGGTAGCGGCGCCCGGTGTCGAGCACGACGCCCCCACCCAGCGTGGTGACGGGGCTGTAGGAGCGGACGATGAAACGGTCGCCGCGGCCGACGGCCAGCGGGCGGTCCAGGCGCAGCAGGGCGAAGCCCGCGCCACCGGCGCTCAGGGCATCGCCCTCCAGCAGGGAGAGCCGCCCCACCGCCTCCGCGGTGCCGGCGTGCACGTGCAGGGGCTGCCCGTGGCGCAAGGCGCCCGCCTGTGCGACGGGCCGACCGGCGGCCGGCGCCACCCCACCCCGCTCGCCGAGCGCCAGGAGGCGCACCGCCAGCAGGGTGTGGGCCGCCAGCGTCCCGGGCGTCGCCACGACGTCACCGCGCGCCGCGTCGGCCCGCTCGATCCCGCCGAGGTTCAGCGCGGCGCGTTGGCCGGCCCGGGCGGTCGCCACGGGCCGGCCATGCACCTGCAGGCCGCGCACGCGCACGGGCCGCCCCGCGGGCAGCAGTTCCAGCCGGTCCTCCAGCGACACCGCGCCGGAGGTCAACGTCCCGGTCACCACCGTGCCAAAGCCCGCCACCGTGAATACGCGGTCGACGGGCAGGCGCGCGAAACCGCGGTCGTGGTGCGCCTCCACGCCGGCCAGGCCGGTGGCCAGCGCCTGGCGCAGTTCCTCCAACCCGGCGCCGCTCACGGCCGACACGGGCACCAGCGGCGCGTCACGCAGGGGGGTGGAACGCAGCAACGCCTGGACGTCCTCTCGCACCAGGTCGAGCCAGGCCGTATCGACCAAGTCGGCCTTGGTGAGGGCGCACACCGCGCGCCCCACGCCGAGCAGCCGCACGATGTCCAGATGCTCCCGCGTCTGGGGCATCACGCCCTCGTCCGCGGCCACCACCAGCAGGCAGAGGTCGATGCCGCTGGCACCAGCGACCATGTTGCGCACGAAACGCTCGTGGCCGGGGACGTCGACGATGCCGGCGCGCCGGCCCCCCGGCAGGAGCACCTCAGCGAAGCCCAGGTCGATGGAGATGCCGCGGCGCCGCTCCTCCGGCAGGCGGTCGGTGTCCACCCCCGTCAGAGCGCGCACCAGCGTGGTCTTGCCGTGGTCGACGTGGCCGGCGGTGCCGATGATGCCGGTCAGCCCCTGCGGCGCGCCAGAGGCGGCGTCCGCGGGGGTACTCGCCGGGGCAGCGGCGCGCCGCTCGTGCCCGGCGGGCGCTCGCCGCGGATCCCTTCCAGTGGGCAAGGGTGCTGCGACCTGGTCATGGGCGCGTGACCGACCGGAGGCGCGGTCTGTCACGCCGTCCGCCGACCAGGTCTCCGCTCCCTCCGGCCTTCGATTTGCCCGCTGCGGGCAAGGCGCGAACGGACGCTGCGCGCTCGGGCTGCGCATACTCCCCAGGGCCATTCCCGGTCTAAGGAATCACGCCAATCGGCGGGGTCTCTGGGCAACACCGTTCATCCCGACGAGACAGCCGACGTCGCGACCACTCCGGCCACCACGCGCTTCCAGCGCCCACAGCGGTACCGGGACGACGGCGCACCAACCGGCCGTCCGTGGCCGACATGGAGACGACGAGCGGAGGAATGCGTCCCTGCCGCGGCGCCAGCCCGTTCGCGGAGGGCCGCTCCGCGAACGCGGCCGGGGACCGTCTGGGTCCGGCAGCCGATGCCCGCAGGCGCCGCATACCGCGTTCGCCCCGGACATCAGGCGCACCACCACGGCAAGGGTACGCTCCCGACAGGCGCCCCCCCGGGGTCCGCTGCCCGGAAGGACCCAAAGCCCCGCGCCCGCCCGAACGCGGTGGAGGCGCGGCGACGGCCTGCCACTCGTCACCGCCGCGGGGCGCCCCACTCCCGGGAGCCCGCTCCCCTCCCTGCCCACGGGGAGGGCGGGTCGCTTCCCGCCGCGCGCCGCCCCGGCGCGATCCCGGGGCGGCGCGCTCCTCCCGCCGGCCCGGCGCCCCCCGCCGGGGCAAGCGCGCCCGGGCACCAGGGCGGCGCGCCCACGGGATCACCGCTCGCGCGGGATGACATCCCGGCGGAGCATGCCCGGTCGCCTGCTGCCTCAGGCGGGTCGCCGCGCCACCGCGCTGCCCAGAGCGACCTCCGCCTCGTAGGAGAACGGGGTGGGACGCCCCTTCACGCGGACCCACCCGTCCACGCCCGCGCGCACCCGGTAGGTCCCGGCCGGCAGGTGCCCGACCCACATCGCCGCCACGTGGGTCTCCCCCGCCTCCATGTCGTGCATGCCCGCCACCGACAGGTCGCGCAACCCGTCGCTGCGCCGGCAGACCACCCGCTCGCTTCCCCCCGCGCCGCGCGCCAGGACCACGATGTCCTGCGCGTCGGTGCGGTGGCTGCGCACGAAGCACTTCTCTCGTGCCTCCAGGGTCTGCCGCAGCAACGCCACGCGGCCCTGCCACCGCCCGGCCTCCAGGCGCGCCCGCAACAGCTCGCCACAGGCGGCCGCCGCCAGCTCGCTCCACTCCGGCGCGGGCGAGAGGTCCGCCAGTTCCCCGTCGCAGGCCAGCACCGCCGAAACGTCCACGACCCCAGGTAAACCGCGGAGGTCCGCCAGCCGGTCCGCGTCCACCCGCAAACTCAGCCAGCCGATGTGGTGGCGCTGGGCCACGAACGCGCCCACCCGCCCGAGTTCACTCTCGTCAAAAACCCCGGGATCGACCTCCATGCTTACCCGCAGCTTCAACGGACCACCCCTCCGTCCCGACCAGGTCGCCAAGCCGCCAGCGCCGCGCGCGCCCCACCGGGACCGACTATCCCCGCTGCGCCCGGGCGGAGTCAAGCCGGCGCGGGCCGAGAGGGCGAACGGACCGCGGGCCGGGCGGGGCCGGCCACAGGCACGGCGCCGCAACCTGGGCACACGGGCGGGCCAGCTAATCGGGGGCTCCGGGCCACGCAAGGAGCCCACGTCGCGAATCGGGGCAGGGACCGTCCACCGGGCGCGGCCAGCAACCGGTGTGGGCGGCACGGGGCTCCCGCCACCGGGGTGCCCTTCCCCCCGTCGGGGCCCCGACCTACCAGCTGGTCCCGCGGCAGGGGCGGCACGTGCCGGTAGTGGGTGGCTCTGCGACGACTTACTGGACGGCCGTGCGCGAGCCGGTCCCGCCCTTCTTAATTCCGCGCGGCGCCGACCGCGTCGGCATGGGGGACTCAGGCAAGACCGGCAGGTATCGGCACCACGGCGTTGCCCGCGGACCCGCGGCGGGAGTGCCGCCGCAGAGAGACCGCGTTTCCCCTCCCGTCGCCGCCTACCGGCACCATACCGCCCTCTCTTATCCCCCCTTCCTTACGCGCTCCTTCCCTGTGCCCGCTGCCTATCCGAGGCGTGCGGGCCGTCCGCCGTACAGCATACGGGCTGCGGCCCGTGGCCCCGGTCGCGGTGGCCGTGGCGGTGACAGGCGGCACCGGTCGACGTGCCAGAAGATCCCTGGAGGAGAGCGGGGACAAGAGCCGCGAATCTCGGGCCAGCGGACCGCCCGTGCAGGGGGGATCGCCCAGGCGGGTCGCAGGCGGCAAGCCCGGCGGCGCGCGGGACGCTGGCGGGCGCCCCTGGCCGCCGCACCGGTCGTCCCGGCGGCGCGCGGGCGGCGTGGCCTTTCTGCGGGCCCTGCCCGGGCCTCCGGTTCACCGCCGCGCTGCACCCTCGGCGGCGCCCCCTCGCCCCCCGAGGCTAGCGCATCTGCGGCACAGCGGGTCACGCCTGGGAGATCGGCCTCTAACCGTCCCGCTTCTTTCCGGGACAGCGGCGGGCGCGGACCAGGGGCCTAGACCCATCACGCCGAAGACGGCGCTGCCGCGGAGCCCTCGCGGGGGTCCCCTACCGCCCGCACGAACCGCAGTCCGAGGCGGGGGCGTAGGGGGGGCGCTGTCACGGACGCAGCACCTCTGCCGGCGGCACCCCACCCACGGTCCGTCCTGCCCTGCCGCGGTGGTCCGGCGACTGGCGGCGCTCTACGGCGGCCAGCCAGCCTCTTGCCCGATGGCCTCTGTCAGGGGCGTGGTGGCGGTGACGGGCCGCCCAACGTGGCGCCCGGCCGGGATATGGCCCGTCGCGCCCCGACGGTGGGTGCGGCCGGCAGCCCGCGGCGCCCGGCCGGGGTCTTTGCCCGTCGGACCCTGACGGCGGCCGCGCACCCGGGCAGCCGCGCGGCTGGGGGGAGCGGCCCGCCTGCTCGGCAGTTGCCGCGCCCCGGTCAACGCGCAAGACGCTCGCGAAAAGAGGCAGAGAGTCATGGGTCTTTGGCGGAAGGCGCGCCGGCTGGGCGCGGCGGTCCTGGCGGCGACCACCCTGGGGGCGGCGGGCCTGCTACCCGCCGCCGCCATCGCGGCCCCGGCCACCTCCCCCTCGCCCTTTGCGATCCGTGGCGTGATCGAGGGGTACTACGGCCTCTCCTGGACGTTGCCAGAGACGAAGGCCGTCCTGGCCTTCATGGGCGCGCACGGCATGAACACGTTCGTCTACGCCCCGAAGTTCGATCCCTACCAGCGCAACCAGTGGCAGGATCTCTACCCGGCGGCGCAGCTGCGCACCATCGCCGCCATGGTGGCCGCCGCCCGCCGCGACCACGTGCGCTTCGTGTACTCGCTCAGCCCGGGGCTGAGCATCGTGTACAGCAGCCCCGCCGACCGCGCGGCCGTCGAGGCCAAGTTCGCGCAGCTGCGCAGCATCGGCGTGCATGACTTCATGCTCTCCTTTGACGACGTCAGCTACAACCTCAAGTGGCCCGCCGACCAGCGCATCTACCACGGCAGTATCTCCCTGGCCCAGGTCGCCCTCACCAACGCCATCTACGCCGCGGAGATCCGCGTTGATCCCTCCTTCCAGCTGATGTTCACCCCTACTGACTATTGGGGTGCGCAGCCCGGCATCTACTTCACCCACATCTCCCGGCTCAATCCCGCCATCGACATCATTTGGACCGGCCCCGGGGTCGTCTCGCCCACCATCACGGCGGCAAACGCCGAGGCGATCGCCCGGCTGATCGGCCGCCCGCCCCTCATCTGGTACAATTACCCTGTAAACGACTGGACCGTGCCGCAGCCCGAGTTCAACAACCCGGCCACCATGCAGCCGCAGGACATGTTCCTGGGCCCGGTGCGCGGCCTCGCGCCCAACCTGGGGCCGCATGTGCGCGGCGTGCTGTCCAATCCCATGCTGGAGCCCTATGCCTCCGAGGTGCCCTTGGCCACACTGGCGGACTACCTGAACCACCCAGCCACCTATAACCCCGTCGCCTCTTGGCGGGCAGCCATCGCCGCGGTCGCGGGCCCGCTGGCCGGCCCCTTCACGGTATTCGCCCGCGCCCTCTCGCCGTATCCCGAGATCCTCCCGGTCAACAGGTGGTACTGGACCACCACCGACGCCACGGTCGACGGCGGGGAGGCCCAGGTCCTGGCGGCCTACGCGCGCAACCCGGCGACCCTGGGGCGTCTGCCGGCCATGGCCACCCTGCGCGCCACGTTCTCGGCCTGGGTGGCGGATGCGCCCGCGCTGAGCCGCCTGCCGAACCCCGCGCTCTCCGCCGAGATCGCCCCGTGGGTGGCCTGGATGCCGCGTGAGGGCACCTACGGGCTGGAAGCGCTGGGCCTGCTGCGGGATCTCGCCGCCGGCAACAGCGCCGCGGCTGCCGCCGCGCGCGCCCGGGTACAGGCGGACGCGGCGGCGCTGGCCAAGGCGCCGGTGCAGTTCGGGGGCCACTTGGGCAGCTTCCTCACGCGCGTGGCGGCGCTGTCGTGAGGGGGCGGGCGGCAGGCGGCCTGCCGCGGCCGGGTCGGTGGCGGCACAGCATCAACCGCGCGGCGACTCCGGGATCTCTTGTGCCTGGTGCGCGAGGCGACATACACTACGATCGGGCAAGAACCTTGGCCGGACCCGCCCCTGCGCTATGGGATTGAGCGCGACGGAGGGAGGCAACGGTTTATGTTGTGTGTCACCTATGACCTACCGGAGGATTCCGACTATAGACCCCTCGTCGAACAGCTTAAGGCGTTCCCCGCATGGTGGCACCATCTAGAGTCCACATGGATCGTAGACGCGGGCAACATGTGGGCGCGCGATGTCCCGCCGCCTGCCGAGGCGTTGCTCCGGCAGGCGGCAAGATACTGGTCTTCGAGGTCGGCGACGACTGGTCTGGATTTGGCTTCAAGGATAGCGGAGTGAGCTGGCTGAAGAGGAACTGGCCGGCCTACGAGCACCGATGACGTTCCGCGCCTTTGGCCTCGGCCTATCGATGGCGGGCCTGCTGCTCACAGGTCTGGGGTTATGGCTGTCCGTGTCGGCTGTCCGTGTCGGCTGTCCGTGTCGGCTTCCCGTAGCGTGATCAAACTGGAATCGACCGTGGCCCGCATGGAGGCGGCCATTGCGCGACTGGAGGGGTCGGTAGCGCCTTTGTTCGAAGCGGCCGTCCGCCAGATCTTCGAACAGCATGCCAAGACGTTCGCACACCTGCAAGGCGAAGTTGCCGAAGATCGGGATGCGACAAAGTCGACTATTCCAGATCTCCATGGTGCAGATTCTGGATCGAGCGCGGCAGCGCGTGGCACCGAATGATGACGACAGCGTAATGCCCGACGGAGTGCACCTGTTCGCTGAACCGCGTTGTGAAGGCATGGTCTGGCTCGGGTTGCCATCTTGTCCAGATGCAGTTGCTGCCAGAGCGCATCCAGCAGCCAGGCACCGCCTAAGGGCGCGGCCCGCACGAACGAGAGGCCTTGGGCCTCGCCTGCGGCGCGCGCGGCGTCCTC
>JAJZZC010000223.1 GCA_021797775.1 Bacillota bacterium
CGCCCGGGTGCGTGCGCCCCGCTGCGGGGCGACGGCCCCGTTACACCGGCCCGTGGCACTCAACGACCGGCCCCCATCGGCCGATACTCCAAACGGTACCGTTCCACGGAGCGGGGGGTGCGGTCGGTGCTGCGCAACTGTCCCAACTGCGGCCGCCTACTGACCTCGTCACCGGGCACGCCTTGCCCGTATTGCGCGGCCGAGGACGACGCCGTGGTCGAAGCCATTACGGCCCACCTTGCCGCTGAGGGAGACCACAGCCTCTCCGGGGTGGTGGCCGGGACAGGGGTGCCGGCCAAGGTGGTCCGTCGCCTGGTCGAGAGCGGTCGGATCGCGCTAGGCATGGACGGCAACGCGGTAAACTGCGTGCTTTGCGGCGCGCCCCTGCGCGGCTCGCCGGGCAAGGTCTGTGCCGTCTGTGCCGCGAAGGTGCAGGCGGCCCAGCGCTCGGCGGTTCGGTCTACCCGGCCGGCCCCGCAGCCCCCTGCGGACAGCTCCGACCGGCGCGGGTACCACAGCCGCCCCGCACGTCCCGGTTCGTAGGCAGCGGCAGGACCCGCGGGCGCTGAGCAGAGATCAGGTGCTGGGAGGTGCGGCGCGTTGATGATCTCCATCCGCGAAGTGGGGAACGTCATCGCCACGTACAGGCAGGGGCAGGTGGCCCCCGCCGGGGGCGGAGAGGCGAGTCGCCCGGCCGCGGCCGCGCAGGACGGGGTCGATCTCCCGGGGACACAGGTCGTGGCGGGCATGCTGTCCGCCCTGCGCGCGCTCCCCGATGTGCGCGGCGCCGTGGTCCAGCGCGCCAGCGCGCGTCTGCGCGCCGGGCTGCAACCGCCGGCCCGGGACGTGGCGCGCCAAATGCTGTCGCGCTCCGTGGGGGACCACCTGGGGGCGGGCAACTGATGCCGGAGGGCACCCCCGGGCCGGATGCCGCGGCCGGAGGTCCGGACGTCGGATCCCCGGCGGCCCTGGCCTCTGGCTTGCTGGCGGCGCTGGCCGTGGAGCGCGCCGCCTGTACCGCGCTGGCGGCGTGCTGCGCCGATCTGGTCGCCGCGCTCCAAACGGGGCGCGCGGAGCCCGTGGCGGCGGTGGTGGAGGAGCAGCAGCGGGCGCTGCACCGCTGGCGGGAGGCCGCGGAGGCGCGTGACCGCGAGGCGAGGGTGCTCGGTGCGCGGCTGCGGGAACCGGAGGGCGACCTCGCCGCCGCCTTGCGGCGGGCGGGCGCCGAAGCCGCAGCCGACGAGGTGGCGCGTGCCTGGCGCGGGCTGCTGGCGTCGGCGGACGACGTCCGCCGGGCCCTCGCGCGCGGCCGCGTCCTGCTGCAACAGGCTCGAGCCTTCACGGCCTTTGCGCTGCGCTCGCTGGCCGCGCTCCGCGGCGGGGATACCTCCTCGGGCTATACCCGCGAGGGCGCGTGGCCTGGCGCCGGGGTGCCAGTGGTGATGGACCGGCGCGGCTGACCCTGGTTGGGCGGGGCTGGGGCCCTGCCAGGGTCCCTTGGGCGCCGACGGAAGGTGCCGGTTCGTAGCGCTCAGGCCGCCGGTCTCCCGGGAGGGGCAGCCGCCTGGCCGGGCCAGAGCGGGAAGGCCTTGGGGCACAATGGGCGAGGAAACCGTGGCCTTGGGACAAAGGACCTTCGCAGCGGCCACCAGGGTGGCTCGCGGTAGGCCCTGGACCATGTGCGCGCGGCAGGGGCCGCAGGGGGGGCAGGCAGGTGGGCGGCGGGCTGTTCGCCGGGCTGCAGGTGGCGTTGTCCGGGCTCCAGGCGCAGGAGGCGGTGATGTCCGTGGCCTCCCACAACATCGCCAACGGCAGCAACGCCAATTACGCGTTGCAACAGGTCGACTTGGCGCCGAATCCCCCGTACAGCCCGCCGACGTTGGACCAGCCCAGCGTCCCCGGGCAGTTTGGGCAGGGGGTGCAGGTGGCCGCCGTCACCCGGCAGGTCAGCCACTTCCTGCAGATGCAGCAATGGACGAACGACGGTCAGGTGGGCGCCGCCACGCAGCAGGCCAACACCCTTAGTCAGGCGCAGGCCCTGCTGAACGAGCCGTCGAGCAGCGGCCTGAACCAGGCGATGGACCAGTTCTGGCAGGCATGGGACGCGCTGAGCAGCAACCCGCAGAGCGTGGCGGCCCGCAGTCAGGTGGTGAACCAGGGACAGGCCTTGGCCGGGACCTTCAACACGCTCAGCCAGGGGCTCGGCAACCTCCAGCAGAGCCTCGATGCCACGGTGGTCGGCGCGGTAGGCCAGATCAACGGCCTCGCCCAGCAGATCGCCTCTTATAACAAGCAGATCGGCGCCGCCTCCGCAGCCGGTCAGCAGCCCAACGACCTGAAGGACCAGCGTGACGCCCTGATCGGGAAACTGGCGCAGCTCGTCCCGGTACAGGTGTCGTGGGCGTCCGATGGCGAGGCCACCGTCGGGGTCGGCGGCATCGATGTGGTCGCGGGGACGCAGGTCGAGCAGTTGCAGACCGCGGTCAACCCCAACACGGGTCTGCACGGCGTCAACTGGTCCTTCTCGGGGCAGCCGGCCGCCATTTCCGGTGGTGAGCTCGGCGCGCTGCTCACGCTGCGCGACCAGACCCTGCCGGGGTACCTGAACCAGTTGAACACGCTGGCCGGGGCGATCGGCCAGGCGGTCAACCAGCAGCAGGCGGCCGGGTCGGACGCCAACGGCAACCCGGTGGCCACCTACGACGGCGGCGCCTACGCGGGCTTCTTCACCGGCGCGGCGGCGGCCCCCAGCCTCTCGCAGGCAGCCGGCACCTCGTCTTTGGCCGCGGCCTCCTACAATGTAGCCTACGCCTACACCAACACCAGTGGGACTACCGAGGTCGCGCCCTCGTCGTCCATTTTCCTCTCGCATGCCGGGAATACGATCAGCTTTCAGGTCCCGCTGCCCTCCAGCGCCAACGGCGTCAACGTCTACGTGGGGACGGGCGCCTCCCCGCGGGAACTGGGCCGGATCAGCGCCTCCGGCGCCGTCTCCTATAGCGGGGGGGCGACCTCGGGACTCAGCGCGACGGTGAGCACAGGCACGACCGGCGGGACCGTGCTGACGATCACGCTGTCCGCTCCCGGCGCGGGGTCGGCCCAGCCGCCGGCGCAGACGGCGGCGAACATCGCCGTCAACCCCTCGCTGCTCAGCGCACCCCAGGAGGTGGCGGCGGCCGGCAGTCCCAGCGGGGGCCCAGGTGACGGCAGTAATGCCCTGGCCATCGCCAACCTCCAGAACCAGCAGGTGGTGGCGGCGGGGACCCCCGGCGCGGCCACCGCTGGCGACGCGTATGCCGCTCTGGTCGGGCAGATCGGGACCGATGTCGCCACCGCCCAGGCGACCCAGTCGCAGCAGCAGTCGCTGCAGCAGAGCATCAGCACGCAGCAGCAATCGATCTCCGGGGTCTCGCTTAACCAGGAAATGGTGCAGATGGTGCAGGCGCAGAACGTGTTTTCGGCCGCGGCTCGGGTGACCAGCGCCATCGACAGCATGCTCGGCACACTGGTCAACATGACGCAGTGAGGCCGAAGCCGCCGCGGGCGCAGGGAGCGCGCACGGGCGGGCCGGCGTGCCGGGAGGGATGGTGTCCCCCGCTCGGGGGGACGCGAGGGGGGGCTTTTGCCCCCCGGGCGCGTCCGCGCTGTCAGCGGGCGCGTGGCCCATGAGGGTCGATGCCCTCGCGGTCCCGCCGCCGCGGGGCGCAGGCCTCGCCCCGCGGCGGGCGAGGGCGCGCGCTCCGCTACGGCCCGTCGGTCTCAACACGGGGGGAGGCGCGCCCCAAGAGTTGCGGCCGTGCGCGCGGCGGGGCGGGGCGACCAGTGAGCGACCGGCCGCCCGTGCGCGCGCCGGGGGCGCGCGGGCGGGGTTCATGGCGGGGCGCAGCCCATGCGGCGGGGAGTCGCCGACGGGCCTACGCTTGGTGGGCCCACCCCGCCGAGCGTGCGCTGGGGACGCGGGGGTGCGGCGCGTAGGGGGCGCAGGCAGCCGCGGGAGCTGAAGGGGGGCATCGTCGTGCGCGTGACGGACTTGATGATGGGGTCGATGCTGACCGCCAACCTGCAGACGGACCTATCGGCCATGGCCAAGGTCCAGCAGCAGCTCAGCACGGGGAATCAGATCAACCAGCCGAGCGACAACCCCATCGGCGCCGAGCGCCTGTTGCAGTTGCAGACCGCGACGGCACAGAACAAGCAGTATGGGTCGGACGCCCAGAGCGCGCTCTCTTGGCTCGACGCGTACCAGTCCGCGCTGGGGCAGGGCGTGCAGGTGGCCAACCAGGTGCGCACGCTGACGCTTCAGGCGGCGACCGCCACCACCGGTACCTCCGGCAGCGCCGCGATGAGCGCGATCCATGATCAGGTGAAGCAACTGCTGGGGAGCCTGGTCGACATCGGCAACACACAGTACGCCGGCCAGTACATCTTCAACGGCGAGCAGACGGGGACGGCCCCCTTTGTTCTGTCTGCCTCCGGCTCGTCGGTCACCACCCAGTACGGCGCCAGCCCGTCGCAAGCCCTGGTGCGCGACGTGGGGCCGGGCGTGAGTGTGACCATCAACCCTGGGACCGGCACGCCCTCCCGCAACGTCTTCCAGCAGGCCGGGACGACGCCGGCCGCCCCCACACTCTCCCAGGCGGCGGGGACCTCGTCGCTGGTCACACAGGCCTACAACGTCGGCTACGCCTACGTGAACACCAGTGGGACGGTGGCGACGGCTCCGGTGTCGGCGGTCACACTGTCCAAGGCCGGCAACACCATCAGCTTCTCGGTGCCCCTTCCCCTAGCCTCGACCGCCACCGGGGTGGATGTGTATGTGGGGGGGGCGAGCAGTTCTCCCAACCTGCTGGGGACCGTCTCCCTCTCCGGGACCACCCCTACCGTGACGTACAGCGGCGGGGCCACCTCCGGCCTGAGCGCCACGGTGCAGACGACCACCAGCGGCCAGCAGCAGCTCGCCATCACCGTGTCGGCGGCGGGCAACCCATCGGGTACCCCGATGCAGGGGCTCGGGCTCCTGTTGCCCGCCGTTCAGCAGATCCTGCAGGACACCGGCGCGGGCTCCGCGGCCAACCCCGCGCAGCTCGACAGCGCAGACCTCACGAACCTGGACCTCGCGATCCAGTCCCTGCAGAACGTGCAGGGAGAGTCGGGCGCCGTGATGCAGCGAGTGCAGTTCGCGCAGAGCCAGATCACGGCCCAGGGCGTCATGCTGCGGCAGCTCAGCGGCTCGCTGCAGGGAGCCGACGTCGCCAAGGCGGCCGTCAAGCTGCAGGAGTTGCAGAACACCTACCAGGGGGCGCTCGCCGTCGGCTCGCGCATGATCCTGCCCACCCTGGCCAACTACCTGCAATGACGGGTCGGGGTCCCTGTCCTGCGATGGACCACGCCAGGCGACAGCGAACACCGTGCCTGCTGCTCACGCGATTGGACAGGCCGGCCGGCCTGCAAGCCCTGGCGGGTGACTGCTGCCCCGGCAAAGGCTGTCGCGCCGGGCGGCATTCCCCTCGGTGACGCCGCTCCCGCCAGAAGCGGCGTCACCGAGGCTCGCCCGCCAGGGCCGGCAGGCCGATCGCCAATACCGTGGTCAGTCGGGTCGCACCTAGTGTGGCAGTAGCGCCCGTCCCTCGCAGCCGGGAGGGGGCTCCCCACCCATGCCCGCGCCCGCGCTCGCGTGACGCAGGGGAGCGGCAGTGCGCAGCCCGCCCCGGGTCCGGAAGCCCCCGGCTCCGGGGTATCCATTTGGTGAGCTGTGGCTGCGAGCCAGGGTGGGAAGGGGTGTGCGGGTCGCGGGGGGCCGGGGAGGGGGGCGGTGAGGATGGAACGGAAGCGGGGGGCGAGGGGGTAGGCGTAGATGTCCTTGATCGGCTTGCCGGCCTGGTGGTAGCGGTCGAGCTTGCCCCGGCCCTGGGTCTGGCCGAGATGGATCCAGTTGGCGGCGCGGTGGGTGCCGTGGAACCGGTGGCGTTCGGCGTAGGATTCGAGGAGGACCGGCCGGTAGGCATGGCGGCAACGACTTCGCCCGCGCAGCCAGGCTGCTCCTTCCCCCGTCTCGGCTACTGCTGGCGCTGGCGGAGGGGCATGAGCGGCGGGTGGACCGTGGCCCGGTCCACGGCCAGTATTTCGGCTTGTCGCCGAGGCGGGATTCGACGCCGCGGTGGCGCAGGCGATCAACACCGCCCCTCGCCGGGGGCGCGGCGCCGGCCCGTATGTCGGTGGGGTGCTGCGCCAAGGCTTCGCAGAGAACGACTCGCCGCGAGGACCTCGCGCGCGAAGGCGGCGGCGTATGCCGGAGAGTCCTGTGCGATGTACGCAACGGCGCACTCCAAGTCCCGTGCGGCGGAGGCAGACCAGGCTACTTTTGCCACCGGGCAAGACGCCGCTCCATGTCTTCCTGGTCGATCTCGCGCCCTTCGGCGATGTCCTCCTCCCCCTTGGCGACCTTCTGCTGTACGTAGATACGGTAGAGGATCTCTTCAACCTGACTTTCGCAATGGGGCGGCCGGTCGCCTTGGCGCCCACGGGCCGGCCCCTCGCCACGACCTCACCTGCTCGCGTCGGGGGGCCCTTCTGCGTAGCGGCGCCCGCCTGGCACCGCGAGATTCAGGTTCAAAAGAGCAGTCGGCCGGGAGGACCTCAAGAAGCTGGCGGACGGCCTCTTTCGGCGTGAGCACGGCAGCCACCCCCTGGCCCCGTCCAGTCCCACTATACCGTAGGGCGAGGGCAGGATCACGGCACAAGCGCCTTCGCGGCAGCCCCCCCGTCCAAGTGCTCGAAGCCGGCGAACAGCGACCCCGCCGGGGGCGTGACGTTCGCCGCCACCTGCACCACACAGACCGCCCCGCTGACGTTGACGCTCCAGTGTCTGCCGTCCTCGATGGCCGCCGCCACCTCGGGCCAACGGCGCCGAACATCGGCCCGGGCGGTGGCAGGTGGCCGGCCCAGGTGCTTGCCCTCGCGGCGGGCGCGTTGCATCCCGGCCCGGACCCGTTCGGCGATGAGCGCGTGCTCCAGCCCCGCGTAGGTCACAGTGATGTAATAGAGGGCCTCGCCGAAGGGCGTGGTGGTGTCCAGCCAGGGCTCCTGGCAGGAGCGGAGGCCGATGCCCCAGGCGCGGAAGCGTTCCAGCGTCTGCGCGGCGTCGAGGACCGAGCGGAAGGCACGGCGCCGAGGTTGGCCACGAGGCCAGACGGTCCGCCGGGAAGCGCCACGAGCGTGCTGCCCTGGGCCTCGAAGAGGGAGGTACCCGTCGCCGTCGCAGCGAGCAGAGCAGATGGCAAGGCCGAGGGACCGGGAGCCAGGCTGACCGTGGCACCGAAGGAGACAACGGCGACGCGGGTTGCGTCGTACCCGCGCGCCCCCGCGCTGAGCCCGTACACCGCGACTTCGGAAGCGGTGGAGACGGCGAAGGCGCGACCGCCCATGACCCAGGCGGCGCCGGTGGCGCCAGCGAGGTTGCCGAGGGTCCAGCCGGTCACGCGGCCTGCACCATCGAGCGCCGCCACCAGGTCGCGGCGGCCAGAGGCCCGGCCTTGGGGTCGACTAGCCACCGTCCGGCTGTAGACCTCCCCGCGCGCATCCACCTGTTCCGTGACGGTGGCATGCGAAGCACAGCCCAGCGCAGCCGCGTCGGTGGCGGAGCGCACGATGGCGCGCGCCGCTGGGGCCCAGGCGCGCCTTCCTGCCGCGCGCCCGCCGCCACCCTGCTTCCCGCGCGCTCCCTCCCGTCTCCCCGGTTGCCGCCGGGCGAGCGTGGCGCCTGCCGTCTGGGTGCATCCTGTACGGGGATTGTGTGGGGGCTCACCCGCAGGCGCCCAAACGCTGCTGCCCTGCCTGCCATCCCGCGGGGGGGCTCGCTCTGATCGGCAGCCGAGCCCGGTGAGGGGGCGCGGCGGGCGGTGCCCTGCCGCAAGGAAACGCCGCTGCCCGCCCCGAACTGCGACCGGCTGAGCGGTTGGCGCGACACGGGATTGGCAGGCTTGGAGGCGGCGATGGACGAGCGCGAGCCGGTGACGGATGAAAGGGCCACCGGCGCGGCCCGCGGGGGCGACCCCTCGGTGGGTGGGGCGCGTGCGGCGGCGGGGCCGGATGGTCAGGCGGCCCGCGCGATCGCCACCAGTGCCCCGCGTGCCGGGGCGGGCGTGCGCGAAGCCCCGGGCGGCGAGGGCCCGGCGGCGGGGGAGGCCAGTGGGCCCTCGGCGGAG